>NZ_JBHEUZ010000008.1:0-213355 GCF_041925275.1 Parapedobacter sp. 2B3 | reverse complement strand
GAACGGTATGCCGGGTGGTGTGAGAGGTCGGAAAATAGAATAGGAGGAAAACTATTCTATTTTCCTCCTACTCGATTGTTGGGAAAGCGAGTTGGCCTTACCAGCGGCTCTTTTCGCGGCGTTTGCCACCACCAGAAAAATCGCGGAAGCCCCCGCCATGTTCACGCTTGCGACGGTTTCCATTTTCGCCACCGTTTCGGAAAGGACGGCTCCGGCGCTGCTCGCTCCGGCCCTCGCCCGCATTTTCGACCCGTACGGTGCGCCCATTGAAATCGACGTTTTGGAATCCGTTGAAAACCTTGTCTACCGAGGTGTTTTCCACTTCGAAGAAGGTATACACGCCCTTAAGGTCAATTTTGCCAATGGCTTTGCCGCTGATCCGCGTCGTGTCGCAGATATAGCCCAGGATATCGCCCCGGGTGAAATCATCTACCGACCCGAGATTGATGAACAAACGGGTGTAATCTGATCCGTATCCGTCGCGGCCGAAACGTTCCGATTTTCCCTTTCGGTCGGAACCCCCGCGTACTTCACTGGAATCTACGTTGAGGTCGGGCGCATTTTGGTAATATTCCAAGAAGCGGTTGAACTCAAGCGAGGCAAACCTTTTTATGATTTCCTCTTTACTCAGCGCCTCGAAACGCTCCATGATCTTGGGTAAATAGGGGTCGATGTGATCGTTATTCACCGCTACCTCGTTCACTTTATCAATCATGGCAAAAAGTTGCTTTTCCACTACGGCTTCGCCTTTCGGTACTTCCATCTTAACGAATGGCTTGCCGATTACGCGTTCGATTTGACGGATTTTGCCCACTTCTTTCAGGTTGATCAACGAAATAGAGATGCCTGTTTTGCCGGCACGGGCCGTACGGCCACTCCGGTGGGTGTAGTTTTCAAGTTCATCGGGCAACGAGTAGTTGATTACGTGGGTCACGTCGTTCACGTCGATACCACGTGCGGCCACGTCAGTGGCGATGAGTAACTGAAGGCTACGTTCGCGGTAACGTTTCATCACCTTATCGCGCTGCTGCTGCGAAAGGTCGCCGTGCAACGAATCCGCATTGTAACCATCTTTGATCAGCGATTCGGCAATCTCTTGGGTCTCGATTTTGGTACGGCAAAATACGATGCCGAAAATTTCGGGATTGGAGTCGACGATGCGCTTAAATGCGGCATACTTATCGCGCGCACGGATTACGTAGTAATGGTGGTCGATGTTGGCGTTGCCGGTGTTTTTGGTGCCCATGGTGAGCTCATACGGGTCGGTCATGTAATTCTTCGCGATCCGGCGGACCTCAGCGGGCATGGTGGCTGAAAAAAGCCAGGTTTTTTTCTCGTCGGGAGTGGTAGACAGGATATTGTTGATGTCTTCCTGAAAGCCCATGTTGAGCATTTCATCGGCTTCATCCAATACGACGTAACGTACATTAGAAAAATCGATGGCTTTACGGCCAATGATATCGAGCATACGACCCGGTGTGGCAACGACGATTTGCACGCCACGGCGGATCTGACGCAATTGGTCACTGATACTCGCGCCGCCATAAACGGCTACAACATGTACATCAGGGAGGTTTTTTGCGTACTTCTCAATGTCTTTGGAAATTTGCAAACACAGCTCACGCGTAGGACACAGAATGAGTGCTTGCGGCTGTTTTTGCGAGAAATCCAACAATTCTAATAAAGGCAGACCAAATGCTGCGGTTTTGCCGGTACCGGTCTGGGCTAATCCGACAAAATCGTTGCTGCCTGCAAGTAATACGGGAACGGCTTGTTCCTGGATAGGAGTAGGGGCTTCGAACCCTAGCTCTGTGATGGCATTAACAATATCATGACGGATCCCCAATTCAATAAATGGGTTCATGAATATTTTATATACAATAGGCACTATTGCCTAAGGCGGTGCAAAGGTATGGTTAATTTATTGAAAATCAAAAGTAAAAAAACAAAAATAGAAAATAGAATCGGCTTTCAATTTACATGGAAAAGCCGATCTGATGATCCAGACCGGCTTTTAACTTTTTACTTTTACTTTCTACTTAATACAGCGTAAACTCAACGCGGCGGTTTTGTTGCCTGCCTTCTGCCGTATTGTTGGTGGCAATCGGCTGGTTGGGTCCGTAACCGGTAGCTTCAATGCGTGATGGATTGGCACCCTTGCTTACAAGGTATGCTTTTACCGCCTCGGCCCGTGCCTTGGAGAGCCGTAAGTTTGTCTGCATCGAACCGGTATTGTCGGTATGCCCGGCCAACTTCAGGCTGAAGTTCTTCTCGATGAGGAGCGCTGCCACTTTATTGAGGCTAGCATGCGAAGGTTGGCGGATGGTGGCTTTTCCCAAGTCAAACTCCAGGTTCTGGATGGCTTCATCCACTACACGCCTGTCTTCGTCGGTTACCACCACCTGCTGTACGACCGGTGCCTTCGGCTCGGGAAGTGGGCAGCCGGAACCATCTACTTTTGTTTTCTCGGGGGTGTCCGGACATTTGTCATAGCGATTTGCAACTCCATCACCGTCATCATCGGCGAGGTCGGCGTAAAGCCGCTCAACTTGCGCCTGTAGCTTTTCGTTCTCTGCCCGCTGTGCTTCCAAAGCTGCTTTTTGTGCAAGTATTTCGTCGTATTGTGCTTGGTAGTCTTTCTGCATGGCCGATACTGGGTTGCTGTTGCCCAAGAAAGGCTTGCTCTTGTTGCCCAAAGCAAACTCAACACCTAGATGGGTGTATGAGAAAATGTCTTTGGCACCCCCATGGCTCACGCCGTCGAAATTTGCCGACTGTACGAGGTTGAGCCGGTAACCGAGGTCTATCGCGACGTCGGGGGTAACGGCAAACTTTAGTCCCACGCCACCGGGAACAAACAATTTGGTGGTTTGTTCGTAGGTGGTTGTCGTTCCATTGATTTCTGTGGTAGGTTCAAACCCCAAGGCCCCCAATCCGAAATTGAGGTAGGGTTTGATAATGCCCTGATGATGGCGCCAGTTGATGTTGGCCAGCGTGACGTTGCCGGAGATCGCAATGGACCACGGCATCTTGGTGTCGAAGCGGTTGCTGTTGTCTTCGTAGGCACCGGTTACTTTGCCGCCGATGTATTCTGCTTGGATGCCAAAGCCGGGCAGGATTTGTCTTTTTACATACAGTCCATAGCCGAGGCTCTGCTCCGTTTTGTCAAATCTGCGACGTAAACCGATCAAGTTGGATTGGTTTAACAAACCTACATGAGCACCGATGGACCATGTACGGTACTCGGACTCCGGCGCGAAGGGCTTTACCTCATTGACGGGCGTTTGTGCCGTCAGTTGGGTGGCAGAAAGGATTCCTATACCGGCTAGTAATCCTACTTTGGTCAACTTGTTTTTCATTATTCGTGTTTATTTATGCAATGTTTTTGATTTCGCGAGCTCTTATGCAATTAACGAGCCAATTTTACCCGAGCCTTGGGGACAGACGCAAATAAATGAGCCCGATGAGGATAGCAATCCCGAAACTGAGCAGGGTGCCGATTAGCACGTATTCGGTGAGTTTTCGGTCTTTTCCCCTCCGTAGGTCGCCAAAGCGGAAAATGGATTTGGCGGCTAATAGAAAGCCAATGGCCTCCCAATGGTCGGTGATGACGAACAGGAATACAAAGAGGCGTTCCAACACACCAATGAATCGGCCTGCCTTAACGAGCGATTCGTCGTCCTTGAATAATGCCTCCCCTGGTTTGTCCATCGTTTCCGGCTGCCATTGGGCAATCACTATTTTTATCAATACAGCGGGCACGAAGATGACCAATGACAGCGTAGTAAGGAAAAGTAAATACCCCGGTGAAACGATGTTTTCCCAAGCGATGCCGAACGGCTCATAGCAGTTTGCAACCAGTGCCAGGACGGCAATGTGCAACGCTTGGTCAATCAAGAAATAAGTGAGTGTATGGTTGTTCCGGTCGGCATGTAGTTTCGCCAGATCAATGAGGTAATGGGATAGGATGACGATGGTGAAGCCTATCCAATAGGTGGTATTGAAACCTAAGAAAAGAAGGAGTAGGGCGGCGTGGATAAGGATGTGGGTATAAAGTCTTTTTGACTTGTGTTTGTAGCGTTTCTTGTCGGTTACCCAGCTGCTTGGCTGGAAACAGAAATCTCCGAGAATATGGGCAAGCAATAGTGTGAGGAAAAGCGTCATCCTGTTGTTTTTTGCTGTATGGATTCCCTGAAATAAGCTTCCATTTTCATGATCTCATCGTATCCGGCACGTTGTTGCCGCTCACTGATCCGACCTTGGCTGATCTGTAAGATGTTCCCTAATTCGAGCTGTGTCTTTTCCGGATGCTCGATGGCGAGCGCCATGATTTCGGCCGAATTGGGTGTCCAGCGGTCCATGGTCAGTAAGGCGAGCTCCAAACAGATGTTGATCGCCTTGTCCATCTCTTCCCAGGGGGAGCTGATTGCCAACGTGTTTTTTTTCAATTGGTCAAATAACCGCCCCGAGCGAACGAAGGCATCGCCATTTGCTTCACTGATTTTGGCCGCGTCATAGGTCTTGGTGCCTATGCCGATAGCCATGCGCACATCCAGGCCCGCTACACGTTTGATAAGCGCCTTGATGTGCAGCGCCTTCTGCAATGCACTCTCGGGACGTGCGATTTCTACTTGGAAGCTATCTCCGCGTGTAACTTCCCATATTTTTGGGGTGGGCCCCTCGGACGAAAGTGCCGTCTTTAGTTTGGATAACCATTCGCCAGGGTCGGCAACCCGTCTGGAATTGATCATATCGCCCGTAATGACACCTATCATGGGTAGCATATTTTCTATCTATTCAAAGGTAATGAATTTGAACCAATAAATAGGAAATTATCTGCTTAATAGCAGATTTTTTAAATTATCTGCTTGGAGGCAGATTTTATAGTTTATCTGTTTATAGACAGATAATACAAAAGGCGCGGGCACGCTGCCCATGCATCCTCAAATTGCAAATGCAGCCAATTTTGACTAAGTTTGCGCAGTATATCAAATGCATATTTTTCAATGACAAGCAGGGAAATCCGCGAAGCCTTTTTGGCTTTCTTCACCGATAAAGGTCACCAAATTGTGCCGTCTGCACCGGTAGTGGTCAAGAACGATCCTACGCTGATGTTTACCAATGCGGGCATGAACCAATTCAAAGATATCTTTTTGGGCGAAGCGCAGGTACCTTATTCCCGTGTAGCGGATACCCAGCGTTGCCTACGTGTATCAGGCAAGCACAATGACCTGGAAGAAGTGGGTATTGACACCTACCACCACACGTTGTTTGAGATGTTGGGCAATTGGAGTTTCGGCGACTATTTTAAAAAGGAAGCCATTGCATGGAGCTGGGAATTGCTCACAGAGGTGTATAAGCTGGATCGCGAGCGGTTGTATGTGACCATTTTTGAAGGCGACGATACCGACGGCCTGCCCAAGGATGAGGAAGCTCACGGATTCTGGAAGCAGCTAGTACCGGAAGACCGCATCCTCCTGGGAAACAAGAAAGACAACTTTTGGGAAATGGGCGATACCGGGCCATGCGGTCCCTGCTCGGAAATCCACGTGGATTGCCGGCCGGACAGCGAGCGCCGTGTGGTAGATGGCAAAACGTTGGTGAATGCGGACCACCCGCAGGTTATCGAGATATGGAACCTAGTGTTCATGCAGTTCAACCGCCAGAAAAACGGTTCCCTCAAACCGCTCCCCGCCAAGCACGTGGATACCGGGATGGGATTCGAACGGTTGGTGCGTGTCGTCCAAGGCAAACAATCCAATTACGATACGGATGTATTCCAGCCCATCATCGGGTACATTGCCGAGAAGGCGGGAATACCCTATGGAAACGACGGGAAAACCGATATTGCCATGCGTGTAATGGCCGACCACGTCCGTGCGGTAAGCTTTGCTATTGCCGATGGCCAACTGCCTTCCAACAATAAGGCAGGTTATGTGATCCGTCGTATTCTCCGCCGTGGGGTGCGTTATGCCTATACGTTCCTCCACTTTAAAGAACCTTTTTTGCATGAGCTGGTGCCGTTATTGGCAAAGCAGTTTGAAGGCGTGTTCGACGAATTGATTGCGCAGCAGGATTTTGTACAGAAAGTAGTGCTGGAAGAAGAACAGTCTTTCCTACGTACACTGGTAACCGGAGTGCATCGTTTTGAAAATTATGCCGCAGAAAACCAATCGATCAGTGGGGATTTCGCGTTTGAACTGTATGATACCTTTGGTTTTCCCATCGATTTAACAGGGTTGCTGGCAAGGGAAAAGGGATTGGCTGTGGATATGCAGGGATTCAATAAGGCCCTGGATGCGCAGAAAAGCCGATCGCGTGCGGCCACCGCTATCGATGCAGGCGATTGGCTTGTATTGCGTGCCGGTGATGCCGTGGATTTTGTGGGGTATGACCGCTTGGAATGCGAAACGGAAATCCTTAAATACCGGAAAATTACCGTTAAAGGGAAGGATCAGTACCAGCTGGTTCTAACCGCTACACCCTTTTATGCAGAAGGTGGCGGGCAGGTGGGCGATACGGGCCTGCTGATCAGTAACAACGGCAATCAGCCCACAACGATTACGGATACCAAGAAAGAGAATGGATTGCTCGTACATTATACCGATGGACTGCCCGATGACTTGCAAGGGACCTTTATTGCAAAAGTAGACGTGGAAAGACGACGCGATACGGAAGCCAACCACTCTGCGACCCATTTGTTGCATGCCGCGCTCAAACAGGTGCTGGGAAGCCACGTAAACCAAAAAGGATCATTAGTAAACGCTGACTACCTGCGTTTTGATTTTTCGCATTTTGTGAAGGTAAGCGAAGATGAATTAGCCCAGATTGAACGGATCGTGAATGGGAAAATCCGTGCAAACATACCGTTGAAAGAAGAACGACAGGTGCCGTTCCAACAGGCCATCGATGCCGGGGTAACGGCATTGTTTGGTGAAAAATACGGAGACGAGGTACGTGTGATCACTTTTGACGAGGGGTTTTCCAAAGAATTATGCGGTGGCACCCACGTGCATGCAACCGGCCAGATCGGTTTTTTTAAAATTATATCCGAAAGTGCAGTTGCGGCTGGCGTACGACGTATCGAAGCGATTACGGCTGGCAAAGCTGAGCAATTTGTGTATGAGCAAAGCCGCATGATCAATGAGATCGGCGGACTGCTCAACAATCCCAAAGATTTTGTCACAGCACTCGGCCGGTTGCTCGAGGAAAACAGCTCCCTGAAGAAGGAAGTGGAGCAAGCCGTGGTTGACAAAGCGCTTCAACTAAAGAATCAATTGGAGGCAAGCGCTGAAGATATCAACGGTGCAAGAGCCATCATAGCGCGAGTAGACCTGCCAAGCCCCGAAGCGGTAAAGACCTTGGCATACGCATTGAAAGGCTACATCGACAACCTTTTCCTCGTATTGGGAACCGATATCGGTGGGAAACCGGGGCTTACGGTGGTCGTTTCGGAAAAACTGGTGGATGAGCGTGGCTGGAATGCAGCGGCCATTGTACGGGAGTTGGCCAGGGAAATAAACGGCGGCGGCGGTGGACAGCCTTTTTATGCAACTGCCGGCGGTAAGGATAGCAGTGGGTTGGACCGGGCGTTGGCAAAGGCGAAGGCGTATGTGCAATCCGGTACGGTAACCAGCGGTTGATTGGACGTGATGCATAGACTATGAATAGATTGGCAGTAATCTTCGGATGGATGTTTTTTTTGTTGTCGTCCTGCGCGGGCGATGATGAATTTGTTATCGACGGACAAGTTACCCACGCCGAGCGGATACAAACCGTGGTGCTCTATGAGGGGGAGCGTAAATTGGATTCGGTTTTTCTCGATGAGCACGGTAGATTCAAATTTCGGCGTACGGCAGCGCACCCCCGGCTACTCACCCTCGAGGCTGGGAGGAGCAGGTACCACCTTATTCTCCAAAACGGCGACAGGGTATCGTTTCAGGCCGATCTCACGGCACCGGTCGATTCTTACAACGTGGCAGGCTCACAGCTTTCAGACAAGATAAAGCAATTTGCTGCTACATTTGCAGAGAGGGAACGTTTGCAACAGGAATTGGAGGAATCATTTGCCGACCAGGCTGCCGGATTGGGGGATACGGCACTCATGTCGTTAAGGCAGCACTTTCTGCAACGGTACCGCCAGCAGATGATGGATTATACCGAAGCAGCGGTACGGTTTGCCAACGAACATGACGACCTGGCGGGATTCTATGCCATGACCACGCTGGATACGGAACTGGCCGAAAATGAACTAATAGCATATGCTGACCGTATTGGCGGACGGTGGGAGGACAATGCCCGTGTACGGCAATTCCGGGAGGAAATGGCCCGTTTAAAGCGGCTGGCTATCGGGCAGCCTGCGCCCGAGTTCCAATCGCTGACGCCCAATAACCAACCGGTAAAGCTTTCCGATTTCAGGGGGAAATACACATTGGTTGATTTCTGGGCTTCGTGGTGTGTGCCCTGCCGGGAGGAAAATCCCAATATCGTAACACAGTACAATCTATATAAAGACAAGGGATTTACCGTGCTCGGCGTATCGCTAGACGGCAATCCAGGTTCGTGGCTCCGGGCAATCAAAGACGATGGCCTGGTGTGGACCCAAGTTTCCGATTTGCAGCAATGGGGCAGTGACGTGGTGGGGTTATATCGCATCCAAGCCATCCCCACATCGTACTTGGTGGACCCCGATGGCATCATTCTAGCCAAGAATTTACGGGGACCGGATTTGGCAGCGTTCTTGGAAAAGACGTTCAATTAATAGGTTTTTTGCGTTAACGGAATGGTGTGGTTTAATGATTTGTTAATGTTGATTTAACCATTTGTTGCCTTTATGTACATATTTTAGCAAAAAATTAACACCATGAGTTCCATAAAGCAGAAGATATTGGTAGTGGACGACGAGCCCGATATTGTAGAGCTGATTGCCTATAACCTCAAACGCGAAGGCTATCAGGTGTACACCGCCACTAATGGGCAGGAAGCCGTAACCACTGCCAAAAAGGTGATGCCAGACTTGATCATCCTGGATGTGATGATGCCAAAAATGGATGGGATAGAAGCATGCCGCATTATGCGCTCCATGCCCGAGTTCAAGAGCACGTTCATGGTGTTCCTTACCGCCCGAAGTGAAGAGTATTCTGAGATCGCGGGTTTCAATGTGGGGGCTGATGACTATATCGCAAAGCCCATCAAACCACGTGCGCTGCTAAGCCGTATCAACGCTATCCTGCGCCGGAACATACAGAACGAAGAACCGGTTGACGAAAAATTGGAAGTTAAGGACCTCGTGATTGACCGGGAGGCTTTTCTGGTATTCAAAGATGGGGAGAAAATCGTGCTGGCCAAGAAAGAGTTTGAATTGCTCTACTTGTTAGCTTCCAAGCCCGGAAAGGTATACACGAGAGAAGCGATCCTCAAAAATATCTGGGAAGACTCCGTGGTGGTAACAAACCGTACGATTGATGTGCATATACGGAAGTTGCGTGAAAAAATCGGTGAAAACTATGTGGCCACGGTGAAGGGGGTGGGGTATAAGTTCGAAGCTTAACGGTGGCTTTCCGATAAATAAGTTACTGCGTGGAAAATAATGCAGGCCATCCTCGGCAGGCGCGACGTAATGGGGACGGTTGGCGTATTGGTCAAGAAATGTTGAAAGCGTCATAACCTGTCTGAGTAAGGGGTTGGTTGTGTGTCTCAGCGGCTTGGTTTGCCTCCTGTACGAACCTTCCGCTACTGATTAGCTTTTGCAGTGCGTTGATGTCGTTGGAAAAAATCCGGTCACGGCTGGCAAAAGATACCTGGCGTCTCACCAGCGCATGACATGCTTCCAGCACCTCCGATGATCGCAACGGCCTCCGGAAATCCATTGCCTGCGTGGCATACAACAGTTCGATTGCCAGGATATATTCGAGGTGATCGATTACCTTATTGAGTTTACGGCCACTGATGGACCCCATGGAAACATGGTCTTCCTGTCCCAGGGAAGTGGGGATGCTGTCGGCGCTGGCCGGGAAGCAGAGGGTTTTGTTTTCGGATACCAACGCGGCAGCGGTATATTGCGGTATCATGAATCCGGAGTTTAGTCCAGCATTCTTGATAAGCAGCTTAGGAAGGCCGTAGCGACCTTCAATGGTCAGGTAACACCTGCGGTCGGCAATATTGCCCAATTCGGCCGCGCCTACGGTCGCGTAATCGAGCGCAATGGCCAGTGGCTGGCCATGGAAATTCCCACCACTGATGGTGTCATGCGGTCCCAAGATAATGGGGTTGTCGGTCACGGCATTGATTTCTATTTCGGTAAGCTCTTTCAGGTGGAGCCACGCCGCTCGGGATGCGCCATGCACCTGTGGCATGCACCTTAAGGAATAGGGGTCCTGCACGCGCCCGCAATCGGGGTGTGAATTGGCTATTTCGGATGGCTGCAATAGTTGCCATAGGCGATGGGCGACCAATTGGTTTCCGGGGAAGGGACGTATCTGGTGGAGGCGCGCATCAAACGGTTTGTAAGAACCCATCAGTCCCTCCAAAGACATTGCACCGATGATGTCGGCGGCTTCCAATACATTATACATGCGGTATAAACCATGTACGGCGTGGGCCGCAATGAACTGCGTGCCATTGATCAATGCGAGACCTTCCTTTGGGGCAAGCTGAAGCGGAGGCATCCCCCTCGCCTGCAACACTTCTTTCGCTGGCACGATATCTCCCTTGTAATGCACTTGCCCTAGGCCGATGAGCGGCAGAAAGAGGTGGGAGAGGGGGGCCAGATCGCCCGACGCCCCGACCGACCCTTGCGCCGGTACCACCGGAATGATGTCCTGTTCGGCCATCCAGATGATACGCTCTAGCGTACGCAGTTGTATGCCGGAATATCCCTGGGCCAAGGCCTGGGCTTTGATAATCATCATGGTCTTGGCAATCGGTGAGGGAATGGGGTTGCCTACCCCGACTGCATGGCTTTTGAGCAGGTTATGCTGCAAGTTGGCCGTGTCTCGGGGGGAGATGATGGTATCGCAAAGGGGACCGAACCCGGTGTTGATACCGTATACCACCTCGTTATGCGCAACAATGTCCTTTACAAACGATTCGGACCGATCGATTTTATGCCTGTCTTTTGCAGATAACGTGCCGTGGAGGCGGCCACGGGTAAGTGCCATGGCGGTGCCTATCGTGAGTTTGTCAGTGCCGTATCGGAAATTTTTCATGATGCATACATTATGCGTGATTCGGTAATACGTGTGGCAAGCACTTTCTGCAATGGTAGCCAATATTCGTTTTTTTACAAAATAAAAAGTGAAGTATTCCATTAATTCCCTCGGCCTATGGCTAATATTGCCTTAATTTGCCAGCATATGTCTGTATTTCGTTTCAAACAATTTGCAGTTGACCAGTCTGGATGCGCCATGAAAATCAATACCGACGGAGTATTGTTGGGCGCTATGGCAATGGCACATCTTCCAAAGCAAATACTTGACGTTGGCACCGGTACCGGGGTGATTGCCCTTATGCTTGCACAACGTTTCCCCTCGGCAGTGGTCGATGCGATAGAAATAGATACATTGGCCGCCGATACCGCACGTCGTAATTTCGGCAGTTCACCGTTTACGGATAGGCTAGCAAGCCATACGGTGCCGCTGGTCGATTTTGAGCCGGAAGCACGGTATGACCTCATCGTGTCGAATCCGCCGTTTTTCTTACGCTCCCTTCAAAGCGATGATAAACGGAAACGGCTGGCCCGGCATACAGACATGGACTTTTTTGACCAATTATTGGCGCGGTCACAGCGGTGGCTGAATCCTGCCGGGAGCCTGCAAGTCATACTGCCCGTGATGTTGGCAGACCTTGTGGGCCGGAAGGCTTCCGATGAGTATGGATACTGTGTACAAGTCATTGCTACCATCCGGTCCTTTACGTCCCATCCGCCAATAAGACATATATTATCCCTCGGTAAGTCGGCAGATGGCGGCGCTAGCGGTGAAGCGCAGGAACTTGTCATTTATGAACACCCCAGCGTATACACGGCCGCGTATCGCGAATTATTAGCAGCATTTTTCCTGGCATTTTGAGAATGCCTATCTTCGCCAACACGATATGACACGGATTGGATTGCTTTCAGATACACATGGTTACCTCGATGAATCCGTTTTCTCCCATTTCGATCGCTGCGATGAAATATGGCATGCTGGCGATTTTGGCAATATCGCGGTAGCTGATACCTTGGCGGCGTTCAGGCCGCTGAAAGGCGTATATGGTAATATCGACGGGCATGATATCCGCGCCGTCTATCCCGAACATCTGCGGTTCACCTGCGAAGCGGTCGACGTATGGATGACCCATATCGGTGGCTATCCCGGCCGGTACAGTCCGCAAGTAAAAACAGCAATCCAACTGGACCCACCCAAGCTTTTTATCTGCGGTCATTCCCATATCCTCAAAGTGATGTACGATCAAAAGTTGCAATGCCTACACTTAAATCCCGGCGCGGCCGGGAAACAAGGCTGGCATAAGGTACGTACGCTTTTACGTTTTAGCATAGACGATAATCGTATTGAAAACCTGGAAATTGTTGAGATGGCGGGGGTGAGATAATTAATATACACTAAGTTTTTATTTTTTTGCTTTTAAGTCGCTTTTTTGGCTATTTTTGTGCGATTTTAAGAATATAAAAATACACTAACTTAGTTTCGAATTATGACGAAAACAACTACATTGGGTCAATTCATTATCGAGAAGCAATCGGATTTTCCGTACGCAAAAGGCGAGTTGTCCAGGCTCTTGCGCGATATCGGCATCGCCGCCAAAATTGTTAACCGGGAGGTAAACAAGGCAGGGCTTGTCGATATCCTTGGCGACAATGGTACGACCAATGTACAAGGGGAGGGACAGAAGAAGCTCGATGTGTACGCGGACGAGCAATTCGTATCGGCATTGCGGAGTGGTGGCGAGTGCTGCGTGGTGGCATCGGAAGAGCACGACGAATGCATCTTCATCAACTCCAAGATATCGCAACATGCGAAATATATTGTCTGCATCGATCCGTTGGATGGTTCATCCAACATTGATGTGAATGTATCCGTAGGTACTATTTTTTCTATTTACCGGCGTATAGCCAATGATGGCGCGGTTGGGGTGCATGAAATCCTCCAGCAGGGCATCCACCAGGTCGCGGCTGGTTATGTGGTCTACGGGTCGTCCACGATGCTGGTCTATACCACTGGCAAGGGCGTAAATGGATTTACGCTCGACCCCTCTATAGGGGAGTTCTGCCTATCACATCCGGATATGAAAATCCCGCAGAACGGAACGATTTACTCAATCAATGAAGGTAATTACATCAAGTTTCCGCAGGGTGTAAAAGACTATATCAAGTATTGCCAAGTGGAAGACAGTGCGAGCAATAGGCCGTTCACTTCCCGGTATATTGGATCGATGGTTGCCGATGTACACCGCAATTTGATTAAAGGCGGCGTTTTCCTTTATCCAACGACCTCCTCGCATCCCAAGGGGAAATTGCGGTTGATATATGAATGCAATCCATTGGCATTCATTATCGAACAGGCAGGGGGTAAGGCTACGGATGGCTACCGTCGGATACTGGATATACAGCCTGAATATTTACATCAGCGTACGCCGGTATTCATCGGTAGCACGGAGATGGTTGAAAAGGTGGAAGAATTTGTGCAGTTGTCAGAAATGGAAGCCTTGACCGGCGAATATTAAAGGCTGTCCCGCACTTCGAGTAAAAAGACTTTGAGGCGTTGGAGAGAGTCGATTACCCGCTGGTTTTCCCGCGCCTCATTCTTGTTGTTACGGAGGTAGTCGCGCGCACCCTGCAGCGTGTATCCTTTGTCTTTTACAAGATTAAAGATGATTTTGAGGTTAGCGATATCCTCCGGCGTGAAAAGCCGATTTCCCTTCTTATTCTTTTTGGGCTGGATAATGTCAAACTCACGCTCATAAAATCGGATTTGTGATGCATTGACGCCAAACATCGCTGTCACTTCTCCCATGGTGTAATAGAGTTTGTTTATTTCGCGCTCTTTGTATGGCATGTTAAGCTTGTAATTTGATCATCTGCTATCACAAAGATACAATTACATTTGGATTATTGTATAGCCGTTTATTTAGTCAAACGATTGGTTTTCCTGCGATGCAGCTTCGAGAACCGCGGCGTACTCCACTGGGGTAAGGTCGTTGTAAATGAAGTTAATTGGGTTTACGGGCTTGTCATTTTTGTGTACTTCGTAATGCAGGTGCGGACCGGTTGACGTGCCCGTATTGCCCACGTACCCGATTAAGTCGCCCCGTTTCACCTGCTGCCCAGCCTTTACGGTAAAGCTGTTCATATGGCCATACAGCGTTTTGTAACTATACCCGTGGTTAATGACGACCCGGCGTCCATAGCCACCGTCCGGGCCGGCTGCTTCCACTTTACCATTGCCGGTAGCGTAGATAGGCGTACCAGCGGGTGCCGTAAAATCAATGCCCGTATGCATCTTCCGGATTTTATATACCGGGTGGATCCGTATACCGAATCCTGAAATGCCGGTACGTGCTTTCCGAGAGTCTACCGGTTGTATGGCCGGGATACTGGCCATCATTTCAGCTTTCGATTTGGCCATCTCCGTCAATTCATCGTATGACTTCGACTGTATATACAACGCTTTGGAAATATAATCGAGCTTTTTTGCCGTTTCGACCATCAGGTTTGAGTTGCTGAAATGCTCCAGGTTCTTATATCGGTTTACCCCTCCAAACCCCGCTTTCCGAACGTCCGGGGATATCCGGTCGGCTTCGAAGATGACACGGTAGATGTTGTCGTCGCGATGCTGCATGTTTTCCAATGCCGCATCGATCTGTTTCATGCGCTCCTGCATGATGTTGTATTGCAGCGCCATCTGGTCTACCTCCCGTTGCAGTTGCTTTTCCTTAGGGGAGTCAATAAACGTAAAGCCGATGTAGAGAAGGAGCATGGCACAAGCGAATGAGCTGGTGAGGAATCCAACGGCTCGCAGCGCCCATGTGCGGGTGCTTGTTCTTATTTTTTCATACTTGAGCGTATGGGAGTTGTAATGGTATTTTACTTTTGCCATTTACACTGCTGTCAATGGGTCCGTATTGGTTATGACGAACTTCGGGCAAAGATAATTAATTTATGCATCGATGGAATGCTAAATAATGTTAAAAAATACCTTAGCTCACCATGCCCAAAAACAAAGCGACTTTTTCTTTAAGCTGGCGGCGGTCAACGATGAAATCGAGGAACCCGTGTTCGAGTAGGAACTCGGACGTTTGGAAACCTTTCGGCAAGTCCTTTTTGATGGTTTCTTTGATCACGCGCGGTCCGGCAAAACCGATGAGTGCTCCGGGCTCGGCGATATTGATGTCGCCGAGCATGGCGTAAGATGCGGTAACCCCACCGGTGGTGGGATCGGTCAGCAAGCAGATATAGGGTAGTTTGGCCTCGTTGAGCAAAGCGAGTTTTGCCGACGTTTTAGCCATTTGCATCAATGAAAAAGCCGCTTCCATCATACGGGCACCGCCCGACTTGGAAATCAGCATGAATGGGAGGTTGTGTTGTAGGCAATAGTCAATGGCACGGGCAATCTTTTCGCCTACCACCGATCCCATGGAACCACCGATGAAAGTGAAATCCATGCAGGCCAATACAATATCCTGTCCTTCCACCTTGCCGTGTGCACAGCGGATGGCATCGTTCAGGCCTGTTTTTGCATAGCTTTCTTCCAACCGTTCGGTGTATTTTTTTGTGTCTTCAAATTGGAGTGGATCCCCCGAACGTAAATTGGGAAACAGCTCGGTGAACTGGTTGTCGTCAAATAGGATCGAAAAATAGGCCGCAGAACCTATGCGCAAATGGTAACCGCAGTAGTGGCATACGTATTTGTTTTCGATCTGCTCGATGTTTAGTAGCGGTTTTTTGCACGACGGACATTTGTTCCACAGGCCATCGGGCGCTTCCTTTTTATGCTCGGTGGCCGTACTGATACCGGCCTTTTCACGTCTAAACCAACTCATGCTACTTATATATGGGATGCAAACTTAGATAAACTTGCGTGGATATGCAAGTATCGGTAATCGGATTGGCATATGGAATAAAAAAAGGGTAAGCTACTTTTATCGCACCGCTACAACCCGATACCCTTGCTGTGTTCCCACCCTGGGGGATTCTCGAGGAGCTGGTCGTAAAAGACTTACCCACGGCAAAAGTAGCAAAAAAAGTAGTATCCGCCAACAAAAATCACGTCTGCTTGCAAGATGCTGGCTTGCAGGGTGGTTTAGGCGGTGCGGTAAACTTTACCGGGCAGGGCAATGACGACGCCATTCATCTCCAGCTCAAGTAGGGTGACCGCAAGTTTGCTCTGCGGCCATTGGAGTTGCCTGGATATTTCGTCGATCGATAGTTGTTCCGAGGCGTGTATAACGTCGTATACGCGTTGCTGCGACGTGTCGAGCGAAATGGGCAGTTCGCGTTGCCTGTTCACCGTTGGCGAGAGGGCAACTTCCCAATTCATGAGGTATTGCAGGTCTTTCACATCGGTAATGAGATGGGCGCGGTGTGTTTTGATTAGGTAGTTGCTCCCTGCGGAAAACTCTTGGTTCAAGTTCCCCGGAAAAGCGCACACATCGCGGCTGTATGAATTGGCCAACTCGGCGGTAATCAGCGCCCCTCCTTTGGGAGCAGCCTCCACAACGATTGTCACATCAGCCAATCCAGCAATGATGCGGTTGCGCATTGGGAAATTCTGCCGGTCCGGTTTGGTGCCCGAAGGAAACTCGGTAAGTAGCCCGCCACAACCAAGCATTCTCGCGGCCATTTCCCGGTTGGCCGATGGATAAATGCGATCGAGCCCGTGCCCCAATACACCTACCGTAGGGATACGATGCTCCAACGCATTTCGGTGGGCATGGCTGTCGATGCCGTAGGCCAACCCGCTGATGACGGTAACTTGGTAAGGTAGCAACGCTTTCACGAAATCGGCACAAATGGACTTTCCGTATGCCGTAGCGTTGCGCGTGCCCACTATGCTGACTATGCGGGCGGCATCTAAATCGGCAGTTCCCCGGTAGTAGAGTAAAAGTGGAGCATCGGCACATTCGGCGAGGCGTTTCGGGTAGTCGCTGTTGCCCCAGAAGAGCAGCCGGATACCATGTTTTTCGGTAAATTGTAGTTCCTTCTCTGCCGCCTTGAGCACATCGGGGTTTGAAAGACCTTGGATTACCCGACTATTTACCCCCGGTATCGTGGTGAAATCCTTCTTCGGGGCAGAAAATATAGCTTCCGCATTGCCGAAATGGGAGAGGAGGGAACGGCCGATCACCGGACCGATACCGTTTACCTTGGTCAATGCAATTTGGTAAAGTAGGCTCATCTTGGACTGCGAATATAATAAATTACCGCAAATTCGATCGTACGAAAATCGTTCATCTTTTCGGGTTGTTAAAATGGGGCGTGTCCGTTACATTTGTAAGATGTCTGAACAACAAACACCCCAACCCGAAGTCTGGATGCGCGGCCCGGTACCTGGTGTGCCGCCACTGTTGCAACCCGTAGCCCATGCTTTACTTCAGGCTAGGGAAGAAGTGGCGCGGTACATGGATGGTTTTGATGATGCTTTTCTGTGGATGAAGCCCGGAGGCCGCGCCTCCGTGGGGTTCCATTTGCAGCATATCACGGGCGTGGTGGATCGGTTATTTACCTATGCGCTGGGAAACCCGCTGTCTGAACGGCAGTTTGAGAACCTCCGTGCGGAGGGGCAGGAAGCGCAGCACATCCGTTCGGTCGATTTGGTTCATGCGTTCAGCGAGCAGGTGGACGCAGCCGTGGCTCAGTTGCAGGCGACGGACGAAACATCGCTGACCGATGCACGCTACCTTGGCAGAAAACGGATACCGACGACGTTGATCGGGCTATTGTTCCATGCGGCCGAACACACACAGCGCCATGTCGGGCAGTTACTGGTGACGGTAAAACTTATTCCATTTGTGAAGCAATGATGACGCCTATACCGGGACGTAAACCACCTGTTTGGTTTCGAAAAAATCCTCCTCAAAGTAGTCGGAAAGTGCATATACTTCGGTACGGAGCCTGGCTTCTTTCAACTCTTCGGCTAAATCGCCCCCCTTTAGGTACAGGATGCCATTGGAAATGGCGTTTTGGTGCTTTTTCAGAAACTTATTCGCTACCCATGGATAGAAATCGGCCAGCCGGGTAACTGCACGCGATACCACGAAATCGTATTTTTCATCGAGTTGTTCGGCGCGGATATGGTCAGCCTCCACGTTTTTCAGGGCAAGTGCTTCCGCTACGGCCCGGACCACCTTGATTTTCTTCCCGATAGAGTCTACAAGGTGGAATTGGGCCTCGGGGAATAGAATAGCCAGCGGTATGCCGGGGAAGCCACCACCAGTGCCCACATCCAATATGCGCGTGCCGGGCACGAAATTGGTGAATTTTGCAATTCCCAGCGAATGCAACACATGGTGAAGGTAGAGCTTGTCGATATCCTTACGTGATACCACGTTGATTTGCGCATTCCACTCCGGATACAACTCACCCAATTGCCGGTACTGCCCCTGTTGCTTTTCCGAAAGCTTGGGGAAATAATGGTAAATGATTTCAGCACTAGGGACTAACATCGTTACAATTTCAAATCATCAATCCGTAATCCATCCGATTAGCACACTTAAAAACCCTGTTGCGTCAACTACTTCCACCGCACGTCTTTCTTATACAAGGCGAAGAACCCGTTGATGCATATATACACATAGTAAAAGACATCCAGGAACGGCAACCACCCTATCAGTCCTTTCACCTGCAGTTTTTTCATGGCTGGTATATAGATAACCAATTGTACCATTAACCGTAATACATACATGCCTGCGATGACGTGCCAATACGATGGATATAAGATCAGTGACAGGAGCACCAGCACATAGAAAAGAAACGCGCTGACCAGTTGCGTAGCCAGCATCCGCCGATGCCGCGGCCGGTAAGCCTTCGAGGCCCCGGCATGCCGTGTTTTCTGTTGGATATACGCCGAAAACGTAGTCTTAGGTTCACTCCATACATGCGCCTCAGGTTCGATGCAGATGGCCGTGTTATCCGGTGTGGCATTCTGGTTAACGAAGAGGTCATCGTCACCCGATGGGATATGCATGTGCGCGGCAAAGCCCTTTCCCCGGAAAAACAAGCTCTTCGTATAGCCGAGGTTGCGGCCCACACCCATATAAGCGTTTCCGTTGAGGGCATAAGATAGGTAACTCATGGCTGTATGGAAGGTCTCAAAGCGGATCAATGCGTTCAGGAGTCCGGGTTTTCTTGTGTACGGAGAATATCCCAATATGATTTCTTCGCCACCTTCGAAAGCACCGGCCATCTGTTTGAGCCATTGATCCGATTGCGGCACACAATCGGCATCCGTGAATACGAGGTGTTCATATTGGGCAGCTTTGATGCCCAATGTCACGGCGAATTTCTTGCCGTGCTTGAGGCGAACATGCTCCGCGATTTCAACCACTTTCAAATGATCGTACTGCGTACACAGTTCTTTGAGCAGCCATTTCGTTTCATCCTCGGAGAAATCGTTGACCAAGATGACTTCAAACCGAGGGTAGTCCTGGTTGAGGATTTTCGGTAGGTTCTCCCGTAAGTTGTCTTCTTCATTGCGCGCGCAGATGATCACCGACAGGGGGCGTTCAGCCGGTTTTTCCCCGACGACGGGGAGTTTATAGAACGCCAGTCGGCGGTATACCGACAGGAGGAAGTACAGTTGAAAAACCAGCAGGACACCACATGCACCTATCAATAGGAGGGGGATGATCCCGGTTGTTTGGCTGAATAAATCCATATATGTGGTCAAACTTAGATAAAGTTGCTTTAACAAGCAATTATAATTGCGATAAATAAAAAAGCAACTTTATTCGCCTAGACATCTGCTTTTCAGGCGCTCATGAGGGCTTACGCCGTTATCGATCTCTCCTCTGCCGCTGAGAGACTGCTTTTATAGAGGAAATATAGTACGTTAATTTGGAAAGAAGAAAGGGAAGGTGTCTAATTTCCGGTTCGACATAGGGCTGTGTTTTGTCGGAACAAGGTTGTCGCTCGCCAACATAAGTTTGTGTCAAGTCGTAACAGTGTTGTTTCAAGTCAGCATAACGTTATCTTCAGTCAATATAACGTTGTCTTCAGTCAACACGACCTTGTCTCATATCGATACAGGGCTGTGTCAAGTCGTAACAGTGTTGTTTCAAGTCAACACAAGTCTATGTCGAGTCAACACAACGTTGTCTCTTATCGATACAGGGCTGTGTCAAGTCGGAACAGTGTTGTTTCAAGTCAACATAAGTCTATGTCGAGTCAACACAACCCTGTCTCTTATCGCCACAACTTTGTTTCTAGTCGGAACAACTTTGTCTCCAATCAACACAAGGTTGTCTCCACTCAACACAAGATTGTCTTCGGTTAACATAGGTTTATGTCGACTTCAACCAGTGTTGTGGTAACTCCAAACGATATTCGGTCGGCTAGGGACAAACTTGTGTCGGGGTATAACAATAGTGTTCCGGCATGATGCCGTATTGTCTTGTGCCCGATGATCGTAAGCTTCTGAGCGATGAGGCACACGGGGGTTGAGCGGGAAAACAGACGGCATGTGCTATGTTTTCACCGGAGCCGGGATCAGGAAAAGTCGGGGACGCCTATTCACGTAAATTTCGCTATTTTTGCGTCCGAATGAAATTTACGCTCCACGCGACAGATAGCCAATCCAAGGCACGTGCCGGTCTCATCGAAACCGCACACGGGCCCATTGAAACTCCCATCTTTATGCCGGTGGGGACGGCGGGCACCGTAAAGGCGGTGCACCAGCATGAATTGGTGAACGATATCGGGGCACAGATCATCCTCGGCAACACCTACCACCTTTACCTGCGCCCGGGACTGGATACCATGCAAAAAGCTGGTGGCCTCCATGGCTTCAATGGATGGGAAAAGCCGATACTGACCGATAGTGGCGGCTACCAGGTGTATTCACTCACCGAAGTACGCAAGATTAAGGAAGAAGGCGTCACCTTCCGGTCGCACATCGACGGTTCCAAGCACCTTTTTACGCCTGAAAACGTAATGGATACCCAACGGATTATCGGCGCCGATATCATCATGGCATTTGATGAGTGCACGCCTTACCCCTGCGACTACCATTACGCGCGGCGCTCCCTCGATATGACGCACCGTTGGTTGAAACGGTGCTGCGATCGGTTTGACGAAACGGAGCCGTTATACGGTTACGAGCAGACCCTCTTTCCCATTGTGCAGGGGTCGGTGTATCGCGACCTGCGCGAAAAGTCGGCCGAAACCATTGCTGCTTTCGGTCGCGACGGAAATGCCATCGGGGGACTTTCCGTGGGTGAGCCGGCGGAAGAGATGTATGCCATGACCGAAGTGGTTTGTGATATCCTCCCCACCGAAAAGCCCCGCTACCTGATGGGGGTGGGTACGCCTGTCAATATCCTCGAAAACATTGCCCTCGGTATCGATATGTTCGACTGCGTGATGCCTACGCGGAATGCGCGCAACGGCATGCTGTTTACAAAAAACGGCATCATCAATATCAAGAACAAAAAATGGGAGGCAGACTTTACACCGATAGATGCGGAGAGCGACCTGCTGGCGGACCGGATGTATACCAAGGCGTACCTACGGCACCTCATCCGGTCGCAGGAAATCCTGGGCGCCCAGATTGCATCGCTGCATAACCTCCATTTTTACCTGTGGCTGGTCCGCGAGGCACGCACCCATATCCTGGCGGGCGACTTCCGCGAATGGAAGAATAAGATGACCAAGCAATTGGGAGAAAAATTATGAAGCGGTTGCACATACCTTATTTAAATACCATAGACCGCTATATTATCGGTAAGTACCTGAGTACCTTTTTGTTTACCATGGCTATCTTTACCGTTGTAGCGGTGGTATTCGATGTCTCCGAGCGGTTGGATGACTTCATGAAGCATGAGGCACCGTTGTCGAAAATCGTATTCGAATATTATGCCGGATTCGTGCCGTTTTACCTCAACATGCTTTCGCCCTTGATCAATTTCATCGCTGTTATCTTCTTTACCGCGAAGATGGCTGATCAGACCGAAATTGTGCCGATTCTGAGCGGAGGTATGAGTTTCAACCGTTTCATCAGGCCATATGTGGTGGCAGCGACGATCATCTTTGCGCTTAACTTTGTTTTCAGTGTGTATATTATCCCCCGTACCAACAAGTTGAAAGTAGGGTTTGAACGTGTTTATGTAAAGCCCGTGACGAATAATAGCAAAAGCTCGACCCATATGCAGATCGATGGCGATAGCTATGTCTATATCGATAATTTCGACAACAACCGTAAAGTGGGTTACAATTTTACACTGGAAAAATTTGACGAGGGCGAAATGACTGAGAAATTGATGGCCGATCGTATTACGTGGGACTCCGTGAAAAACAATTGGCGTATCGAAAATTACACCATCCGCATAATCGACTCCCTGAAAGAAGAGATGATTAAGGGATCGAGCATGGACACCGTTTTGGACATGACGCCACGCGATTTTGAAGTGTATGACAATATCTTCACAGCGATGAATATGAATGAACTGAATGCCCGCATTGAGAAGGAAGAGACGAGAGGGACGGGGATGATGACCGATTTGCTGTTGGAGAAGTATAAGCGGTTCGTTACACCATTGGCAGCCTATGTGCTTACCATCATGGGGGTAGCGCTATCGTCAAAGAAAGTGAGGGGCGGGATTGGGTTGAGCTTGGGGATCGGTATTGCCCTGAGCTTTACGTATATTGTATTCATCCAGTTCGCCACGATGTTTTCTCTCAAAGGGGGGCTGGCACCACTGATTGCGGTCTTCATTCCAAACGTCATCTTTGGGCTGCTCGCTGTCTACCTGTTGCATAAAGCACCGAAGTAATATCTTTAACCAGCCAGCCCCCATGGGAAGCCTCGTACCCGGTCGCAATCTATTTATCTTGCATAGCACGGTCGTTGTGTGGGGGTTTACGGGTATACTAGGTAATTTGATATCCATTTCGGCCGTACCGTTGGTCTGGTACCGGGTATTGATTGCGGCGGTTTCGTTGGCCGCCTACTTTTGCCTTAAAAGACAGTCGTTTATGGTGAGTCGACGGCAATTCATCCATTTTTTCTTAACCGGCGGCCTTGTTGGACTGCATTGGGTGCTTTTTTTTGAGTCGATAAAGGTGTCGACGGTCTCGGTCACGTTGGTGTGCCTTTCGTCTGTTACCTTGTTTACGGCCATCATCGAGCCGTTGTTTTATCGTCGGCGCACGTCAAAGGTTGATGTCTTCATCGGCCTACTGATCATTATCGGTATTTATCTCATTTTCAGGTTCGAGAGTGATTATATCCGTGGTATCGTATTGGGATTGTTTGCTGCATTGGCTGCAGCGCTTTTCGGTACCATCAATTCCAAGCTGGTCAAACAAAGTGGTGCTGCCGTCATCAGCTTCTATGAGATGCTGGGTGCGTGGATATGGGTTTCCGCTTTTATATTGCTAATCGGTGGGTATGGGGATACGATGGGGATTGAAGGAAGGGATTTCGGTTATTTGATGATGTTGGGTACACTCTGCACAGCGGGGGCATACGTTGCAGCTATCTCCGTGATGAAAGAAATCAGTGCATTCCGCGTGGCGCTCGCCAGCAATTTGGAACCCATCTATGGCATTCTATTGGCTTGGCTGTTTTTCGGCCAACGCGAAAAAATGAGCGCCGGCTTCTATGCCGGCGCCCTGATTATTTTCTGTGCGGTTTTTTTATATCCGATACTGAAATTCCGGCTTACAAAGAAGCGACAGGAACCTATTGCCTAAGCGTAGTCAAATACGGCATCTTTGCTTTCCAGCTCGGAATACCCCATGAGGTATTCGTCTACTTTCCGTGCGCATTCGCGGCCTTCGGATATCGCCCAAACCACAAGCGACTGGCCGCGGCGCATATCGCCGGCCGTGAAAACCCGGCCAACAGAAGTTTGATAGTCGCCTTCTACTGCTTGTACGTTGCCACGGCCGTCAAGTTCTACGCCCAATTGCTGCAATAAACCCTCATGCTGTGGATGCAGGAAACCCATTGCCAGCAGTACGAGCTCGCACGGCAACTCCCGTTCGGACCCTTCCACTTCGGTGAATTTGACCGGCCGGCCTAAATGGTCCTGTTCCCACGCAAGGTCGACGATGCGCACGCCCTTGAGGTTGCCATTTTCGTCCCCCACGAATGCTTTTGTGCCGATACCCCACTCGCGTTCGCATCCTTCTTCGTGCGAGGTGGTGGTTTTCAGCAACATGGGGTAATTGGGCCAGGGCATTGCCGCCGTGCGCTCTTTAGGTGGCTGCGGCATCAGCTCGAATTGCGTTACCGATTTGGCACCGTGACGATTTGACGTGCCCACGCAGTCCGAACCGGTATCGCCACCGCCGATGACAAGGACATTTTTGCCCGATGCCAGGATGTCCTTTTCAGCGAACGGTGAGTTGCCCACCCGCTTATTTTGTTGCTTGAGAAACTCCATGGCGAAGTGTACGCCATTGAACTCCCGTCCGGGGATGTTCAAGTTGCGGGGTATGGTCGATCCACCCGCCAGTACGACCGCGTCATAAGCTTGTAGTTCGGTTGCTGGCACATTGCTGCCCACCTCGGCATTGCACCTAAACACTACGCCTTCTTCCTCCATCAGTTTTATACGCCTGTCTATCACCCATTTATCCAGCTTGAAATCAGGGATGCCATAACGGAGCAATCCGCCCGGTTTATCATCCCGTTCATACACGGTCACCTCATGGCCCACCTTAATGAGTTGCGCAGCCGCGGCGAGCCCGGCTGGGCCACTGCCCACCACGGCCACCCGTTTCCCGGTCTTCAGGTGTACCGGCCGTGCTTTGATAAATTCCCGCTTGAATGCGATTTCGATGATGTGTTTTTCAATTTCCTCAATGGCCACTGGCGGGCGGTTGATTCCCAGTACGCAGGCCGACTCACACGGGGCCGGGCAAATGCGCCCGGTAAACTCCGGGAAATTATTGGTGGATGTCAATATCTGGTAAGCGTCTTCCCACCTGCCGTCGTACACCGCATCATTGAATTCGGGGATAACGTTGCCCAACGGGCAGCCTGAGTGGCAGAATGGGATGCCACAATTCATGCACCGAGCGGCCTGGTTATTCAACTGCTCGTCGCTGTAGGCGTGTACAAATTCATTGTATGTTTTTTTACGGTCGGCGACAGTGTCCTTCTTCGGAAGCACCCGCTCAAACTCCTTAAATCCGGTTGGTTTTCCCATGTTGTTTATGACGTTTATGCTTCTACTAATGTTGACCGTAACACGTTCTTGTATTCACGCGGGAATACTTTGATGAAACAAGCCTTTTCTGTTTTCCAGTTCTTTAAAATCTCCGAAGCGCGTTTGCTTCCCGTGAGGTGGATGTGCCGTTTGAGCAATGCGATGATCACTGTTTCATCTTCTGTTTCCAGTGGATCGAGGTCAACCATCTCCGTATTGCAGTTGTCCCTGAAGGTGCCTTCCACGTCATATACCCACGCAATCCCACCGCTCATGCCGGCAGCGAAGTTACGTCCGGTAGCACCCAGTATCAGTGCCCGTCCGCCGGTCATGTACTCGCAACCGTGGTCGCCCACGCCTTCTACCACGGCAGTTGCTCCCGAATTGCGCACAGCAAATCGCTCCCCGGCTTGGCCACAAACGAAAAGGTGCCCCGACGTGGCTCCGTAGAGCGCCACATTGCCGATGATGATGTGTTCATGCGGTACCCGTGGGCTGTCCTGGTGGGGGTATATGGCCAACTGGGCACCGGAAAGCCCCTTGCCCACGTAGTCATTTGCTTCGCCTTCCAATTCAAATGACAATCCCTTAGCGGCGAATGCGCCGAAACTCTGTCCTGCCGAACCGATAAATTTGTAGTTGATCGTGTTGTCGGGCAACCCTTCGCCCCCGTATACCTTTGAGACCTCATTGGAAAGCAGGGTGCCGATCGTCCGATCCGTGTTTTTCACGTTGAATGTACCAAATACCGGCGTCTTGCTATCCAAGGCTTTCCGTGCTTGTTTCACCAAGCCCCAATCCAAAATCATGTCCAACCCGTGATCCTGTTGTTCCGTTTGGTAGAGGGTGTCACCCGAGCGGCTATGAGCCACATGCAGGATACGCGAAAGGTCCAGTTTGTTGATTTTCCAATGTTCGGTGTTTTCCCGTTTTTTAAGGAATTGCGCCCGGCCCACCATTTCGTTGATGGTACGGAATCCCAATTCGGCCATAATCTCACGAAGCTCTTCCGCCAAAAACCGGAACAGGTTGACAATGTCGTCCGGTTTCCCGGTGAAAAGTTTGCGCAGTTCGGGATCTTGCGTGGCCACACCTACCGGACACGTATTCAGGTGGCATTTGCGCATCATGATGCATCCCCCGGCAACCAAAGCTGCGGTGGCTACGCCCCATTCTTCGGCCCCCAGCAGTGTCGCAATGGCAATATCCCTGCCTGTTTTGAGCTGCCCGTCAGTCTGCAATACCACCCGGCTGCGAAGGCCGTTTTTTACCAGGGTTTGATGGCTCTCAGCAAGGCCCAGTTCCCATGGTAGCCCAGCATGCTTGATCGAGCTGATAGGCGACGCCCCGGTCCCGCCGTCGTAGCCTGCGATGAGGATCACGTCGGCATGGGCTTTCGCAACACCGGCGGCAATGGTTCCCACACCAGCCTTTGATACGAGCTTCACGTTGATGCGCGCTTCCCGGTTGGCGTTTTTCAGGTCGAAAATCAATTGGGCCAAATCCTCGATCGAATAGATATCGTGGTGGGGTGGGGGGGAAATCAACCCCACACCCGGGGTGGAGTGCCTTACCTTGGCGATCCATGAATCTACTTTATGGCCGGGCAGTTGCCCCCCCTCTCCAGGTTTTGCTCCCTGGGCCATCTTTATCTGGAGCTCGTCGGCCTGTGTGAGGTAGTTGGATGTCACCCCGAAACGACCCGATGCAACCTGTTTGATGGCCGACCGCATCGAATCGCCATTGGGGAGTGGGATGTAACGCATTTCGTCCTCCCCACCTTCGCCCGTGTTGCTCTTTCCGCCGATGCGGTTCATCGCGATGGCCAGCGTGCTGTGTGCCTCGTGTGATATCGAGCCGAAAGACATCGCACCCGTAGCGAAGCGCCTCATGATGTTTTCCGCCGGTTCCACTTCATCAATGCTGATGGACGAGCGATGCCGCGCGAAATCGAGCAGGCCGCGTATCGTGTACCGTCGCTCCCGCTGGTCGTTGATGTGGGCCGCATACTTCTTGTATGTTTCGTAATCGCCTGTACGGCAGGCGTGCTGAAGCAGATGGACGGTCTGCGGGTTGAAGAGGTGTGCCTCACCCCGCCTTTTCCATTGGTATATGCCCCCTTCGGTCAGCAGGTTTTTCGCATTGCGCGTACTGGTAAAACCACGGTGGTGTTTGCTCAATACCTCGCGTGCGATATCATCAAGATCCAATCCGCCGATGCGGGATACGGCACCACAGAAATAAAGGTCTACGACCTCTTTGTTGATGCCCAACACTTCGAATATCTGGGCACCGTGGTATGACTGCAGGGTGGAGATGCCCATCTTGGAAAAGATTTTGAGCAGTCCGCCGCATACGGCCTTCACGTAATTCTTGGCCAGTTGTGGCCAGGTCAGCGTGGTATCCAGTAATTTTTGTTCCTTAAGCGTGCGGACGGTCGCCAACGCCATATACGGGTTGATAGCCGTGGCACCGAATGCCAAGAGGCATGCGAAATGGTGTACCTCCCATACGTCACCGCCCTCAACCACCAAACCTACCGCTCCTCGATGGCCTGTTTTGATCAGGTGGTGGTGCACCGCGGAAACCGCTAGCAGTGACGGGATGGCCGCATGTTGTGAGTCGATAGCACGATCCGAGAGGATAATCACTTCAAATCCGTCACGCACTGCATCTTCGGCGTACCGGCACAAGCGATCCAACCCGTCTTTCAATGCACCCGGCTTGCCGTTGGCATTGAAATAGCATTGCAGGGTTTTGGCCTGGAATATGCCGGTATCGATGCTGCGCAGCTTTTCGAGTTCCCGGCTGGTTATGATCGGATGCTCCAATGCCACACAGTGGCAATGCATCTTATTTTCATCCAGGATGTTCCCGGCATTGCCGATGAACGTGGCGAGGCTCATTACCAGCCGTTCCCGGATCGGATCGATAGGTGGGTTGGTTACCTGTGCAAAGAATTGCTTGAAGTAACTTGATAGGTGCTGCGGGTGGTTGGAAAGCACGGCCAAAGGGACATCGGTACCCATCGAGCCGATAGGCTCTTTGCCATCCAATGCCATCGGTGTAATGATGTGTTCCACATCTTCCCGCGAATAGCCGAATATCTGCTGGAATTTGAATACCGACTCTTTGGAAAGATAAGTAAAGGTGACCCGTGGTTCCGCGAGTTCATCCATCCGGATTTTATATTGGTGTAGCCAATCCTCATACGGCTGGCGTGCGGATAGCTCACCCTTTACCTGGTCGTCCGAAAGGATTTCACCTTTCTCCATATCAATCAGGAAAATCTTGCCTGGTTGTTGGCGGCCCTTCTTTATGATGGTACGTTCGTCTACAGGGAGAGCGCCAGCTTCCGATGCTACGATGACGCGGTCGTCAGACGTGATGGCAAAACGTAGCGGCCGTAATCCGTTGCGATCGAGCATGGCGCCGATGGTGGTGCCATCGGTGAAGCACAGTGCAGCGGGGCCATCCCACGGTTCCATCAACGTGGCATGATACTCGTAAAACGCCTTTTTGAGCGGATCCATCTGCGTGTTCCCATCCCACGCTTCGGGCACCATCATCAGCATGGCATGGGCCACGCTACGGCCACTGTGCAGCAGGAGTTCCGCCACATTGTCCAAACAAGCCGAGTCCGATTGGTGGCCGTCTACCACGGGCAGTAAAATCTGCATTTCTTCTTCCGTGAAATAGGGAGAAGACAACGAGCGGAGCCCCGCATAAAACCAATTGAGGTTTCCGGTTAGTGTATTGATTTCTCCGTTGTGTGCAAGCATACGGAAGGGTTGTGCCAATTGCCACGAAGGAAACGTATTGGTGGAAAACCGGGAATGGACCAATCCGAACGCAGAAGTTACGCGTTCATCCGAAAGGTCCGGAAAATACGTGCCCACCTGATAGGTGGTAAGCTGGCCCTTGTAAACTATCACTTTGCACGAAAGCGAAGC
Source organism: Parapedobacter sp. 2B3 (assembly GCF_041925275.1). Classification (NCBI taxonomy): domain Bacteria; kingdom Pseudomonadati; phylum Bacteroidota; class Sphingobacteriia; order Sphingobacteriales; family Sphingobacteriaceae; genus Parapedobacter; species Parapedobacter sp. 2B3. The sequence goes on along the minus strand of NZ_JBHEUZ010000008.1, from coordinate 184,034 downwards.
AATATAGAGGTCTTTGGCAAAGCCCGGTGTTTCCTGTGCTTTTTTGGTGATAAGCCGCCGCAGTACAAACAGTTTCCGTTCGAAATCTGCCGTTGTGCCCACCCCTTCGGGGCGGGATACAAAAAACTGAACAATATCCGGCTCCACGCTCAATGCCGTGCTGCCGATCCCTTCGGGGTTTACCGGTACGGACCGGAATCCAAGGAACTCCATTCCGCGTTCCTCCGTTGCCTGCCGGATAATTTGCCTACATTGTTCGTTCGCGTCGGTGTCTTTCGGCAAAAAAGCCATCCCGGTGCCGTAATAGCCGGGTTCGCTTAGCTGGATGCCCAAAGATATGCATTCTTCCCAAAGAAACTCGTGGGGGAGTTGAAGCATGATTCCCGCACCGTCCCCACTTTCCGGATCGCAGCCACAGGCCCCCCTGTGTTCCATGTTTTCCAACATTGTCAACGCATCCCGCACCTGGGTATGCGTTTTGTTGCCTTTGATGTTAGCTACAAAACCTACCCCGCACGCATCGTGCTCAAAATCAGGTTGGTAAAGCCCCTCCGGTCGTGTCAATATATCCGTCATCCTATTTAGTTAGCTGTATTTAATTTGCTAAATTAGTAATTATTTCGGGAAATATTTGATTTTTTTTAATTTTTTATCATTTACGTTAATAATTACCTATTAAATACTGTTTTTATTGATAAAATGATAATTATATGTAGGTCTGGTTGTGCGGATTGCAATGGATGGTGTATTTTACTGGCTGGGCTTGTATTATCAAGGATGTTGGTTTGCCCGCAATTAACAGTATATTCCTGCTATACAAACTCCCAGTGTCAGCGCAGAGACCAGTAAATTGCTGTGCAATCCTATCAATAATTTCTCTAAGTTTGCAGCATGGATACCTATCAAATCAAAGGGGAATACATTCAATTGATCCAGTTACTCAAGGTGCTCAACTGGGTGGAACATGGTGGAGAAGCCCAAGCCATCGTATCGGCCGGACAGGTTCGGTGCAACGGTGAGGTGGATTACCGTAAGCGGCTGAAGGTCAGGCCGGGCGATACCGTGGAGTTTGATGGAAAACGGGTACATATCATTGAATAGTTATGAAAGGGATATTTTCGATTGCATTAGTCGTTGCGCTATGCGCTTGCCAAGGGCGTGATAATGCCAATAAACCCTATATTTTAATAATTCCCGTCGAGGCATATGCGGCTAAAGGGAAGGACGCGGTGGTCGAAAAAATCGAATCAGATACCGTGGAAGTGCCTTCCGCGCTGGCAGCGTTTTCCAAGGGTATTCAGAAATATGCCGCGGTATTGATGCATGTGGAGCAATTCCCCGATTCAATAAAGGGGGTGAAGGGCCTTGATATCGTCGATGACAAGGGTCGGCATATCGTCCATACCGTCCCGCAACACCAGCGCGATAGCGTCATCATGCATTTTATCCAATTTGCACGGAGTTCGGACATCCCGTACTATGAGCGCGTGAAGGATTTTGAATTGAAACTGATGAAAGCAAGATAATAAGTTAGATGGGTGAAAACAGCATAACGAGTGTAGGCTACGACGTAATTTTTGATAACACGTTAGCCGCATTGGATCATTTTATCCAAGCAAGCGATTATTCCAATATACTGATACTTACCGATAGGAATACCAGTGCACACTGCCTGCCGGTACTTCAAGCGGCGGTACCGCGGCTCCGGGAGCGCGACATCATTGAAGTCGACCCGGGTGAGGAAAATAAAAACATCGACTTCTGCGTGGGTATCTGGAAAATGATGCTCGACTTCGGTGCCGATCGGCAAAGCCTGTTGATCAACCTAGGCGGCGGGGTGGTAACCGATATGGGTGGTTTTGCGGCTTCCACATTTAAACGTGGGATCGACTTCGTTCAAGTACCAACTACGTTGCTATCGCAGGTAGATGCCTCCGTGGGCGGCAAAACGGGCATCGATATGGACAACGTAAAGAACATTATCGGTACGTTCACCCAACCAAAAGCTGTATTTATCGCCACGAAATTTTTGGAAACCTTAGCCAAGAGGCAACTCGTGTCTGGCTTTGCCGAGGTAATCAAACACGGGTTGATTGCTGACCGTGCTTTTTATGAAACGGTGAAAAAAAAGAACGCGGAAGCGATGGACCTAGCGGATATCATGCATTCTGTATCCATCAAGAATAACGTGGTAACCCAAGACCCGCACGAAAAGGGCCTACGTAAAATCCTGAACTTCGGGCATACGATTGGGCATGCCATCGAAGGTTATTCACTTACCCATGACCGCGACCCGTTGCTGCACGGTGAAGCGATTGCCGTGGGCATGATTTGTGAAGGTTATCTCGCCCGGCGCCTGAATGGCTTGGGAGAGGCGGGGTTGGCCGATATCATCCAAACATTTCGTCAACATTTTCCCGATTATCGGTTCGGCAGGGAAATCTACGGGGAGCTGGTCGGTTTAATGAAAAACGACAAGAAAAATGCCGGTAACCGCATTGGCTTTGCCCTACTCAATGACATTGGAGCGTGCGACATCGATGTTTTCGTGGAAGAGGGGATGATCCGCGAGAGCCTTGATTTTTACCGGGGCTTGGTTGGTTAACCCGCACGGGTAGCCGCTCCTTTTGGAGCGAGTATTTACTTCAGAAATGCCGTTATCAGGCGGGCCGTGTGGTCGGACGCACCGGGTTCGCCCATCTTATCGGCCAGCAAATCATAGTTTTCAAGGATATTGTCCCGGTATTCCTTGTTATTGATGAGGAGGTCCAATTCATCCGCAATGCGGTCTGCATTGCAGTCCTTTTGGATGAGTTCGCGTACGGCAAGCATATCCGTGATGAGGTTTACCAATGAGATGAACCGTACCTTGATGACCATCCTGGCGATCGCAATGGAGAGGGGGTTGGCTCTGTATACCACTACCTGCGGAACCCGCAATAACGCGGCCTCCAACGTGGCCGTTCCACTCGTCACCACGGCGGCCTCGGCGTGCTTCAGTAGATCGTACGTGGCATCAAAAACCACCGGCAACGTCAATCCTGCCATGTGTTGCCCGTAAAACTCCTCGGTAAAGTTAGGTGCCCCCGCAACGACACAATGATGGCCCGGAAACAGCCGCGAGGTATTGGCCATGATGGGAAGTATCCGTTTGATTTCCATCGCCCGGCTGCCGGGCAGCAGGGCGATTACGGGCTTGTCTGTCAGGTGGTGTTCTTCAAGGAACCGTGGATTAACGGTGTGGTCTGCTATCGCATCGAGGAGCGGGTTGCCTACATAGTCTACTTCCATGCCCCATTTTTTGTAAAAATCCACCTCAAACGGAAGAATGCAAAACAACTTGTCGACAACGCGCTTGATCTTCAATACCCGTTTTTGATTCCATGCCCAAACTTTCGGCGAGATGTAATAGCATATGGGAATATTGATCTTTTTGCCAAACTCGGCAATTTTGAGATTGAAGCCCGGAAAATCGATAAGCACGAGTGTATCTGGTTTGTGGGCCGCAATATCGGCCTTTACCGTACGCAGGTTTCTGGCAATGGTCCGGATGTTGGCCAGCACTTCAACAAAACCCATAAATGCCATTTGCGAGGTATGGATCACGGCGGTTTCACCCGTGGCCTGTTGCATGCGATCCCCGCCTACTATGCGGAACTGGGCGTCAGCATCAGCCGATTTCAACGCATGGATCAGATTGGCGCCGTGCAGGTCGCCCGACGTCTCTCCGGCTATGATATAATACCTCATTTTGATTAGATACCCAGCTCAATCTGGAATGTTCCGCCCCAGTGGTTGTCGAGATGGTCCGTCCGGTAGATGCCATCGGCAACCTGGTAATGGGCATTAAGTTGCAATTTCAACCGGTGTGCACGGAAATACTTTGTCAATCCCAATTCGATAACGTCGGTTTGGGCTTCCAATGCACGGATATCGTCGTGCGGTTTAATCCAGGTGTACCGGCCGGCGAGTTCATATCCGGCTTCCCGGTTGATCACGTACGAGAGCTGTTGGTTTACCCCTTGCCCCTTAAAGGCATGGGTCGGTTCCCCTTCCTCGTCAACGGTGATGGGGTCGTCGACAGCGCGCTTCATGTATTCCACCTGGTAGGCCCATCCACGATATTTTAAGATGGCGTCATAAAATGATGTTTTTAGCGTTAGTGGCGCACCGAGGTATCCGCCCGTTTGGCCATGTACCCGCGTGGTGCGGTCGTTGAAGCTGTAGCCCCCGCCGATGGAAAGTTTCGGCGTTTCCTCGTATTCAAGGTCGCCTTCATAATAGTCGCCCCCGTTGGTGAAGGCGCCTAATGGTAAAAATTCAGCTCTTCCGGTATACGCCAGCCCGTCATCGGTCATGTTGGCAACGCGCCCTTCACCGGTTGTGATGGCCCCCTTAAAGTGGACGGGCACCGACCCGATTTTCGGTGAATAATAGGCTTTGATGCCAAAGTCGCGATCTACATTGAAAGTCGCATTGACCAATGAACGCTCGGCAAATTGGAGCTCGCCCGAGGAGTTGACCCGCTGTCGGTTGCCCGGTAACTTATTTAGGCCGAAGGCCATATAGAAATTGTCGGTAAAGTTGTAGAAGATAACAGCGTCGCGCACCAGGTTAGGCACATCGGTGTCGTCATAATCTTGGTCGCCACGGGTGAAACCCAGTTGAATGCTATAGGAGAGTTTCGGATTGTAGATGTAGCCATCCATGCGGAGGCGCAACCGCCTGATCCGGGCCTCCAGGCTCTCGGCACTGAAGTCGTTGCCACTAGCGGAAGTGTATTTCAAACGGCTTTGCATCCGGAAACGGAAGTTGATGTAGAAGGTGGAGTCGTCGCCGGCGTATTGGATGCCTTTGAAGTTTTCAATCGTCGGCCGTTCGTCGCTCTCCCGTTGGGCCAGTGCGTTTAACGTGGTAACCAATAGTACGAGGATGGTAAGAAAGGGAAGTAACGTCTTGTTCATTGTCGATTGGTATTTATGTGAAAACGAGTTACTGATGGTGCTGCTGTCACTGCGGTTCCTGCTGGCTAAGGCAATGCCAACTACCGAGGCCCCAAATGATGTCGGTACTGTCTATGCCTACGACCTTCCGGTCCGGGAAACACCCGGTCAAGATGTCCAGTGCCCGTTGGTCATTTCTATCGTCACGGTATGTGGGTACCACCACGGCCGCATTGGCAATATAGAAATTGGCGTACGATGCCGGAAGTCGTTGGCCGTCATAAACCACTGGTGCTGGCATGGGCAGCTCCACGATGTTGAGCGGCTTGCCATTTTCCAGTCGCATCGCCTTGAGCATCCGTAGGTTTTCCTGTAGGATGCCGTAGTTTTCGTCGGCGCGGTTCTCTTCGATGACAGTAACCACCGTGTCGGCGTTTACAAACCGTGTGATGTCGTCGATGTGACCGTCTGTATCGTCTCCAACAATACCATCGCCCAGCCACAGCACCTGTGAAATACCGTAGTATTCACGGAGATAGTTCTCCAGCTGTTCCTGGGTGAGCTGCGGATTGCGATTTTCATTCAACAGGCATGCCTTAGTGGTAAGGACTGCGCCTTGGCCGTTGAAATCAACCGATCCGCCCTCCATCACGATGCCCGGATGGAAAACGGGAAGGTCCAATGCCTTGCCTACAAGGGTCGGGATAACGTCGTCTTGCTCGTAGGGCGGGTATTTGTTCCCCCACGCGTTGTAGCCCCAGTCCACAATGGCCTTTCCGATGTGCTTATCACGGTTTATCAAAAAGGCGGGGCCATGATCGCGGCACCAGGCATCATCCGTTGGGTGGTGGAAGAAGCGGATGTTGCCCAGGTCTACACCGGCCGCCGACAAATGGGCGGTAGCCAGCCTTTCCATCGCATGGTCTGCCACGTTGATGCATACCTGTTCACCAAGGGATACTTCCCGGATAAATGCGCAATAAGGGGCGTATACTGCCTCCAGTTTGCCCGGCCAGCTGGCTTCCTTGTGGGGCCAGCTCAACCACGTGGCGCGGTGGGGGTGCCACTCGGCGGGAAAATGATAACCTAGCTTTTTGGGTGTAGCAGTCATACTTTGCAAAAGAACGAAGGGTTTTTGGAAACAAATTGGAAAACCGCGCTCGACTTACTCGTCGATAAACCGCTTGGTTATCGGCTGGTAGCTATCAATCCGCCGATCGCGCAAAAAAGGCCAATGCTTGCGGAAATAGTCCGATTGCGACAGGTCGACTTCGGTGACCTGCGTCTCCTCTGCATCATGGGATGCCAGATACAATAGCTTTCCCTGCGCATTGGTCACAAAACTTCCGCCCCAGAACTTCATGGCGCCGTCCTGCTCAAAACCTACGCGGTTGACACTCACCACCGGAAGCCCGTTGGCCACCGAATGGCTCCGTTGGATGGTTTGCCATGCGTTGTATTGGTCTTCGTTGGTTTCCTCATCCTGGTCGGTGGCCCAGCCGATAGCGGTGGGGAAGAAAAGGATTTCAGCCCCCATCAATGCCGTGATACGGGCCGCCTCGGGGTACCATTGGTCCCAGCAGATAAGTACCCCGATGGTTGCATAGCGGGTTTTGAAAACCTTGTAGCCGAGGTCACCCGGCGTGAAATAAAACTTCTCATAAAAACCGGGGTCATCGGGGATGTGCATCTTGCGGTACTTTCCCAAGTAGGTCCCGTCGGCATCGATAACAGAAGTTGTGTTGTGGTAAAGGCCCTCGGCCCGTTTTTCAAAAAGAGAGGCCACAATGACCACACCCAACTCGCTCGCTACGGCCTGCAACGCCTCTGTGGACGGACCGGGGATCGCTTCCGCTAGTTCAAAATTGTCATAGCTTTCCACATCGCAGAAATAAAGCGATGTAAACAACTCCTGGAGGCAAATTAACTGCGCCCCCTTGGCCGCTGCTACCCGAATCTGATCAATGGCTTTACTGAGATTCGTAGCCTTGTCAGCCACGCAACTCATCTGTACAGTCCCGATTTTCACGTTAGTCATCATACACATTCCGTTATCGGTGCAAAGGTACGACTAATTGCAATAGTAAAAAAGGCTACGCACGTGCTAGTAAGCCAGTTGGTAGGCAGCCACCTCGTTTTTCAGGAATGTGGGCACAATAACCAGTTTCTGGCTGGGTACGAAACCAATATCAGCCGTGTTCGATTTCTCCGGTTGCGTATCAACCAGTACGGTCGTTTCGCTGCCGCGGATGAAGAAAATCTCGCCATGCCACCTGCTCGCTACGAATGTGCTGTCGTTGAGGATGACGAGGCCATCGCCACCGGTCACTTCTGCATTGATGACTTCCTGGGTGTATTCGCCGTCTTTGCTGAATTTTTTCAAACCTTCGCCGTCCAGCGAATAAAGGTGTCCATCGTAGCATTCCAGCCCGTTCACACCCTTGTTGTCGGATGATACGACGGAATAACCTCCGTCGGTGGCCAAGGCATAGATGTTGCCGGTGCGGCTATCTGAAAAATACACCTGCTGGCCATCGGTAGCCGCATCGTTCAAGAAGACCGCCCCTTCTACAGGGATTGTTTTTTCGATCGTTGCCGAGGCTATGTCGATGATTTTCACCTCGTCAATATCCGTTACATACAGTTTTTCGCCAAGAATAGCCATACCCTTCGGGGCGTGGAGGTTCCCTTCCACCCATTTGAGGTCGCGGATGGTCCCATCGGTATTGATGGCCGAGATGAACCCATCGTTGTCCTTGTCTCCGGCTTTGGTGTTGCCGTTCGAAACGTAGATGATGTCGGCAGCCGGGTCATAAAGGGTCGATTCCGACCCTGTGAATACCGTGTCGGTTTTCCACACTTGCGTCAGTTCCGGGGTTACCGTCGCCGTTTCGGTGGTGCTCCCATTTTGGTTCCCTACACAACCCCCTAGTGCTAATGCGGCACCCGCTGCAATCAGAAATGAATTGTTCATGATATTTAGTCTTTAGTCGTAAGTCTTTAGTCTTTAATCCTTATCCTTCATCTATTGTCTGATGTCAATCCTTAAAGTTCCTTCCGTAACCGTGCCACGGGGATTCCCATGGCCTCCCGGTACTTGGCAACGGTACGGCGCGCAATGGTGTACCCTTTCTCTTTCAATATTTCGGTAAGTTTCTCATCGGCCAGTGGCTTCCGCTTGTTTTCCGTAGAGATGCACTCTTCCAGTATCTTTTTGACTTCCTTGTTGGATACTTCCTCGCCACTGTCCGTTTGGATGGCCTCTGAAAAGAACGATTTCAGCAAGAACGTTCCAAACTCCGTCTGCACATATTTGGAGTTGGCCACCCGCGAAACGGTAGAGATATCCATGTCGATGCGGTCAGCGATATCCTTTAGGATCATCGGTTTGAGCTGCCGTTCATCAGCCGTCAGGAAATATTCGTATTGATAGTTCATGATGGCATTCATAGTCTTGAGCAGCGTCTGCTGCCGTTGCTTGATGGCATCGATGAACCACTTGGCCGAGTCTAGTTTTTGTTTGACAAACTGGACGGCCTCTTTCATTTTCTTGTCTTTTTGTGCTGCTTTGTCGTAATGGTCAAACATTTCCTGGTACGAGCGGCTTACGCGGAGCTCCGGCGCATTGCGGGCGTTCAGGGTGAGATGGAGCACACCATCGTTGTTGGAGATGTGGAAATCGGGAATGATGTGCAACTGCTTCCCCGCTACGGCACCTGAGTCTCCGGGTTTCGGATTGAGTTTCAGGATTTCATTGACAATTTCTTTCAGTTCTTCCGAACCGATATTGAGTGCACGCTCAAGCTTGTCGTAATGTTTCTTGGTAAATTCGTCGAGGTGGTCTTCTACTACCGTAACCGCTTTCCGGATGACCGGGTTTTCCTGGTCCTTTTTCCTGAGCTGAATCAATAGGCATTCCTGCAGGTCGCGGGCACCGATCCCCGCCGGATCGAACCCTTGGATAATTTTCAGGATGTCGGCCACCTCGTGCTCTTCAGCTATGACGTTTTGGGCGAAAGCCAAATCGTCGATCAACGAGGATATCGGCCGCCGTAGATAGCCGTCGTCATCCAGGCTGCCGATGATCTGCTGGCCGATAAGGAAATCCTTGTCAGACAGGGCCAACAGGTCGAGTTGCTGTTGTAGATTTTCAAAAAAAGAATTTTGGATGGCTATCGGGATTTCCTTGCGGTCGTCTTCATCATCCCCATTGTTGCTTTGGCCTGATCCGTAGTCGTTTACATCATCCGCTTGCAGGTAATCATCCACGTTGAATTCGTCCAGTTCGCCAGATTGGTCGTCTTCATTGAAGCTGTCGTCGTCCGGATCCTTGTCCGGGTATTCCTCAACAGGTTCGTTCATGTTGGCCAGGCTGATGTCTTCCAGCGCCGGATTTTCTTCCAGCTCTTCTTTGATACGCGTATCCAATGATACGGTAGGCACCTGCAGCAACTTGATAAATTGGATTTGCTGCGGTGAAAGTTTCTGTAGTAGCTTTTGTTGTAAAGTCTGTTTTAGCATAATTTAAATACTTCACAAACATACAGAAAATACAGTAAACCTGCATGCGGTGCCCTTAATGAAAAAACATAGCCCGTGGTTGTTCAACCACGGGCTATGCCATAGGGTTTGTACGTTGCCTTAAAGTTGTTTGGCTAATTTGTCCGCAAGTACCGACTTGGGTACAGCACCGATCTGCTTATCCACAATCTCGCCATCTTTGAAAAACAAAAGTGCCGGGATATTGCGGATGCCATACTTGACCGAAATGTCAGGATTGTAGTCAACATTAACTTTGCCAACAACGGCCTTGCCGTCGTATTCATTCGCCAATTCCTCCACGATGGGACCTACCATGCGACAAGGGCCACACCACTCCGCCCAAAAATCTACCAATACAGGCTTGTCTGATTGAAGTACAACCTCATCGAAGTTGCTGTCTGTGATTTCTAATGCCATAATATTTAATCGTTATAGTTGCTTTTTTGTTATTTGCTTTTTTGCTCGCCGCCTTTACCGACACCTCTCACCTCTCACCAGCTTTCCACAAAGATAACGATCAAAATCGTTGCCAAGGCATAAATGCCGACAATCTGACATTAATTTAACTTGTAATGGACCCCGTTTATTTGGGTAAGTGTGTCGATGAAATCATTGCTAAGATTGATTTTCAGTCCTTTAGAAGGCATCTCGATGCTGATTTCCGATTCAATGTCGCGGATAGCAAACCGCAGTTGGCACGTTTTATTCTCGTATTGCTCCATGTTGGTGTTCACCAGCCGTTGTATACGGTCAACCACGCCATCATTCAGTTCGTGGAGCGGCACTTGTATGGTCAGGCTTTTGGCAAGCTTGTCGCGTAAATCAGAGAGCAGTTGCATGCCCTTTATTTCAAACCCCCAATTGCCGGCTTGGCGATACCGTTCGGCAATGATGCCGCGTAGCTGTACGAAATACCCTTCGTTCAGGTAACCTTTCATTTTTACGTATTCCTCGCCAAAGAGGGCTATTTCGAACGCATCGGAATAATCTTCCACCAACATGACGCCAAACGGTTTTCCATTTTTGGTAATCCGGTGGCTGGCAGCGGTGATCATGCCACCGATCGTCAGCTCGCGGTTTTTTATTTTGTTGAATTCATCGCGCACTTCGTCAGCTACCTCTGTCTGCTTCACCTTGTCAATCAAGGTGAGGAGCTTAACCGAATGTTGGCAGAAATGCTCGATTTCGAACCGGTAACTATCCAAGGGGTGGCTGGTCAGGTAGATGCCGATGACGTCTTTTTCGTATTTGAGCTTTTCGATCAACCCCCATTCGGGGCAATGGGGGAGGGCTGGTTCCGGAATCTCCACGTTGCTGCCCCCGCCAAATAGGCTCACTTGCGCCGAGTTTTCGTTTTCGCGATATTTTGCACCGTATTTCAATGATTTTTCAAGCACGGTGCTTCCGTCGCCATCAACGTGGAAGTACTGCGCCCTATGGGTGTTCGTGAAACAATCGAACCCGCCCGCATAGGCCAAGCTTTCAAACGCCTTTTTATTGGCTACACGTAAGTCTACCCGCCGGGCCAAATCAAAAATGGATAAATAAGGCTTGTTCTTCCGGCTTTCCACGATGGTATCTACGGCACCTGCACCCACCCCTTTCACGGCACCCATTCCGAAGCGGATGGCTCCTATATTGTTTACCGTAAACTTGTAGTAAGATTCGTTTACATCGGGACCAAGTACCTGCAATTCCATCCGTTTGCATTCTTCCATGAAAAACGTCACCTGTTTGATGTCGTTCATGTTATTTGAAAGCACTGCAGCCATGTATTCCGCTGGGTAGTGGGCTTTTAGGTAGGCTGTTTGATACGCCACCCACGCATAGCAGGTAGAGTGCGATTTGTTGAATGCATAGCTGGCGAAGGCCTCCCAGTCTTTCCATATCTTTTCGAGCACCTTCGCCGAATGGCCGTTGGCGGCCGCCTGTTCAACGAATTTTGGTTTCATTTTGTCTAGTACATCGCGCTGTTTCTTTCCCATGGCCTTACGCAGCACGTCGGCCTCGCCTTTCGTGAAACCGGCTAACTTCTGCGAGAGTAGCATCACCTGCTCCTGGTAGACCGTGATGCCGTACGTCTCCTTGAGGTATTCCTCGCAGGCGTCAAGGTCGTAGGTAATAGGTTCATGGCCGTGCTTGCGCCGGATGAAGCTGGGGATGTATTCCATAGGTCCCGGCCGGTAAAGTGCATTCATCGCAATCAAGTCGCCGAAAACCGTCGGTTTCAGTTCCTTCATGTATTTCTGCATGCCGGGCGACTCGTATTGGAAGATGCCGACCGTCTCGCCCCGTTGGAAAAGCTCGTACGTTTGCGGGTCATCTATAGGAAATTCATCCGGATCAAGCTCCACGCCGTGCCGGTGTTTAACGATCTTTACGGTATCTTTAATAAGCGTGAGGGTCTTAAGCCCCAAGAAGTCCATTTTGAGCAACCCGGCGCTTTCTACTACGGCGTTGTCAAATTGGGTCACGTACAGTTCGGAATCCTTGGCCGTGGCTACCGGTACGAAGTTGGTGATGTCGTCGGGCGTGATGATGACCCCACAGGCGTGGATGCCCGTGTTGCGGAGCGAACCTTCCAGTACTTTAGCTTGCCGGATGGTCTCCGCTTCGAGTCCATTCCCTTCGGCCATGGACACCAGTTGCTGCACATTTTCTATTTCATCGCCGCGCAAAGCACTTTTGAGTGCTTTGGCGTCCATGTTGAAGATTTTATTGAGTTTCAGGTTGGGGATGAGTTTCGCGATTTTGTCGGCTTCAAACAGGGGGAGGTCCAGTACCCGTGCCGTGTCGCGGATGGAAGACTTCGCCGCCATGGTGCCGTAAGTGATGATCTGGGCTACCTGGTTGGCACCATACTTGCCGATCACGTAGTCCATTACGCGCCCGCGGCCTTCGTCGTCAAAATCGATGTCGATATCGGGCATGGAAATACGGTCGGGGTTGAGGAACCGTTCGAAAAGCAGGTCGTAAGCAATGGGGTCGATATTGGTGATGCCAAGACAGTAAGCTACTGCCGATCCGGCGGCCGACCCCCGGCCCGGCCCCACCGATACGCCCATATCGCGGGCCGCCGCAATGAAGTCCTGCACAATCAAGAAGTATCCCGGATAGCCAGTCCGCTCAATCGTTGCCAGCTCAAAGTCCAACCGCTCGCGGATGTCGGGTGTGAGGTCGGGATAGCGCTTTTCGGCTCCTACGTAGGTAAGGTGGCGCAAATACTTATTCTCTCCGCGTTTGCCGCCGTCTTCCCGATCTTCCGTCACCAGGAATTTCTCCGGTATTTCAAACTTGGGGAGCAATACATCACGGTATAGGGAATACGGTTCCGTTTTGTCGACAATCTCTTGGATGTTGAGGATGGCTTCCGGTAGGTCCGCAAATGTCTTTTTCATTTCCTCGCCCGATTTGAAATAGTATTCGTCATTGGGTAGCCCGAAACGGAAGCCCCGTCCGCGGCCTTTCGGGGTAGCGAGCTTTTCGCCATCTTTCACACACAGCAGGATATCGTGCGCGTGGGCGTCCGCTTTATCGATATAATATGTGTTATTGGTCGCAACCGTTTTTACTCCGTGTTTGGCAGCCAAGGTGGCGAGGCTTTCATTTACCCGGTTTTCATCCTCCTGCCCATGCCGCATCATTTCGATGTAGAAGTCTGCGCCAAAGGTATTTTTCCACCATACCAACGCTTCCTCCGCTTGGTTTTCACCCATGTTGAGCAGTTTGTTGGGTACCTCGCCATACAGGTTGCCCGATAGCACGATGACATCTTCCTTGTATTGTTCCACGATCGCGCGGTCAATACGTGGTACGTAGTAAAACCCTTTGGTATAGGCGATGGAGGCCATTTTCGCTAGGTTGTGGTAGCCGGTTTTGTTCTTGGCTAGGAAGACAACCTGGTATCCATTGTCCTTCCGGGATTTGTCGGTATGGTTCTCGCACACGTAGAACTCGCAGCCTACAATCGGTTTGATTTCAGTTTCGGTGGGTGCTTCCCCCGCCTCTGTGGCTACTTTGTTTCTGGCAGCCACGGCCTTGTTGTGATTGAGTACGGCACTTACAAACTGAAAGGCACCCATCATGTTGCCGTGGTCGGTAATGGCTACGGCCGGCATTCCGTGGGCGGCTGCTGCCTTGACCAGGCTCCCGACGGAAATGGTGGATTGCAATACCGAAAATTGGGTGTGGTTGTGTAGGTGCACAAAGTCCACCGCCGCCATGTCGCGTTTGTTGGCTTCCAGGTCCTGTGTCGGAATCGCCGTTTGCTGCTTGTTTTGCAGCCGCTTGCGGACTTCGTCTGACGCTGCTTTGAGATTGACGTGCGAGAGGCCCGCGGGCGGTATAGGCTGCGGGTTGCGTTGGCGAAATTCGACGAAATAACCGGAATCTACTTGCAACTCAGCGGGCGAGAAAACCTCCCGTTTGACCAATTCGAGGAAACAGCGTGTGGTAGCTTCCACGTCGGCCGTTGCGTTATGCGCTTCGGCAAAGGGCGCCCCGAAAAGGTACTGATGCAGCTCGGTGAGGTTGGGCAGTTTGAATTTGCCACCGCGGCCGCCGGGTATCCTGAGCAATTCCGCGGTTACCTCCGTACAGGTGTCGAGCACCGGCAGTTGGGCCATCGGTGAGTCGATGCCAGCCCGGTGAAATTCACAACCCATGATGTTGATGTCGAACCCGATGTTTTGGCCAACAACGAATTTTGCCTTGGCAAGGGCCTCGTTGAATTGATGGAGCACGTGGGCCAAGGGTGCTCCCTGCTCGTCCGCGAGCTCCGTGCAGATGCCGTGTATCCGTTCGGCGTCAAACGGAATATTGAACCCATCCGGTTTAACCAGGTAGCTTTGGTGCTCGATGAGCTCGCCCATGGCGTCGTGGAGCTGCCAGGCCAGCTGTATGCAACGGGGCCAATTGTCTGTGTCAGTAATCGGAGCATCCCAGCGCTTGGGGAGACCGGTTGTTTCGGTATCAAAAATCAAATACATCGCTTGCCTCAAAAAAACCTGGTTGGATAAAAATACCCAAACAAACTTATGTTTTTTTGACGGAAAAGCCTAATGCCAGCCGGCCGTGGCTGGCATTAGTAACCCAAATGCCTGTAGGTGATATGGATTAGGTTTTCCACATCTGCCAAACCGGTCCTACCGCTTTATTTCGGGAAAGCGGCGTTTGCTTTCACCTCTTCGATTTGTAGGGTATGGCGCGCGGTATGTCCGGCGATGAACAACATGGAATGGTAAGTATCAACCGGTCCGAATGGAGAGTCGGCGATGTGGTTGCGCAGCTCGTCTACCGCCACATCCTTGAGATACGAAAGGATCACTTTCCGCTGCGCGCGGAAGTCGGCCATCGCCGCGGCCACATCCGTATAAGCCCCTTCACCAAGCAACGCTGCCGGTGCCTCTGCCTTGTGGCTTCTGTCGGTAATCCCATCAATAAGCTGCTGGTCGGTTACGGCTACCTCCGCTTTCCGCTCGGGGTTTGCCGGTTTGGCCATCGCCTCTTTGGCCATGCCGAAGAGCATTTTCTCCGTCTTGATGATATGCTCCACGCACTGGCTGATCGACCAGCTGTCGGCCGAAGGCTTGAACTGTAACTGTGCATTATTTAACCCCTTCAATTGTTCTGCTAACCGATTTTCCGTTTTCCGGTAGTAATCCAATAAAAACGCCTTGTCGTTCTGCACGGAGGTAACTCCACGCTCCAGTGGTTTTGCCGTGTTGGGAATAATCGTGGGGTGCGTAAACGAAAACGCCATGAAGGCGGCACCCAAAAGCAATAGCTTGTTCATAATCTTATGTTTTGTTCATTTCAAAAGTAATGATAGTAAGTGATAATCCGTAGGTGGTTGTTGCGACATTGTGGGGGGATGTTTACGACAAAACATTATTTTCATCCACTTATTTTTCCTTTATTTGGCTGATGAGAACTCGATGTAAATAATGATCCTCCTGTGTGTCAATATTATTTACATCTCGGTTTCGAGGCTCGCAATGGATAAGAAAATGAAGATCACCCACACCGAGATTTATCGGCTCAGCATTCCGATGGAGCCCTTCGTTATCGCCACCGGTACCATGGATTATGCACAGAATACATTTATCCGTATCCATACCGACCAAGACATTTACGGTGTTGGCGAATGCTCGGCCTTCCCGATGATCGTTGGCGAAACGCAGGATACCTGCCTGGTGCTCGCACGCGATTTCGCCCAATTGTGGGTGGGGAAAGACCCACTGGCTATCGGCGAACGGCTAGCCGAACTTGATGTCTTCGTGGCGCGCAACACGACCATCAAGAGTGCCTTTGATATGGCGTTGTACGACATCGCTGCCAAGCATGCGGGCGTGCCGCTATACCGTTTCCTGGGGGGTAGCGTGCGCGATATCGTTACGGACATCACGGTAGGTATTGGCGATCCGGCAGCCATGGCAAGCAAGGCCCTGGCCTTCAAAGACCAGGGGGCGGCCGTCCTTAAGGTTAAACTGGGGAAGCAACCGGTAGAAGATATTGAGCGTATCCGGGCAATCAGGGAGCAAGTGGGAGATGCCCTCTCCATCCGCATCGATGCCAACCAAGGGTGGAGCTACGATGGGGCGGTTATTGCCCTCCGCGGACTGCAGCCGTTCAACATCCAATTCTGTGAGCAGCCCATGCGGAGCTACAATGACCACCTGCTGCCGCAACTGCGTAAAGAAACCACTATCCCCATCATGGCCGATGAAAGTTGTTACGACCACCGCGACGCGGTGCGGCTGGCTACCCAGGGCGCCTGCGACTACATCAATATCAAATTCTCCAAATCCGGCGGTATCGCCGAAGCGCTACGGATACAACGGGCCGCCGCTGACCACCAGATTCCGTGCATGATCGGCGGCATGCTGGAAAGCCGCCTGGCCCTTTCCGCTAAGGTGCATTTCGCATGCGCCGCCCCCAATGTGCAGTTCTTCGATCTGGATACCTGCTTGCTTGGCCACCTCGAAGATCCCGTCATTGGTGGCGTCCGGTTCAATGGCTACGTCCTGTCGTTGCCCGAACAGCCGGGTATTGGGGCGGATATCGATGACACGTTCTTAATAAAATGTGAACGGTGACTTATCCTATTTTCTTTGCATTTTCGTACTTTCGTGTGAATTCGTACTTTTGTGTGAAAGGGAAGAGAAATGGCAACAGCATTAAAACCACATACCGAATTGAACCAAATGCAACTTACGTTGTTGAAGTTGTTTAATCGGCCAATGGCAGATAAAGAAATTGTGGAGTTAAGGGACGTTTTAGTTGAACATTACGATAAATTACTGAAAGAAGAACTCGGCAGGGTCGTGGAAGCGAAAGGGTATACGCAAGAGGATTTTGAAAAAATGCTCCATAAAGACAGTTGATGCGTGTGGTTATCGATACCAACTGCCTATTGGCTTCCATTCCACCTAAAAGCGGGTTTTATTGGCTTTACGAAGCGTTTAAGGCAAAGCGTTTTGAATGGATAGCTAGTAATGAAATTGTAGCGGAATACGAGGAGCAGTTGACCACAATGTATTCCAAAGGAACTGCTGAGTGGGTGTTAAGTATTTTTACAGCTGCCACTAACACCACGTTTGCCGAGCCTTACTTCAAATGGCAGTTGGTTGTCAGTGATCCAGACGACAATAAGTTTGCGGATTTAGCCATTTCTGAAAACGCAGACTACCTAGTGACCAACGACAAACATTTCAACGACCTGAAAAAAATTGATTTCTCGCAGGTCAATGTGGTAACAATACAGGAATTCAAGAAGATTCTAGACTATCGCTAAATATTCGGAGTAACCCGAATTCATGCCCGTTATCCGATAATAACCTGTCAAAATACGTACATTTGTAACCGTAAATCAAGCATAATATAAACGATGAGCAAAGAAAAGGGGGCGATTTCCCAATTTATCGAAAAGAATTACCTGCATTTCAACGCGGCCGCATTGGTCGACGCCGCCAAAGGCTACGAGGCACACCTCGATGCGGGCGGTAAAATGATGATTACCCTCGCAGGTGCGATGAGTACGGCCGAACTAGGCATTTCGCTCGCCGAAATGATCAGGGAGGATAAAGTGTCCATCATCAGCTGTACCGGTGCAAACCTCGAAGAAGATATCATGAACCTCGTTGCCCATTCACATTATAAGCGCGTGCCGCATTACCGCGACCTAAGTCCGCAGGACGAGTGGGATCTGCTGGAAAACCACTATAACCGGGTTACGGATACCTGTATTCCCGAAGAGGAAGCATTCCGCAGGATACAGCAGCATATCCACAAGATATGGAAGGATGCGGAGTTGGCAGGGGAGCGGTATTTCCCGCATGAGTACATGTACAAATTGCTCAATAGCGGCGTGTTGCAGCAGTACTACGAGATAGACCCGAAAAACTCATGGATGTTGGCAGCTGCCGAAAAAAACCTGCCTATTGTGGTGCCGGGTTGGGAAGACAGTACCATGGGCAATATTTTTGCGTCATACGTCATAAAGGGAGAGCTGAAAGCTACCACGATGAAAAGCGGCATTGAATATATGGTCTACCTTTCTGACTGGTATATCAAAAATTCCGGGGGCAAGGGTGTTGGCTTTTTCCAGATCGGGGGCGGCATAGCCGGCGACTTCCCGATATGCGTGGTGCCCATGCTGTACCAAGACATGGAGATGGAGAATATCCCTTTTTGGAGTTATTTCTGTCAGATATCGGACTCCACCACGTCTTACGGGTCATACTCGGGGGCTGTGCCCAACGAGAAAATAACGTGGGGTAAGTTGGACATCCATACACCCAAATATATTGTTGAATCCGATGCCACCATCGTTGCACCGCTGATCTTTGCGTGGATACTGGGGCAGTAGTTGGCTTGGTGACGGAACGCAGATGACTCGGATTAGCAAATAGCGCAAAGCAAACTGCAAAAAACAAAAAAAATGTCGTTGCCTACCATACATACGGTTGACCCCATTGCGCTTCGTTACCTCATGACGGAAACGATTTTTGATGTGGAAGATGGAATGGGCAGTATGATCGAGGGAGCGGCTGTGGAGCCCATGGATGTCTCCGTCGACCATAAGCCTACGCCCGGGCTCCAATTTCCCTATAGTGGCCAGAATAGGAGGAATTATTTATTCCTCACCGACGAAAAGCAGCACGAGTGGATGTCGGGAGCGGCGATGGATGCGTTCGTGAAAACGTTGGGCGCGTTGAAACTGGCTGTGGATGATGTGGCTGTCGTGAACCTGGCTAAACTAGCGTCATCGCCGTCGGTTACGGATCTTGCGGTGTTCTTTAACCCCCGCGTGGTTGTCAATCTTGGCACATCGTTCGTATGGCCGCAACAGGATGGCGTTACCGTTTTTCATACCCACGCTTTTGACGATCTATTGGTCGACACTGAGAAGAAGCAGATTTTCTGGACCACCATTAAACGTTTGTTGATATGATTCAACTGGTCTTTGCTACCAACAATGCCCATAAGCTGGAAGAAGTACAGGCCGTTGTTGGCGATAAATTTGACATCCGTACACTGGCCGATATCGGCTGCGTGGACGATATCCCCGAAACGGGCGATACATTCGAAGCGAATGCCTCGCAAAAAAGCACCTACCTATACACACGGTATGGATGCGATTGTTTTGCCGATGACTCCGGTCTGGAAGTGGCCGCGTTGGGTAATGAACCTGGCGTATATTCCGCCCGCTACTCGGGTACGCGGGATATGGAAAGGAATATCGATCTACTGTTGCAGCGGTTGGGCGATAGACCCGGCCGGGATGCCCGTTTCCGTACCGTTATATCCCTCCGCATAGGGAACGAGGAGCATTTCTTTGAAGGCACCGTAGCCGGGAAAATCGGCTACGGGCGCCAAGGCAGTGGCGGGTTCGGTTACGATCCCTTGTTTACGCCAACCGGCCATCAGAAGACATTCGCCGAGATGACCTCCGCCGAGAAAAATGCCATCAGCCACCGGGCCATTGCCGTAGCCAAACTCGCTGATTTCCTCAAGGCCAATTACTGATCAATTACCAGGTGCACCGCGTTTGTCCGTGGTGCGTTATGTCCGCCGTTAGGATAATCGTTTTAGCTTTTCTTTGGCAATTATTGCCAATAAATTTTATATTTGGGCGCCAATGGGTTGGTGCAGGCAGGGTACAGATGTGCGAACTAAACATAAACAATTATAAATAGACATATTGATGATTTCTTATCAGATCAAAACGAACCCGACCGTCTATGACGCGATTGTAGTGGGTTCCGGTGCGGGAGGGGGCATGACGGGTTATGTGTTGGCCAACGCCGGACTGAACGTGCTGATGCTGGAGGCCGGTCCTTTTTTTGATCCAGCAAAAGATGCGTTGCAAATGCGGTGGCCGTGGGAGTCGCCCCGTCGCGGAGCGGGAACGGTCCGTCCTTTCGGTGATTTTGATGCTGCCTATGGCGGCTGGCAACTCGATGGGGAGCCTTATACACATGCTGCAGGCACTTCGTTTGACTGGTTTAGGGCGAGGATGCTGGGTGGCCGAACCAACCACTGGGGCCGTATTTCCTTGCGCATGGGGCCCGATGATTTTAAACCGACCGATGGCGTCACCGATGAATGGCCCATCACGTACGACGAGATAAAACCTTATTATGACCGTATCGACCGGATGATCGGCATATACGGTACGGTAGAAGGCATACATAACGAGCCGGATGGCATCTTCTTGAAACCACCAAAACCCCGGCTCAATGAACTGTATATCAGACGCGGCGCCGAGCGCGCTGGCGTACCGGTTATAGCCGGTCGTGGCTCGGTGCTCACCGAAGCGTTACCGGGCGTGGAAGGTCGCGGCACCTGTTTCTACTGTGGCCAATGCGGCAGGTCGTGCCGCGTATACGGTGATTTTTCGTCCTCTTCCTGCCTGGTCATGCCGGCAATGAAAACGGGTAACCTAACGGTTATCGATAACGCGATGGTGCGCGAAGTACTCACCGACGACGAAGGGCGGGCTACGGGTGTATCTTATGTAGATACCCGGGATCTTCAGGAACATGCAGTACGCGGTAAGCTGGTGGTGCTGGGGGCGAGCGCCTGTGAAAGCGCACGCCTCATGCTGAACTCGAAATCGGCCGCGCATCCGGGTGGACTAGGCAACAGCAGCGGACTGGTGGGGCGGTACCTGCACGATTCCACGGGCGCCAGCGCAGGCGGTTTCCTGCCGCAGTTGCTGGATCGGAAGCGGTACAATGAAGACGGTGTGGGCAGCGTGCATATCTATTCGCCGTGGTGGGAAGATAACCGGAAGCTCGATTTCCCCCGGGGATATCACATCGAATATGGCGGCGGACTGCACATGCCGTCCTACGGGTTCACGGACTGGGTGCCCCATGTCAATCACCTGGTGCCCACCAAAGACGGCGGGCAGCGTGAGCAAGGCGGGTATGGTGCGGCCCTCAAGGACGACTACCGCCGCTTTTATGGTGCTAGCGTGGGCATGGCCGGCAGGGGTACAGCACTGGCACGGTACGATAACTATTGTGAGATAGACCCCGCACGTGTAGACAAATACGGTATCCCCGTGCTCCGCTTCCACTACAAGTGGGCCCATGAGGAGGTGGCACAAGCTAAGCACATGCAGGAGACATTCCGCGAAATACTCCATGAAATGGGGGCCATTGTCACATCGCCGATGCCCGGACCGGAAACGTCGTATGGATTGGAAGCCCCCGGCAAAATCATCCATGAAGGTGGAACCACGCGGATGGGCGATGACGCCAAGAAATCGGTGCTCAATAAATGGGGGCAGGCCCACGACTGTAAGAATGTGTTCGTGGTCGATGCCGGGCCATTCGTGCAGCAGGGCGATAAAAACCTCACATGGACCATCCTTGCGTTGTCGATGCGGACGGCGGAGTACATCTTAGAACAACGGAACAAACTGAATATCGGATAAACAAACAACGACGGATATGAACAGAAGAGATTCCTTAAAGGCACTCGGTCTCGCAGCGGCGGGCGGGGCGCTGCTACTGGATTCCTGCGGTCCGAAGGGAGCGAAAGAAGAAGCCACCGCCGTAGGTGAGAAATTACCCGGCGTTACGGACATCGAGCATGCGCGTAACACACGGATGGCGGGGGAACAGTTTTTCTCGGCCCATGAATTGACCACCATCGGCGTGTTGGCAGACATCATCATACCTGCCGACGGGACATCGGGCAGTGCCACCGATGCAGGTGTGCCGGATTTTATCGAGTTTATGGTGAAAGATATCCCATCCTACCAAACGCCGATGCGCGGCGGACTCAAATGGTTGGATGTGCAGTGCCAGCGGAGGTACGGGAGCGCCTTCGTGGAATGTGACAATACCCAGCGGTTGCAATTGGTCGATGAGATCGCGTATCCCGCAAAAGCAAAGCCGGAGATGGCGCAGGGCGTGTCATTTTTCAGCTTGATGCGTAATCTCACTGCATCGGGCTTTTTTACCAGCGAAATCGGGGTGAAAGATATCGGTTACGTGGGCAACCGACCCGGTGTGTGGGACGGTGTGCCGGCGGATGTGCTGGAAGCGCATGGGTTCAAGAGCCCCTGGGGGTAGCGAAGGCGGCCGGGCGGCACTATTTGCATATGAAGACAACTTTAGCTAAGTTTGACTACATTTGATCGTTAAGGGCTCCATATAGCCGCTTATCATTAAATCGTTAATAGATGAAACCTGCCCTGTCAGTGCCTGACACAAAAAGGCGGTGGAAATGCAGGTTCCATGAGGCCGTAAAGAACAAAATTATTTTCGAATGAAAACCATATTGGTCCCCACCGACTTTTCGGAAAATGCATTTGTAGCTGCCGTATATGCCTGTGCATTGGCCGGCGCCTCGAATCAAAAAGTGCAATTGCTGCATGTATACATCGCCTTATACGCCGGCTTCGGCGAGGAGGGCAATAGTGTGAAGCAGATCAAATTGGCGGAGACCGAATCGGCGGCGGCGATGAAACACCTGGTGGAGACGCTCAACAACCAATTCCCCGGTGTAGCTATCGAAGGTGAATGTGTAAAGGGTTTCATGATTGATGTGGTAACGCACAAGCTCAAAAGGAACGAAAATTCATTGGTGGTCATGGGGACCAAGGGTGTTACCAATATTACGGAAAGTATATTGGGCAGCACCACCTATGAAGTCATCAAGAAGTCGCCCATACCGGTGCTGGTGGTCCCGATAGATACGCCCGATTTTTCGTTTCAGCGGGTAGGATTCTTTACTGCCTACGATGACCATGAGCTGGACGCGTTGATGACGCTACAGCAATCAATCAATCTTCGGCCGCACCTGTCGATGCTCCATTTCTATAAAGAAGGCGAAAACGCACCCGAGAAAGAACTTGCCCGGTGGCAACGGAAAGTCGAGGCGGCATTTCCGGATTGGGCAGTGTCGTGCCGGGCTATGCCGGTAGAGAAAGTGGATATCAACGCCGTAACCCAGGAGATCAAAGCGGACGGACTGGACCTGCTGGTATTTGCCCGGCCCCACAAATCATTTTTCGAGAAAATATTCAGGCCCAGCCTCACTAAGGCGATAGCCAATTACCCCACCGTGCCGTCGTTGTTTATAAGAACGTGATTCTTAGATTATTTAAACGTCATCGGGTGACAATGAAGGTTGTTATCGACTTTCTGTATTGCCGTTTGAAGTCGCGATAGGCGCGCCTGCCACCACCGGAAACCAGTAGCGTGCTTTTTTTGCAAGTTTTGTAAAAAAGCCAGGCTTCTTTTACGTATTTTGCGGGGAAAACCTTTTATAACGTATTAAGAGACCATTTTATGGCCATTATCACCATTCTACTCAGCATCGCCGCCATCGTATTGCTGATCACCAAATTGAAGTTGCATCCCTTTCTGTCCCTTTTGCTGGTCAGTATCGTGTTGGGGTTGGTAAGCGGCATGGATTCCGTAGATGTCATCCGCTCCATACAGGACGGTTTTGGCGGTACCATCGGTAAAATCGGGCTGGTCATCATTTTGGGTATTTTAATTGGCGCATTCTTAGAGAAATCCGGTGGCGCCATGGTACTCGCCGCCAATATGCTGGCATTTGTCGGGAAGAAACGGGTAATTACCGCCATGGGTGTTATCGGTTACATTATCTCTATTCCGGTTTTCTCTGATAGTGCATTCGTGTTGCTTTCGTCGCTTAATAAGAGCCTCACCAAAAAAGCTGGCCTTTCGTTGGCAGGTACGGCTGTTGCATTGGGCCTGGGGTTGTCTTGCACCCATGCATTGGTGCCCCCTACACCGGGGCCGATTGCGGCTGCGGGCATACTCAATGCCGACCTGGGCATCGTGATGGGGCTCGGCATGATTGCCGCTGGTATGGCCCTAGCCGCAGGTCTGCTCTTTGCCCATAAGGTGGCTGCAAAGGTTTATATCGATCCGGGCGAGATTGAAGAACCGGAAGAAGTTGCCGATGCTTACCGGCCAAGTTTATTTGGTTCGTCGTTACCCATCATCGTTCCTATTTTATTGATTATCGGAAAGTCGCTTTCCACATATCTCACGGCCGAGGGTTGGCAGGTATATCTGGGGCAATTTCTGGACTTCTTCGGTGAACCGGTGATCGCACTGCTGGTCGGTTTTGCATTTTGTCTATTGCTTCCGAAAAAATTAGACAAGCAGATGCTGTCTACCGACGGCTGGGTCAACGAAGCGCTCACCGATTCGGCAACGATCATCATGGTGACGGGTGCGGGGGGTATCTTTGGTGCCATATTACAAAATTCGGGGGTGGTGAACACGTTGGGCGACCTGCTCACCTCGTCCAATCTCGGTATTTTACTCCCTTTCCTGCTGGCAGCGGCGTTGAAAAGTGCCCAAGGTTCTTCCACGGTCGCATTGATTACCGCCGCATCCGTAACAGCGCCATTGATGGATGCACTGGGTTTCATAAGCGAGCTGGATAAGGCCTTGGTGGTTATAGCAATAGGAGCGGGGTCGTTAGTGGTGTCGCATGTCAACGACAGCTTCTTCTGGGTGTTTACCCAGATGACCAAGATGGAGGTGAAAATCGGTTACAAGCTGCATACTACCGGTACATTGATCATCGGTACGACTGCCATGGCCACGGTGTATGTGATGTTTTGGTTGTTGCATTGATAAGGGTCAATCTCCGAGAAGGGGATTGTCAACGAAATCCATTCGCCCGTGCCGTTATTTCGGCAATATCGAGTACTTCCACTTCCTGCTCTTTATCTTTTGCTTTTACGCCGTCACGTAGCATGGTCATGCAGAACGGACAGGCCGCGGCGATGATTTCGGGTTGTGTTTCGAGGGCTTCTTCCACACGCTCTACGTTGATGTCTTTGTTGCCCTTTTCGGGCTCTTTAAATAGTTGTGCCCCCCCGGCTCCGCAGCAGAGGCCGTTGCTGCGGCAACGTTTCATCTCCACCAGTTGCGCATCCAGGCTTTCCAATGCTTTCCGGGGTGCTTCATATACATCATTGCCTCGCCCGAGGTAGCAGGGGTCGTGGTACGTAATGCGACGTCCCTTGAAGGATTCCCCACCGGCCGCTATCAGCTTCCCCTCCTCGATCAGTTGCTGTATCAATTCGGTATGGTGGATTACTTCGTAATGCCCACCGAGGTCCGGGTATTCGTTTTTGATGGTATTGAAGCAATGCGGGCAGGCGGTGACGATTTTTTTCACTTCATAACCATCGAGTACCTGGATATTGGCCATCGCCTGCATCTGGAAGAGAAATTCATTGCCTGCCCGTTTTGCCGGATCGCCCGTGCAGCTCTCCTCCGTACCCATTATAGCATACCGGACGCCCACATGTTGCAAAATCCTGCATATATCCCTTGTAATGCGCTGCGCACGCTCATCAAAGCTACCCGCGCAGCCCACCCAGAAGAGAATATCTGCGGTCTCCCCCTTGGCCACCAGCTCGGCCATTGTTGGTATTTTCATAGCTCTTTGCTTTTTGCTCTTTGCTTTTATCGTTAGTCGTTAGTCGTTAGTCATAAGTCGTCGTTAGTCATAATTGACCATTAACCATTAACCATTAACCATTATCAACCCAGTTGGCCCGGTCCGCCTGGGCGTATTTCCAGGGTGCTCCGTTGTTTTCCACGTTGCCAAACATCGCATTCAAGTTGGCAGGCGCTTGCGATTCCTCCATCACGGCATAGCGCCGCAACTCAACGATAATCTCCAGCGGGTTGATGTTGACAGGGCACGCCTCTACACACGCGTTGCACGTGGTGCAAGCCCAGATTTCCTCGCGGCTTACGTAATCGTCAAGCAAGGACTTCCCATCTTCCTGGAAGCCTTTGTTCTTACGTATGGTTGAACCCACCTCCACCATCCGGTCGCGCGTATCCATCATGATCTTCCGGGGCGACAGCAGCTTGCCGGTCATGTTTGCCGGGCATACCGCTGTACAGCGTCCGCACTCCGTACAGGTATAGGCCTCCAGCAGGTTTTTCCACGTCAGGTCCTGCACGTCCTTGGCCCCAAACCGTGCGGGTACCGCCGTTTCAGTCGGTGTATAAGCCGGATCGAGCATGGCCTTCACCTCGTTGGTCACGCTGTCCATACTCGTAAAACGCCCTTTGGGATATAGGTTCGAAAAATACGTGTTCGGGAATGCCAGCAGGATATGCAAGTGTTTGGAGTAGGGGAGGTAGTTGAGGAAGAGCAGTACGCCAACGATGTGGAACCACCAGCAGCCCCGTTCAATGGCCATGAGCGTTGCCGTGTTATCCGGCAGCAGCGGCAGCAGCCATCCACTTACCGGAAAAGCACCGGCCTCCGTGTAATGGGCTACGCCAAGCAGTTGCAGTTTGTGGTCGGCCGCATTCATGGTGAGAAAGGCCGCCATCAGCAGTATTTCTGCAACGAGGATGAGGTTGGCATCGGTGCGCGGCCACGGGGTCATCTCCGTGCCTGAAAAGCGCTTCACGCGGGCGATGTTGCGGCGGGCGAGGAAAACCACGCAGCCCACCAACACTGCGAGGGCGAGCCATTCGAAAGCCGCAATGAGAAAGGCATAAAATATACCCATGCCCGCAAACGCACGGTGCGTGCCGAACAGTCCATCGATGACGATTTCGAGCATCTCGATGTTGATGATGCAGAAGCCCAGGTATACAAATAAGTGCAGCAGTGCAGCGAACGGCCGCTTGAACATTTTCTTCTGCCCGAATGCTACCAGCAACATCGTCTTGAACCGCTGTGCAGGTTGGCCACCACGGCGCTCGGCCCGACCCATCCGGATGTTGCCGATGATTTTCCGCGCATTGGAGGTGGCTAACGCGATGGCAGCTAATAATACGGTTGCGAAAATAACTTGGCTTATCATCATAAACAAGTTTACATGCGTGCAGTGGCGCTTACTACGAAGGTAAGCAATTCGCAATACTATGCAAGCATAATAAATTATTTAGATGGATTATACAAAAAAGCGGGACGTGTTGCAGACACGTCCCGCTTACTTAGTCGTTATCGTTCAATCGGCAGTTACGGCGTTGCCGTTATGCCTAGTTTTGTTTTTACGTCGGCGGTCAGGTCATCGCCACCGGCAAAATAAGAGATGCCGGGATTGGCGATGTCAAATACATACGCATACCCTTTTTCCTTTGCCACGCTTTGTATCGCCGTATTGGCTTTCTGTACGATGGGAGCAAACAACTCCTCATTCTTTTTTTGTAGTTCTTCTTGGGCTATCTGCTGCACTTCATTGATGCGGCGTTCAAGTTCGCCCAGTTCTACGGTAATGCCTTGCAACTGGCTGTCGACCGAGTCTTTGTTGGCCTCGCTGCGGTTGCGTTGCAGCTCTTGCGCAGCTGTTATTTTCTGTTGGTATGCTGCTCCCATCTGTTGCAATTCACCTTCCTTGGCTTTTTGGAGTGTCTCAAATTCGGTCTGGGCCGCTTTGAATTCGGCCATCTCCTGGATGATCTCATTCGAATTGATATGGCCGATTTTCTGTTGTGCGCTTACGAGTCCGGTTGATAAAAACAGCACTGCAACCACCACTGCACCTTTAAACAAATTTTTCATGCTATCCATTTTGATTTTTACTAGTTGTTTAGGGATTGTTTGCTTCCCCTGTTTTGATTATACGTTTGTTGTCCTTTAATTTTTTAAAAAGTTGGGCAATGATACAAAATGGATTACTTATCCGCAAGGGAAGGATCCGGTTTATATCCTAGGCGGGTGATGATGTCATCGCTTTTATCCAACCGGGGGTTGGCATAGAGGAACGTTACCTCGCTTCCTTTGTCCAGCACGATGTCCAGGCCCTGGTCTGTGGCGATTGCCTGTATGGCCTGTGCTACCCGGTCTTGTATCGGTTGCACCAGCTTAACACGCTCCTGGAACAGGTCGCCTTCAAAGCCGAATTTCTGGCGTTGAAATTCCCGTGCTTCCCGCTCTTTCAGTACGATCTCATCCTCCCGCTTGCGGCGCATTTCCTCGCTGAGGAGCACCTGGTCTTCCTGGTATTTTTTGTATAAACCTTCGATATCGGCAAAGCGGTTATCCACTTCTTCCTGCCATTGCACCGAGAGGGCATCCAGCTGCTTTTGTGCCGCGAGGTACTCCGGTATGTGTTTCAGGATGTACTCGGTATCCACATAAGCAAACCGTTGGGCCATTGCTGCGGTAGAGGCAACTACAGACAGTACCAATATACTTGCTAATTTTTTCATGCTCATCGTACTACGTATTGGTGATGGAATATAACGACTGCAAAAGTAATTCCATTTTTTTATATATCACATATATTTAGTTGAATCCGCCCATTTGCTGCATGATGCTGAACGTGAAGTTCTGCCGCCACGTGCTGGAAGGCACGCCCGGTATGGGGTCGAAGGCATGGCCGTAATCGATTCCCAGCAACCCGAAGATGGGGAGGAATATACGGGCACCCACGCCCACCGACCGGCGTACTTTAAAGGGGTTGAAATCGCGGAAGTTATTCCATGTATTGCCACCCTCGGCAAAGGCCAGCACGAATACGGTGGCCTGGTCATTCAGCATCACCGGATGGCGCAGCTCCAATTGGTATTTATTGTAAATGGGGCTGCCCGAGTTACGGGCGATGCCTACGTCCGACCCATCGGGAACCACCATGCCGTTGGCATAGCCGCGCATGGCGATGATTTCAGACCCTTGGAGGAAGTCGAAGCCCATCATCCCGTCGCCGCCCAGTTTGAACCGCTCGAAGGCCGATTGCCCCGTGGCACTGGTATACGAACCCAGGAAACCGAATTGCGCCTGTGCCTTCAGCACCAGCTTGCCGGTGATGCGGGTGTACCACTGCGAATCGAACTTCCACTTGTGGTATTCCGTCCATTTATAGCGTTCATCATCGGGTGCCGTAGGGTAGTTGATGTTATTGAACGTAGAGTAGGGCGGGGTTACCTGTATGGTCAACTTCAAGTGCGAACCGGAGGTCGGGTAAATCGGCTGGTCTACCGAGTTCCGGCTGATTTCCTGCGTCAGGTTGATGTTGTACGATTTGCCGTTTTCGAATAGGAAGCCCGGATAGTTCTGGAGTTTGTATTGCTGGAAGCCGAGCGAATAGTTCAACTGGAAATAGTTGTCGGGCCATTGCAGGCGCTTACCCAAGCTCACGGTTACCCCATTCATCCATATCCTGTTCAGCTCGGAGTCGCCCACAATCTGGCGCCCGGTATAGTAATCGAAGCCGCCGTAGGAAGAAGAAGAAGTGAAGGCACTTACGCCAAAGTAAATCGGTTTTTTCCCACCCAGCCAAGGCTCCGAGAAAGAGAAGCTGTACGACTGGTAACGCTTGCCGCTGGTTTGCCCGCGGATGCTCAGTTTCTGTCCGTCGCCTCTCGGCAGCGGCTTCCAAGCCGTTTTATCGAACAGGTTGCGCGTAGAGAAATTGTTGAACGAAAGCCCCAACGTACCGATTACCTGGCCGGCACCGAAACCACCGGATAGCTCCACCTGGTCGGCCGGTTTTTCCACTACATTGTATTCAATATCCACGGTCCCGTCGGCGTGATTAAGGTTGGTAGGTACCGGGTTTGTTTTTTGTTCGTCGAAGTTCCCCAACTGGGCGATCTGCCGCGTACTGCGCATCAACAGCTCTTTAGAGAATTTCTGCCCCGGCTTCGTATGGATTTCGCGCAGCAGCACCCGGTCGTTGGTCACGTCGTTGCCTTTCAGGATGATGTCGTTGATGGTGAATTGTGCGCCTTCATAGATGCGCAGGTCCAAATCAATGGTATCGTTGTATATCTTGGTCTGTACCGGATCCACGGTGAAGGTGAGGTAGCCATCGTTGAGGTACAACGAAGAGATGTCGTCGCTGTTGCGGGTCGGGCCCATCAACTTGGTGTTGAGTTTTTCCTCGCTGAATACCTCGCCCTTTTTGATGCCAAGGATGATGTTCAGGATGGAATCCGAATACTTCGCGTTGCCCTGCCAGGCAATGTTGCCGAAATAATATTTGGGCCCCTCATAGAGGTCGATGTCCACGATGACATTCCGGTTGTTGTGCTTATAGAAGGTGTCGCGCAGTATTTCCGCATCGCGGTAGCCATGCTCGTGCATCTTGGCGATCAGTTTTTCTTTGGCTTCCTTGTATTTTTCGGCTTTGAATTTACCCGGTCCGGTAATGCGCCACCACGTGCGCTGCCTTACGCCCTTGAAGAACTTGCGGAGCTGGTGCTGCGAAAATTCCTCGTTGCCGGTGAAATGGATGCGATGGGCCCGCACTTTGCGGTTGCGGTCCACATTCACCACCAGTATCTGGTTGTTTACCTGTGCCGAGTCCTTTACCGGCGCCATGGTGATTTCGGGGTATAGGTACCCTTTTTCGCTCAAATAGCGGGTAATCGTGTTCCGGGTGGTATTCATCAGGTTCTGGTTGACGATCTTGCCGGTATTTTCGTTGAGCTGTTTACGTACTTCCTCCGTCTGTGTCTTGCTGAGCCCTTCTATATCTATCCGTGTGAGGCGCGGGCGCTCCACCACGTGGATATTGAAGAAAATGGAGTCACCCTTTATCGCATCCGCGTAGAGCTGCACGTCGTCAAACAGGCCCTGGTCCATCAGGTTCTTCACCACGTTTGACGTGGCGTCGCTGGGCACCTCGATGCGCGAGCCGACCACCAGTTTGGAAATGGTGATGAGTACATCGTTATCTAGGTATTCCGTGCCGCTTACCGTTACCCCACCTATGATGTAATTCTGTGGGTTGAGGTAGCTGAATTCATCGGAATTGCCGATGGATATGCCGCGTTGCTGGGCTATAGCGCTCCCGGCTGCCAATAGGGTAGTAAGTATAAAAAGGGGTATTCGCTTCATCTATCTAATTTATCGCCGCTAAAGTACGGTAAACAGTTGTTAATTTTTGTTAAAAGGAGTTTTTTTGTCAGATGTGAGACACTAGATATGAGATATGAGACACCAGCCATTCGTTATTTCTGTGCCAATTGTTCACTCGTTAATCCAAAACGCCGCTCCCGGTTTTGGTAGGTGGCAAGTGCCTCGAAAAGGTCATTGCGCCGGAACTCGGGCCACATCTTATCGGTGAAATACAGCTCCGCATATGCCAGTTGCCAGAGTAGGTAATTGCTGATGCGCTGTTCGCCGCTGGTACGTATCATGAGCTCCGGGTCGGGCATGCCGCGTGTGGCCAACTGCTGGGCCACAACGCTTTCGTCGATGTCGTCCGGATGGATTTCGCCCGCTTGCACCTGCCGGGCCAGGCGGCGCGCAGCCTCGGTAATCTCCCAGCGGGCACTGTAACTCAGTGCGAGGGTGAGGGTGCAGTTCGTGTTGCCGGCTGTTGTCTGCATCGCCTCCTGCAGGCGGGTGTAGCATTTCTTTGGCAGTTGGTCTAGGTTGCCGATGGCATTGAGTTTCACGCCATTGTCCATCAGTGTTTTCGTCTCTTTGTTGATCGTGTTGACCAGCAGCTCCATCAATGCGGATACTTCCAGTTTCGGGCGGTTCCAGTTTTCCGTAGAGAACGCATAGAGCGTCAGGTATTTGACGCCGATTTCGACCGCCCCCTCCACGGTATCCCGCACGGCCTTTACACCGTTTTTGTGGCCAAATACGCGTAGCTGGCCGCGTTCCTTGGCCCATCGGCCGTTGCCATCCATGATGATGGCCACATGTTCCGGCAGCCTTGCTCTATCAATCGTGTCCTTAATATCCATCCTTAATTTGGCGCAAAGTTAAGATTTTTTGGGTGACTTACTGCCACTCCGGACATCCGCCCCTGAAGATGGTATAGGAGAGGGTAATGCCTACGGTCATAAACGAATCGTATGGGCGGCCATCGCCGCGCTGTGTGCCCGGTGCTGCGGTGGGCGAATTTCCATAGGCAAGGGACTGCCATTCACTTACGGTTCGGCCCGGCGGCAAAAAAGGAAGGATGGGCGATGTGGGTGAAACCGTTGAATAATTCCCACTCACGTCGTCGAGGTAATCCGTGAGTGCAAGGCGATACCCCAGTTCGATGCCGACCGACCACGGTCCGCGGAGATTGTATTTGAAACCCGCACCAAAGGGGATGGAATAGGCAAATTGCGCATACATATCGGGGTTATCTGTCACGTTGTATTCGGTACGCATTTCGCGGAGGTGCACCTTCTCGGGCGATCCACTGGGGGAAGACAGGTATACCCTCGGGTCGAAGGAAACCACCCCGATGCCTGCAAAGATATAGGGCGTATATACAATCCGCCCCCGTTGGGGCAGCCACTTGAAAAAATTGAAATCGACCAAAAGCGAAGCATCCATGATAGGCCCGAAGAAACCCAGGTTCCGTTCGCGGCGTTGTTCCGACCGCGCATACATATCGTGGGCATAGGTATTCGCGTACGCGAAATTACCCCGGATGCCCCATGTGTGGTTGAGGTTATACTTCGCAAAAGCACCCGCCGCCCAATCGTTGAATGCCAACGGATTTTCGGGGTTGATGTCGCCCATGTAGCCCGATGCACCGCCCTGCAAGCCAAATTCCCATTCCTGGGCGGCAACCATCAACGGTAGTTGGAAAATAAGCAGCAGAGTAGCGATGCGGGTCATTAGTTTTTAGTCGTAAGTATTTTTTTGTCGTAAGTCGTAAGTCTGTCGTCTAATGTCTCATATCTCACATCTCCCAATCAATAATTCCTCGCATCCAATCCCCACAGCAATTTGTTGCGGAGGGTAGAGAAGTAGCGGTAGTTTTTCAACCGTATCAACTTGGCTTGGTAGTGGGCCTTGCGTATGGTAAGCCGGATATCCGACGATACAGCCGTGGTTTTCGAATCGCAAGACAGCAGGAACTTCCCGCTGCGGCTTTCGATTTCGAGGTCCAGCTCCACTTCATCCGAAATCACCACGGGCCTTACATTGAGGTTGTGCGGCGAAATCGGCGTAATCACAAAGTTGCCACTGCCGGGCATGAGGATAGGCCCCCCGCAGCTCAATGAATAAGCCGTCGATCCGGTAGGGGTGGCCACAATGATCCCATCGGCCCAATAGGCATTCAGCAGCTCACCGTTTACATGCGCGTTGACGGTGATCATCGCCGAGCTGTCGGATTTGAAGAGCGTCACGTCGTTGAGGGCAAAGTGGCTTCCGTCAAACAGCGTGGTCTGCGTAGACTCCACCGATACCAGCGTCCGTTTCTGGATTTCGTATTCCCCGCGGAGGATCGCTTCCATGGCGGCATCGATGTCGTCTTTGCTGATGTCGGCCAGGAAACCGAGCCTGCCGAAGTTGATGCCCGCCACCGGAATGCCCGAGTCGCCCACGATGGCAACCGCCGCCAGCATGGTGCCGTCGCCCCCGAGGCTGAGCATGAAACCCACGTCGTCCGGCAATCCGTCTTTCGCCGCATAGGTGTTCAGCTGCTGTGGGCAAACCACCTGTTGCTGCCCCAGGAAATCTTGGAACTCGCCATATATCCACAGCTCCGCACCTTTGGCGGTCAGCGAATCGAATAAATGCTGTACATAAGGAATCACCGACGGATGGAACTCCCTTCCGTAAACCGCTATCTTCATGGTGCTACATATTGATATAATTCATCAGCTGCTCATAGCGGTCGCGCGAATTGTCGCGGTTATTTTCGTCGTTATAGGTCGATTTAACCGTATAGTCATGCCGTAGGAAAGCGGCGACGATGGAAGAGATATCCGCCTTGTTGACTTTGATGGTGACCTCCAAGCGGGATGAGTCGGCAAACATCCGTACATACGAACTGAGTATCTGCGTGTTTTCCGCTTCCACGATATGGGCAATGTGCGATAGCGCATTGTCGCGGTTGCCCATTTCCAGGATGATGATCCCCCCGGGGTGGTTTACCGACATGGTTTGCCCCAATGCGTCGACCACGTCGAGCGGGGTCAGTGCCCCCAGGTACAGGTGCTCTTCGTCGAGCACGGGCAGCAGGTCGAGGGGGTGCACCTGGAAAAAAAGTGCCGCGTCATAGATATGCTGGGTATCGAAGAGGTGCACCTGTTGGTAAGCAACGTTCAATTGCTCCAAACGCCCATCCATATTTCCCCGGCCCGATAGCGACTCGTACGAGATAAGCCCCAGGAAAAGATCATCTTTCACCACGGGCAACTGCGCTAACCGTAAATCAGCCATCTTGTCCAAGACGTAGCGTTTGCTGTCTGTGGGCGTTACCGCATAGTTGCGGTCGGTTATGACTTGGCCTATATTCATGATCGTTGTTCCACCTCTTTACTTTATTAAACGATAGAAAAAGCCAATCGTTTAATATGAATCCATCCACTTGCCAAAAATAATGGCTTTTGCCGATTTCAACGACTAATATCGGTTTTTTTATTGAGCGCCCAACAATATCGGAACTTTTGCTACTTTTGGCTGCTATATCGATTTCGGGCGGCGGTGCCTCCCGGAAAGCCGTGTAGGGAGAAGATTGTTTTGGAAAACAACGATAAATACATCGTCATTCGTGACGTGATCCGGAAGAAGAACCCGGGGTTGCTGCGGTGGATGCCGCGCTTCGTGCTGCGTTACGTCGAGCGGGTGGTGCACGAGGATGACATCAACCGCGTAATGGACAACATCGGCCATTTGCACGGGCTAGCCTTCGTGGATGCGCTGATCGGTGAGCTGGGCGTTATCGTGGAACTGACCGGCGAAGAGCACATCCCACGGAGCGGAGGGGTCATTTTCGCTTCCAATCACCCGCTGGGTGGCTTGGATGGCGTAGCTTTCATGCATGCGCTGGGCAAATACCGGCAAGACATCAAGTTTCTGGTCAATGATATCTTGCTCAACATCAAGAACCTGCAACCCCTTTTTGTAGGGGTAAACAAACACGGCGCCCAAGGGCGGCAGGGCATTCGGGATATCGAAGAAGCCTATGCGCAAGACCAGGCGCTGCTGGTTTTCCCGGCCGGATTGGTATCGCGCAAGCGGAACGGGAAAATCGAGGACCTCGAGTGGAAGAAGAGCTTTATCGGCAAAGCAAAAAAATACCATCGCGACATCGTACCGGTTTATATCGATGGGAAAAATTCCAGCTTTTTTTATAATTTCGCTCGCTTGCGGGAATCGATCGGTGTGAAAACCAATATCGAAATGTTTTACCTCGCGGATGAAATGTTTAAGCAGAAAAACAAAAAAGTGACCATCCGTGTAGGAAAACCAATATCTTATACTTATTTTGACAGCTCTAAAAGTGAAAAGGAGTGGGCTGATGAGGTTAAACGTACAGTATACAATTTAGCTCCTGAAAACTAACTATATGCAAGAGATTATAGCACCTGTTGACAGCGATTTAATCAAAGAGGAGCTTACGCAAGAGGCATTTATCCGGTATACCAATAACGGCAACAACGAAATTTACCTGATAAACCACCGCCATGCACCGCACACGGTGCGTGAAATCGGGCGGTTGCGCGAGGTTACCTTCCGGGCAGCCGGGGGAGGTACGGGTTTGGCGCTGGATCTCGATGACAACGATACAGGTGCCGATGCCTACGACCAGTTGATCGCATGGAACCCGGAAGATGAGGAAATCATTGCCGGTTACCGCTTGATCAGGTGCAAAGACGTGGGGGTAAACAGCCATGGAGAGATCAATCTGTCGACCGCCCATTATTTCCATTTTTCACCCAAATTCATTGCCGACTACCTACCGTATACCATCGAATTGGGTCGGTCTTTCGTACAACCCAACTACCAGCCCGGTAAAGATAACCGCAAAGGCCTGTTCTCACTGGATAACCTGTGGGATGGCCTGGGGGCCGTTGTGAAACTCAATCCCGATGTGAAATACCTGTTCGGGAAGGTCACCATGTACCCACACTATAACCGGGAAGCCCGCGACCTGCTGATCTATTTCATGCACCACTACTTTCCCGATCGCGAGCAGTTGGTGTGGCCCATCAAGCCGTTGCATTATTTCAGCGATGAGGCCACGTTCAACCACGCGTTCGACGGGTTGGATTATAAGGAGGGGTATAAGCTGCTGAATAGCCGCGTGCGTGCCTTGGGCGAGAATATCCCACCGCTGATCAATACGTACATGAACCTGTCATCAACCATGATGACGTTCGGAACGGCCATCAACGACGAGTTCGGAACCGTCGAGGAAACCGGTATCATGATTACCATCGATGATATTTTCGAAAGTAAGAAAGACCGCCACATCTCCACGTACGAGCGGGATAAGGACTTCGGCAGTCGCCACCTAACCTCCGGCTAGCAACGTCTTGGCGATGGCCGATATGGTTTTGCCATCAGCCTGTCCGGCCAGCCGCTGGTTGGCCAGCCCCATTACTTTGCCCATGTCTTTGGGGCTTGCGGCACCGGTTTCGGCGATGACCTGCTTCACTACGTCTTCCACCTCGGCTTGGCTGAGCTGCTTGGGCAGGAATTCCTCAATCACGGCCAGTTCTTCCATCTCGATGGCATAGAGGTCATCGCGGTTTTGCTGTTGGTAGATGTCGGCCGACTCCCGCCGCTGTTTGGCCAGCTTCTGCAATACGCTGATCTCGGTAGCTTCCGTAAGTGCTTCGGCAGGCCCTTTTTCGGTCTTGGCCAGTAAGATGGCCGCCTTGATGGCACGGAGGCCGCGGAGGCGCGCATTGTCTTTGGCCAGCATAGCCGCTTTGATTGATTGGTCTATATTATCTTGTAAAGCCATTTCGTGATTTTTTGGAGTGTCAAAGGTAATGATTCCGGCTGGTAATTCGATGGCCGGTAGGGTTTCAGCTCAATAAGACCATGATCATGGCCACTAATGCAGGCAACCCCTGCTTGACGAATATGCGTTTGTCTGCTGTGAGGGCACCGAATATTCCGGCGACCAGGACACAACCGAGGAAAAACAACGAGATGTTGCGTTGCCACAGCACATCGTTTATAAGCAGGGACCAGGTAAGCCCGGCTGCAAGGAAACCGTTGTAAAGTCCTTGGTTGGCAGCCAGTCCTTTCGTTTCCTTAAACAGGTGGCCGGGGAGGGATTTGAAAGTTCTTTTACCCGCGGTTTCCCAAGCAAACATTTCCAGCCACAAAATATACAAATGCTCCATCGCCACCAGGGCGATGAGGATTTTGGCGATAATTCCAGATGTACCTTCCATACTTTTTATTTCAAATAATTTAGTTGCAAATTAAGCCAACTTTATCTAAGTTTGGCAGCAAATTGTTAGTTATTATGTCAACGACAGTAGAAAAACGGCCGGCACGGAAAACCATAAACAACGCAAACGAAACCCACTACTACGTCACGCTGGCCATCGCCGTGGCGATTGGTTTGGTTGGTACGTTTTTGCGGTTCGTCCAGGACTCTACGCTGCTTTCCGCAATATCATGGATTTTGCTGGCCATCGCTTGGCTCATTGCGTTCCGGGTGGTCTTCCGGATCATGAAATAGCGACAGCTTCCGCTGAATAAATTTCCCCTTTAACTCGTAATGTAGTTCTGCAATTGGGAGATGGTCTGTTGTTGGTCCTCGATGATCGATTTGACCAGATCGCCGATGGAGATGATGCCGACCACCGTGCCTTCATTCAGTACAGGCAGGTGCCTGAAGTGGTTGTTTGTCATCAGCTGCATGCATTGGTCAACCGCTTCATCCGGTGTGATGGTGTGCGGATCCCGGGTCATCACCTCCCATATCGCCGTATCCTTCGATGACTTTCCCTGCAGAATGATCTTGCGGGCATAATCCCGTTCCGTGAAAATCCCTTTCAACTGACCACCGTCGACGACCAGCAGGGCGCTGATGTTTTTTTCCATCATGAGTTTCAGCGCTTCCAATACGGAAGCATCCGGGCTAACGGAATGCACGCCAGCCGGTTTGTTGTGGAGAATGTGTTTAACGGTTTTCATCTATCTGTTAATTTTCAATTGCTGATGAGAACTTGATGTAACTAATTATTGTCCCGTGGGGGTCAATGTTAATTACATCTCGGTTTCATGATGATTGCTTTATATAGTCGGATAGCTCTATTAATCAGCGAGATCGCTGCATGAATTACGCAAACGGCAAATAACGGTTACATCGGTGTTTTCGCAAACACACGATAAAGATACCATTAATCCACAAAAAAACCTAATTATCCCGCCAACCCCGCGGGCCACACGTGCCAGGGGATGCGCGAGAGGATGAGTATCAGCGCGATGAGGTAAAATGCCAGTACCGTGCCGTTCTGTTTTTTGGCAACGGTGAGCTTCTTCGCCTTCGAATAACCAACGGTGATCAGTACGATGGCAATAAGCATCATCAGCGGGTGCTCGAGGAAGTAGAGGCGGGCCGTACTGATTTTCATCGCTTCGCCGGAAGCGCCTTTGATGCCCAGTGGCGACACGAAGTAGATGGCCAGGCCCACCACGAGTTGCAGGTGTGCGCATATCAACCCCAATAAGGCCATTTTGCGGTTATACGCTTTGTTTTGCAGGTACGCAAAAAGCACATAGACAATGGAAATCAGTAATCCCGCCAGCAACACATAAGCCAACGTTGAGTGAAGGTGTTTGAATCCGGTATACATGTTTTTTAGTTTTTAGTCGTTAGTCTTTAGTTGCTGTTTGCTATTTGCTATTTGCTATTTGCTGTTTGCTGTTTGCTGTCTAATTAAGCGTTGCTAAAGTACGGAATAATTATTTAATCGCCATCACTTCGGCTACCGGGCTGAAAAGGTACACCCGTTGGGTCTTCACTTCAATGCACCGGTACCGTTTCCTTATTTTTTCCTTTTTCTGGAATATGCGGCCGTTCTTGAGTGTAAATAGCGTATTGTCGGGCAATTGTTCCACCGTTTGCGTCGGTTCGCCGGGTGTATCGTACCGTTTCAGTACACGGAACAGCTGCAGGTCCGTACAGCTGGAAGCCGCTGGATTATCCAGGTAACGGACGATCGCCTGCTGGATATCGTGCGGGAATAAGCCCGATTGGATGAACGGGCGCATAAGCTCGCGGAAATCGGATTTCCACTCCCGCCCGTGCGGTTTCACCTTGCCCTTGTAGGTGTTCCATGTTTTCAGGTGCGCAAATTCGTGTACGGTGGTAATGAGGAATGCGTAGGGGTTGAGGTTGTGGTTTACCGAGATGCGGTGTCCTTTCCCGTCATGCGGCGGCCGGTAGTCGCCCAACTTCGACGTTCGGCCCCGGCTTATCCGGAACAGGCATCCGCTATCATTGATCCACCGGGAGATGACCGGCGCGGCCGAAGCGGGCATGTATTTACTGAGCTGTGCGCTGTAGTCCTGCATCGGTACAAACATACTACGCTAAACGCGGCGGTTGGATTACCAATAGATTAATTTAGAAAGAATGAACTCGCATATGATGATCTCGTTGTCGAGTTCGATAAAGACGATTGTGTACTTTTTCTTATAAGGAATACATTTGTATCCCAATTTTGACCGTTCAGGATCACGGCATGTTCTATATCCCTTCCTTTGGTCGCCCAATTTTAAAATAAAATCATAAGCTTCATCGGTGAATTTTTCCGCTGTCGCCAGAAGCCCCTCTGATTCCAAATACCAAGAAATTTCAGCGATGCTTTTAGCGGCAGATTCACGAATGTTTATTTGTCTGACGCCCATTGACGGATGAGCTTTTTGCTGTAAGCACGCGCTTCTTCTATTGAAAAGGTTTTTTCCGGCTTCCACTTTAAAGCAGCTTGCCGTTGTAATTCCTGATAACTAGCCTCTGGAATAATCACATATTTCTTATTGTCAATCGTCAATTGAGTCATCATGTTTTCGTTTGTCAAACAAATTTAACCAAACTTATCCTAATCTGCAAACCGCAATCGCAGATAAGAGTATACGGGAGCAGAATGAACAATATTTTGTTTATTACGAATTATTCGTAACTTTACGCCAAAGTCGTAATAAGTATGGAGAAGTTAACGATACAAGAAGAAGAAGCGATGCAGTTGGTGTGGCGCAACGGGGGCGGGTTCGTCAAGGAGCTGTTGGACAGCATGGACGGTGAGAAAGTGCCCTATACCACCTTGGCATCCACCTTGGCCAAATTGAAGACCAAGGGTTACGTCAAAACGGTGCGGTATGCCAATGCGTATCGGTATGAGCCACTGATTGTGGAGGAAGATTACAAGAAAGCCTTCATGAACGGGTTTGTCAACAACTACTTCCGCAATTCCTACAAGGAATTGGTAAGTTTCTTCGCGAGGGAAGAAAAAATCAGTGCCGCTGAACTGGACGAGATCCTCGATATGATTAGGAACGAACGAAATCAATAGCCATGCCCGAAAGCATCCTTTATTTACTGAAAGCCAACCTGGCCATCGTCCTGTTTTACCTGGGGTACCGTTTATTGCTTCGCAGGCTCACGTTTTACACGCTCAACCGGTTCTACCTGCTGTTCGCATTGCTCTTTTCGTTCACCTACCCGCTGGCCGACCTGTCGTGGCTGGTCGAAACGCCCGTGCGCGAACTACCCGGCGAGGTGGTGTACATCCTTCCCGATTGGGAGCAGGTACCGGCTACGGCCTTCAACGGGTGGCCGTTGCTCGTCGCCCTGGTAGGGTTGGGGGCAGTGTGGTTTGCCATCCGGCTGCTCATCCGTCTACTGAGCTTGCGCCGCATCCACCGGCAGTCGCGCGCGGCCACGTGGCATTGGTTCAGCTACCGGCAGGTGTTTGCGCCCATCCGGCCGTTCTCGTTCTGGCGCAATATCTATGTGAACGTGGAACGCCATGCCGACGGTGAACTGAAGGAAATCTTCAGGCATGAACAGGTGCATGTGTCGGGGTTGCACACGGTGGATGTGCTGCTGGCGGAGCTGGGCAGCGTGTTGTGCTGGTTCAATCCGGGCGTGTGGCTGCTTCGGCACGCCGTCCGCGAAAACCTCGAGTTCATTACCGACCGGAATGTGCTGCGGAGCGGGGTAGACAAGCAAACGTACCAATACAGCCTGTTGGGCGTGGGAGGGCAGTTAGAAGCCTATCCGGCCATCGCCCAGGGCTTCAATTTCAAAAACTTAAAAACACGTATTATGATGATGAACAAAAAGCGTTCTTCCCGGTTGCAACTCGGGCGTTACCTCTTAGCGGTACCTGTTATCGCCGTTTTTGTGCTGTTTTTCACGATGAGCCGTGCGGCGTATCCGCCGGTTATCGGCGATGCCGGCAATATACCCGAGAGCTTGGAAAATCCCTTGCGGATCGAACTCATCCCGGATGCAGGTGAGCAGCGAGGCAATCCGCTGCCTCCGGATACGATGCAACGCCCAGATGAACTGAAAGGAAAGGTAATGGGGGTTCGGTTGGTTGATCGGGAGGAGGAACCTACCCGTCGTGATACCATCAAGTTGAGGCAGGATACCGTCAAATCAACCCGTGATACGTCGATTATCAGGATCGTCCGCGTACACCCGGACGACAAGGGAAGCCCGTTGATGGTATTGGATGGCAAGGCGCTGGAGGAAGGGTTTGACATCAATACGATTAATCCCAACACCATCGAAAGTATCACCGTATTGAAAGACGCCTCGGCCACTTCCCTTTACGGAAGCCGGGGTGACAAAGGGGTCGTCCTTATCACGACCAAAGCGAAGGCGCGACGCGATGCCGCCATAACGGATACCACTGCTTTACAGGAAATCCGGGTAATCGGCTATGGGAAGAAGGATGTGCCTAAGAAGGAGGAACCGTCAGCCGATAATGATTTTAATGGAGCACTTGTGGTCATCGACGGCAAGGAATCCACAGCCGCAGCGCTTCGTAAGCTGTCGGCCGATGACATCAAGGCCATCAACGTGCTCAAAGGGCCTTCAGCAACCGACAAATACGGCGATAAAGGTTCAAAAGGAGCCATTGAGGTCTCTACGGCGAAGGGAAAATAAGTATTTATTTATTCACGTTCCTCACAATGGTCACGAAACCTTTAAACGTTTGCCAGTGGCCGCTGTGCAGGCGCAGTTCAAAGATATAGTAGTAGGTACCCTCGTTTAAGTCGGCGCCGTCCCAATCGTTTTTATACGTTTTCACGCTATACACCTCGTTACCCCAGCGGTTGAAGATCAGCAGCCGGTTTTCGGGATAAAATTCCAATCCGCGGATTTCGAAGAGGTCGTTCAGGCCGTCGCCGTTGGGGGTAAAGCCGTTCGGTATTTTCAGGGCCACGACCTCTACGGTGGCCGCCGCTTCGTTATCGTCCGGATTACTGTCCGGTTCCGTGCTGGTGACGATAGCGAGCTGCATCGCCATGCCCTCGTTGCTGGCCCTTACGCTGATGGTGAGCGGTTCGGATTGCCCCGGGGCCATGTCGCCCGGCAGCCACATCAGTTCGTGCGTGGCGGCGTTGTAGGTAACCTGCCCCACGTACGCACCCACCACGGTTTCATAGCGCACGTTTGCTGGCAGCTTCGCGGTTACCACCACACCGGTGGCGGTGTGGCTCCCCTTGTTGATGGCTAGCAGCTGGTAGCTGATGAGCTCGTTGATCATGGCCAGGTGTCGATCGGGCGCATTGTGTATCTGCATGTCTACGACCACGGGTTCGCCGCCGGGGTCTACGATGACTTCGACAGGG
Organism: Parapedobacter sp. 2B3; assembly: GCF_041925275.1. Taxonomy (NCBI): domain Bacteria; kingdom Pseudomonadati; phylum Bacteroidota; class Sphingobacteriia; order Sphingobacteriales; family Sphingobacteriaceae; genus Parapedobacter; species Parapedobacter sp. 2B3. The sequence goes on along the minus strand of NZ_JBHEUZ010000008.1, from coordinate 141,534 downwards.
TCGGAGAGGTCGGAGTTGCATTCATTGCCCAGCGCCATCACCGTGTAGGTGCCTGCTTCGGACACCACAAGCCGCTGGTCGTGGAAGCCGTTGATGGGCTCATCGTCGTGGAACCACAGGTAGGAGAGGGCGTGGGTGGCATCGGCACGCAGCGTCACGGAGCTACCCTGCACGATATGCACGGATTGCCCGGTCTGTGCCGAAACATAACCTGCCGTGCACAGCATCGATATGACCCACAAACACCTAAGCCACTGAACCATTGGTAAGCTCTCCTTAAGGAAAGTAATTGAAAGGGGCGTCATTTCAGCGAAGCATTGGAGTGATTTTCCCTTTGCCGCCGAAATGACGATGTAGCCCCTGTTGTGGTTGCTTCCCTTTTTGTGCGATATTTAATCCGTTACGCCTTCGACGGTGATGTGCGGCTTGCCTGGTTGCGGAGTAACGAAGACCACACTCGCTAAGTCTTGGTCTGCTCCCCCAAACCACTGGCGGTAGATTGCATAGACACGTTTACGTGCATCATCCGTTTCGGCCCCGTCATAATCGCGAGCTTTGACTGTATATTCTACCTCCACAAAGAATTTATAAGAACCAATTTCAGCTATGGTCGGCGTGAACTCATTTGAGCTTGATACGACGATCGCTTCAGGCTGCGCAACAGCATCACCGATATCCACTTTGGTAGGGTCTATTGTGGGGAAGTCATCTATATCATCAGCAAAAATATCAGTTGCATTTTCTGATTTAACCGCATACCACGTGTATTTGAGTTCGAAACCGTCTGCGATGGCGGGGTCACCAGTATAGCCATCATAAGCAACGGTGGCAGTCATTTGTACATTTTGCTGGGTTGTTGCATCAATTTCGCAATACTGGAGTAATCCATTCTCTCCTGTGTGTGTAGTGGTAACGGCAAGTGGTGGCAATACGTATACTACGAATGTTTCGTCTTCTACGGTACATAATTCTGAATCGTCTGCACCTTCAGGAATGATGTAGCCCTCTACTCTGAAATAATGGAATCCGGGTGCTAGACTGGTTACCGTGTGTCTGTTCGCAGGATCATCGACGCCCACTGTTTTCTCGGTGCCCCCAGCATCTAGGCCGTAAAGTGTAGTCGGTGTCACGCCATCTGCTCCCATATAGGACCATTTGTACATTGTAAATTCAAGGGCGTCGCCTCCGGTACGAGTGTCATGATCTTCCACTAAACTTGCTACAAACGTTAATCCTGGGCCGGATGTTGCCGGATTATAGAAAAGCACCGCATGTAGGGTTTCATAGTCGCTATTGCCGCCTGTCAATAGCGGTGTGATGGCCGTTACACGGCCCGCATCACTTATCGGAGTTTCTGGACCTACTACCACTTTGGCCTGCGGGTCTTTGTCGATAGTCTGAGCTTGTGCTAATGTGATGAATGTTGTTAAAAATAGACCCACTAGACCTAGTTTTAACATTGCTTTTGTTGTTTTCATATCCATTTTACTTAGTTTTTATTGTGTTGATTTATATGTTTCGGTGTTTTTAATTATGTACATCGGTGATGGTGAGGTGAGGCTTACCGGGCTGGGGGACGACAGTTACCACCACCGGAGTTCTGCCGCATTCTTCTGGATCGACCCCGGAATACCCTACGTAAAATGTTGTTGTTGACATTAACTCATCGGTAGTAAATGACGATCCGCTGCCTATTGACGTACCCCCGGTGGCACTGTTATACCATAAATAATCGCAATCCGACGCAGAGATTGGGTTTTCAACTTGGAGTGTTGCGGTTTCACTCGTACATATTGTTGGGTTTTCTACAACAGAGATTGAGGGCGGACATTCGTAAAAGGCGTGGTAGACTTGTAATTTTGCGGATGAGAGCAAACCGATTAACCCTGCGGTATTAATTGAAATGGTTACGGCATTGAAACATTCGGAAGGGGTTATTTTAAGATAAAGGCTGCCATCGATGATATCGTCTTGGCGATTGCCAATCGCAACCGATTGACCTGTTATTGAAGTGGAGTTGCCAATTTCAAATAAATTGCCGGGCTCAGCATTTTGTTGCGCAGTTACAAATCCCGCGCTCGCTAATAAGAGCCCTAAAAGCCCGTTGTTGGTGCTTCCGTCAATGCGTATATATACAGATGTGCCGGCTGGTAAATTACCTGTACCATTGATGAATTTCAATTGTAGTCTAGCGTAAGCATCGCCCGCTAATCCACCAACTGTTAATTCTGAATAATTTCCATTTAGAGAGTTTGGTTGAATCACATTGTTTGGAGTTTTGACATGGCCGGGAGAAAGTACAGGGATACCGAGAACAACAAGTCCGTCTCCAGATTCCGAAGCCCCATAACTATCCGCATACACCCTCTGCCCATACCCCACCTTCACCGCACCGAGTAACAACACGGCGCAGACCACGAGAAAACGTAGGGGCGAAAGGGAGGAAGATGTAGCGCGATGGTACATATCAAATCATAGGCAATCGTTAGAAAATAGGGTGCGTTATAGGCTCCCCGATAAAATCAGCTGAAGTTTAAGTGTTGTTTTTCATGTGTATGTATCCGTGTCTCAAATATAATGAGCGGAGCAGGCGAAAGTTTTATTCACTTTGTTCATGTTCATTTTGTTCGGGTAGTTTTGATTGGAGGGGGGCGAGAGAAAGGGCTAAGATTACGGTAATGGCGTATGCATGCGTTTGCGCATACGTGTTGGACCGATACGCCAATTCGATGGTGCGGCGGATGGTGGCTGGTTGTTTTTTCCATGGGCTTATCCATTGCAGCAAAAGCAACAAAAAAAGACGGCACCCCGTTCCCGGAGTGCCGTTTAAGTTTAGAAGTACCGTATATTTTCAACGACGAGAAGACCGCCTATACCACGCCCGCTGTCAGATAACCGTAGCGGTTACTTTGTCGCCGTAATTGACCGAATTGGGTTCGTTGTCGATGTAGGCACCCCGGAACTCGTATTCGGCGAACTGCTGTAACTCGGAAATCGTATGCTTTGATGCGTGGGCGGTGACTTCCGTCCATGCGTCGTTGCTCCCGGCCAGGCGGTAGCCATAGCGGTAAGACCGTGCCCAGGGGTGGCGTTTCATTTTCAGCGTGATGCTGCAAGAACCCAAGGGGCCGTTTTTGGCCACGAAATCGATGGGCTGCGGGCACCTTCCCCGCGGTTCGCGCGCTTTGGTGTGGTCGAACCCGGCAGCGAGGATCGTGGCCGGATCGCCCATGGCCACCTGTTCCACCGACAGGGCGAGCGATCGCAGGGTGTTTTCCAGTTGGCCGCGTACCTGGTTGCGCACGGTGGTGGCATGCTTGCCCCCACGTACGGCATCGGCCACGGCAGCACGGTAAGCGGCCAGGTTTGTTTCCATTACCGTCAAATCCGGTACGGGATTGGGGAAGAGTGCATTGCCGGTCATCTTAAGGAGCACATTCTCGGCCACCTGGTCGAGCAGCTCCACACTCATTCTTCCGAAATCTACTTTTGCTTTGTAATACATCTTGTAAAGTTTAAATGTTAACGTTATTAATTAATTGATTGATAGGATTAGGCAGTTGCTGTCCGTAGATGGGCAGCTGGTCCGGTTTGCTGGGCGCCCAGCGGTTTATGGCTGTTATCGGAACACGTGGTTCCGGAGGGAAAGACTCCCTTTCGCGAACGTTGCTATCTTTGTTGATGAACATGGAAGCTTTGCTATACAGCAACGTGGTTTTGTTGATGAACATGGAAGCTTTGCTATAGAGCAACGGAGTTTTGTTGATGAACAAGGAAGCTTTGCTATAGAGCAACGGGGTTTTGTTGATCAGCATGGAAGCTTTGTTATACAACAACGAAGTTTTGTTGATGAACAAGGAAGCTTTGTTATACAGCAACGTGTTTTTGTTGATCAACAAGAAAGTTCTGTTATACAGCGACGGGGTTTTGTTGATCAACAAGGAAGCTCTGTTATACAGCAACGGGGCTTTGTTGATCAACAAGGAAGCTCTGTTATACAGCAACGGGGCTTTGTTGATTAACAAGGAAGCTCTGTTTTACAACAACGGAGCTTTGTTGATTAACAAGGAAGTTCCGCTATATAACAAACCCGTCAAGATCGTCGAAAAGGAGGGTAAATACGTCAAAGAACGATACCCGTTATCCGCGTCTTGGGGAAAGGGGCATATAACAAAAATGGGGAATAACGGCGCTGCGTGTTAGCAGTATCGTGCCAATCTGAAATCGGGCCAATGGAAATTTTGGCACGATAGTGATATTTTGACGGATAAGGTGTTGATTGGTAGTTTCTTAACGATTCTTGTTCGGGAGATGGCCGGAAGTGGCTTTGTACGGTGTGGAGAATGCCCCACGTCAGGCTTGACAGCGTAGGGCTGGATAGAGCGTAAGGCTTGGGGAAACCGCCTTTTCGCGAGATCCCCAGGCTTCGCATACGTTTTCGCGCCGATATCGCAGCACGTTTTATTTATTCGGAAGCACTCAGAACTTCCGGTATTCGCCCGTCAGGAATCTATTCGCTTTTTCTTCCTTGAATTTAGCTGTTTGGGCATCCCAATGCAACGTTTCCCCGGGGAAACGCCCGGCAATGGTACCCAAAAGGATGGTCTCCGTCAGCCGCGAGGCGTAGTCGAACGGTGCCGAACATTCCCCTTTCCCCAGGCAGGCATCCACGAACTGGTGGTAATGCTTGGGTCCTTCGGTATCGTAGTTGCGGATGGGCTCGCCGAGGCCATGCTTCTCCGCCAGTTCGGCTATTTCGTCGGAAATATCGACATACTTGCCCTTGACGATTTTCCGCGGCAACTGCATGAAATGGGGCAGCAGCAAGCGGCCTTTTTTGCCCACGAACATAGCCCCTTGGTCCGGCAGTTCATACTCGCCCGCTATCTTGGGGTCCAGGGAGACTTTCCCTGCGGTATCGGCCTCCGCGGCCGATTTTTTCTTGTCGGCTCGGGTATCCATGCCCGGCAGCACTAAATCTTTGTGTTTCGCCGGGGCGCCGGGGCCATCATACCAGATCCATTTTAACGATTTGGCGGTGTATTCCGTGCCCGGAAACTCGTAGGTTACCGTATTGTGTTCGGGAAAACCAAACCCATTGTCGGGCCGGCACTCGTTGGTGATGGTGCGCGGTACATCCAATTGCAGCGCATTGTAGGGCGTATCAAAGATGTGCACCCCCATATCGCCCAGGGTGCCGCAGCCATAGTCCATCAGTTTACGCCACACCCCGGGGTGGTATACCCCTTCTTTGTAGGGCGGTTTGGGTGAAGTACCCGCCCACAGGTTCCAGTGCAGTTGCTGCGGTACCGGATCTTCGCCCACGGGGCGGGGACCGTCGTACCCGTGGTTCTTCGGCGACCACGCGTGCACGGTATGTACTTTCCCGATGATGCCCGACTGGATCAAGAGCGTGGCCAGCTTGTAGTCATAAAAAGAGTGCACCTGGATGCCCATCTGGGTAACCAGCCCTTTCTCGGCGGCCAGTGCTTTCATGGCCCGCGATTCAGAGACGTAGTGGGTGAGCGGTTTCTGGCAATAGACGGGTTTGCCGAGCTGCATGGCCAGCATGGAAGCCGGGGCATGGGTATGGTCCGGTGTGGATACGATGACCGCATCGATCTCGTCGCCCAGTTCCTCCAGCATGACGCGGTAATCAAAAAACACACGGGCTCCCGGATGGAGTTTGTGCGCGGCGGATAAATTCAGTGCATCCACGTCGCAAAGGGCCACCACGTCGACACTCGCATGCGATGAGATGGCTTTCAAATCTTCGGCTCCCATGTTCCCCACGCCGATGTGGGCCGTGCGCAAACGGCTCCTCCTAGGGAAAGACTTCAACAAAGAAGGGGCCAGCATGACTCCCAGTGCGCCTAATGTGCTGTTTTTTAAAAATTCGCGTTTATTCATAACTTGGTGTTGATCCTTTTAATCGTAGCCCAAAATTAAACTATTGTCCGTTTATTCCAAGTCTATTCTGAAGAAATAGTGCCTCCAATCGGTGGCGGGCCTCTCTTTTTTGGTCATTACCGCGCTAATGATACGATATTCTCCTTTTTTGATACGATTGTAGTACCCAGGCGCCTGTTTAAATCGGTTCTTTGTGGTACAATTATGAAGGCTAGGAACCAGCCATCAACGATTATTGGCATTAAACTTCAAAAATTATGGAAAGAGACTGGGGGCAGCTGGTGGGGTATTATCGGGCGGTGATCATTGAACCGTATTAGCTAACTAACTATATGAACGTTATGAAAACAACTAAACGCGCATGGAATACCCGTATGTATGTTAACCGTGTTGGTGGTAAATTGTCTGCCTTCCGGCTAACCACCCTCTTGGTGGTAATCGTTGCGACCCTCCAGTCGGTAGGCGCTACGGTGGCAACGCGGACGGGTTTTTACCAGCCGACGCAAGTGCATGGGAAGGTAACGGATGCGCAAACGGGGGAACCCCTGGAGGGGACATCCATCAAGGCTAGGGGCCTTGACCGGGCCGCAGCTACCAACGCGGCGGGCAACTTCACGATCGAGGTGCCGGTGGGCACCGTGCTCATCGTATCCCGGGTGGGCTATACCACGCGGGAAGTCACGGCCGGGCAGACCACGCTCAACATCGCCCTTGAAACCGACGAGAACGTACTCGACGAGGTGGCGGTACTTGGCTACCAAACCGTGGCGCGCCGCGACCTCACCGGGTCGGTGGCCACGGTAAAGATGGACAACCTGCAGGACATCCCGGCGGCGTCGATGCTGGAAGTGCTGGCAGGGCAGGTGCCCGGGATGCAGTCGGTCCTGCGCACCGGATTGCCCGGAGGCGCCAGCGGTGGTTTGGTGATCCGCGGCAACACGAATCTCTCCGAATCCAGCGACGTGATGGGATTGAGCAACCCGCTGTATATCGTAGACGGGGTGCCGATGTCACTTTCGGACCTTGCCGGATTCGACGTTACGCAAAACGATTTCTTCGCCACGATGAACCCGAATGATTTCGAGTCCATTACGGTACTGAAAGATGCCGCCGCCACCGCAATTTACGGTTCGAGGGGGGCAAACGGCGTAATCGTCATCAAAACCAAGCGCGGCGTCAAAGGCGCCACGCGCTTTAATTTCAGCAGCGCCTCCGGATGGAATTTCGAGCCCAGCCGGTTGCGGGTATTCATCGGCGAGGCGGAGCGCCAAGAGAAAATGCGCCTTTACGACCAAACCCTACAGGCCTTGTTTGGCGACAAAGCCGCCGTCGACGTACGGAACGGCCTGGAAATAGAAGGCTACATGTATCCCGCCGTATTCACCGATAAGTACAATCCGGCGTTTAACGGTGCTTATGATTACCAGGACCTGTTCTACCAGACCGGGTTCAACCAGCAGTTCAACCTGAGCATGGATGGCGGTACCGAGAAAAGCGCATTCCGGGTAGGGTTGGGGTATTACGATGAAAAAGGCATCCTGGTGGGTTTTGATTTCAAGCGGATCACCATGAACGCGAGCCTTACCAACGATATCAACGAATTTCTGCACAACGACCTGTCGATCATGCTGACTAGCTCGGGTAGGCAAGGTGGTCAAACCGATAAGCTACGGTCATTCCCCAGCGATCCCACGCAGTTGCCGTCATCGCTGTTTTACCGGACGCCGGACGAGCTGAACCTACTTTCCGGCAAATTGGGCGACACCTACCAATCCAACAACGGCTATATGCTCAACCTAAATGAAAGCCTCCGGATCAACTTGATGGATGGTCTTACGTGGGATAACCGCGGTGGTTTATCGGCTAATTTCGGCCGTCGGGATTATTTCGTGCCAAGTACCGCATCCAACAACGGCCTTTCGCAGGGGCAGTCGTTCAACAGCCAGAACTTCGTTATCAACGGCCTTTCCCTGTTGAGCTATTACAAAACCCTCGCGGACCACGAGTTTACGGCGCTGCTGGGCACGGAGGTGAACATGGAGCGGCAGTACGCCACCAACCTGTACGGCCAGGACGGCCCAAGCGACTACGTCAAGGTAATCCAGAACTACAAGGTGGAGGAACTCTCGGGGATGAGCGACATCGTGAAGAGCAACCTGCTTTCCTATTTTGCCAACGTTTCGTACGGATACAAGAATCGCTACAAGATCGAGGGGGTACTGCGTAGGGATGGGTCTTCGAGGTTCGGTGCCAACAACAAATGGGCTACTTTCCCTTCCGTGAAGACCTATTGGATATTCTCGGACGAACCGTGGCTGGAATCGGCCAAATCGGTGCTGAACTTCGGGAAATTGCGGTTGTCTTACGGATCGTCCGGCAGCATCGACCCCGATCCGCTGTTGCAATACAATTCATTCATTGCGACCTCCAATATCGGGGCCGGCATCAACAACATCTACGCCAACCGGTTTGACGTAAAGACCTACGGTGGCATCGGTGCGTTGGTATCCGACTTCAACAAGATCGCCAACCGATCGCTGTCGTGGAGCAAGTCTACCGAGTCTGACCTTGGGATCGATCTCGAATTGTTCAACCGCCGGCTCTACGTAATCGCAGATGTCTATTCACGGCGTACCACCGGCGCGGTATACACCTCGGTATTGCCGCAGTTCGTCGGCTACAACTCCATCCGTTCCAATTTGGTGGATATGATCAGCAACGGTTGGGAAGCTTCGTTTACGACGTACCTGTTCCCGCGCACCTCATCTACGCAATGGGACTTCACCTTGAACCTGGCGCGCAACCAAACGGTGATTTCGAAGCTGGGTAATGGCGGGCGCGACTATTTCGGAGCGAACTATGCCTTCGTGGTGGGGCAGCCGGCATTCCAGTACTACACCTATGAGTACCTGGGCCCCTTGCAGGATGTCAATGATTTGCCGGTGAACCCCATGACGGGCGAACCGATGAAGTACTACGGTGCCGACGCCGGTTTGGCACTCAACCAGCAGGGGAAGATTTTCCCGGGCATGCCGTTGTTTACCGATGTAAACGGCGACTATCAGATCGATGGACACAATTACGGCAACGACCGCAAGATCATCCAGGGGAAATCGCCCGAACCGAAGATCATGGGTGGTTTCCAGACCAATTTCAGGTACCGGAACTTCTCGTTGCGCGTGCAGTCGTCCTTTGCCTTTGGCCACTATATCTTCAATACCAACCTCCAGCAGATGCTCTGGAGTTACGATGACCAGACGCTCTTCTTTACCCGGGCATTGTATGACCTCACAGACGATGTCCAATTCTGGGAAAAGCCGGGAGACGATGCCTATTACCCCATGCGGTACATTACATACAGCGATGGCGGGAGTGCCCGTTCGTTCAGGGAATCGTCCATGTTCATTGAACGGGGCGACTACTGGAGCATCGACAACGTCACCCTGTCGTACAACCTCCCGCAGAAGTTTATCCAGCGGCTACGGGTGCGCGGTGTCAACGTGTACGGGACCATGCGCAACGTTTACATGTGGAAGCAATCGTTGGTGCCCGACCCGCGCGTCGTTACCAAAATGGGCTACTACAACGGGCAGGGTTACCCCATTTCCCGGAATATGGTCATCGGTCTGAACATCAATATTTAAGTTGCAACAACATGGAAAAAACGATAAAGAAACTGATGGCGGGCATCATGGCGTGTAGCCTGCTGGCGGCATCATGCGGCAAAGATTTTTTGTCGCCCGAGCAAGTCAACCTAGTCTACAACGACGTGTACTGGTCGAGTGAGCAGGATGCGGAAAAAGCGGTGCTGGGCGCTTATGCGTTGTACCGTGGCCTCATGGTCAATGCACAGCTTTACGAACGCGGCGATGTGACAACGGGCTATTTCAACCGGGGGTGGAACGGTGGATCAAGCAATGCATTCTACCACATCCCCGATTTCACCAACGTGAGCGGTACCCAAAAGTCGTGGGGTGCCTTGGAGTCTTTCGCCAATTGGGGAGGCTACTATAAGGTCATCGCCCAGCTGAACCAATGCATCAGCTACATCCCCAAAATGGCCGACAATGTGTTCGCCTCGGGGGCCAAAAGCAAATTGTTGGGCGAGGCATATTTCTTGCGGGCGCTGGTCTATTACCACATAGCCACCATTTGGGGCAACGCGCCGCTGGTGCTCGATGCCATTGAAAATTCCAACCAGGTGATCGATGGCGAGAGCGTGCCTATCTATCAAGGGCGGTCTACCGATATCGAGGTGGTCGAATCGGTACTGAACGATGTCACCGAAGCCATCGGCCGGCTTGACTATGGCACCCCCGGTGCCGCGGCATGGGGCGTCCGCGCAAACAAAGGGAGTGCACTCGCGTTGGGCGGGTATGCCAACCTGTGGATGGCGTTCCTCATGGAGCGCGACGGCCAGCCCAATGAGGCGTACCGCTCGGCAGCCTTGCAGCAGCTTACGGATGTGGTGCAGAACGGCCGGTATGCGCTAGCACCCTACGCCAGTGAAACGGCCGTGAAGGCCATTTTCCAAGGGCAATCCAGCGAGGCCGTGTTTGAGCTCAACATATCCTACGAGCAGGGCGAGACGTACCGGGCGGACTACGGCGGTATCCAGGCATTGACCACGAAGCTGGTGCCCTTGGATGGCGATGTGAATAAAGACCGCGCCAGCAACATCAACTTCGTGCCGGCATCCAAGAAGCAATTCGTCTTCCCCGAGTACCCCCAAGACAAACGGGCCGACCTATTCTTCGATGCATGGGATTCGCCCTACAACGAGCCTTTTTCAGACGTGAGCCAGGTGGCGACGGACCGTACCAAGGTAACGTGGATGACCAAGTTTGCCTCGTTCATGGTCGACCCATCGCGCGAGTGGAATGAGTATGTAGCCTATTTTGCCGATGCCAACATGCCGGTTTTCCGGTTCACCGATGTCAAGCTGCTGTTGGCCGAGGCTTACGTAAAGAATGGCCAAGCGGCGCTGGCAGTGCCCATTATCAACGAGATCAGGGAGCGCGCCGGCCTGCTGCCCTATACCGGTAGCGACCATATACAGGAAATCATGCGGCAACGCACGGCCGAACTCATCGGTGAGGGAAAAATTTTCTTCGACTATGTCAGGAACAATTATTTCGCCGACCCGTCGTCTGCCATGACGGCCGAACGTTATGCGCAACAGGGTTATTACTGGCCGGTAAGCGGCCTTATCCTCACCAACAACAAGATGGTACAGCAAACCCCTTACTGGAACGGAAAAACCACGTGGTAAAATCAAACTATGAGAGAAGATGAAAAAGATTCTAATGCTATTGGCTGCCCCGCTTGCCTTCCTATCGTGCGAAAAGACCGATTACATCATCGGCGGGGAGAACAATCCGACCAATCGGGTCGATATGACGACGATGGAGTATCTGGCCTCCAACGAGCTTACCCAGGAAACAGCCAGGCTGTTTGAGCGGGCCGGGCTGTCGGCGGAGGTGAACGGTGATGTCACCGTTTTTGCCCCCAGTGTCTATGCCATAAACCGGTATCTACGGCGCCAGAACAACCGGCGGCTGCGGTTGAACCCCGATAGCCCGCTGATGACGGCCGACGACATCGGCGAGGGAGAGCTCCAACAGCTCAAAATGTACCTCGTGCCGGGCAACATCTGGCGCGAAACCATCCCCGAAGAGGGGCTTGAGGTGTCTACCCTCAGCGAGGGCGACTCGATACGGATCAGGCTGGTTGAAGTGACCGCCGACCCCGGCGCCGCATGGGACGGCGGCAGTGCACCCGGAGCCGGCTACCAATACCCCAACTTCATGCAAACCACACCCCAGCTCATCGAGGCCCATTTCAAGCGCGGTGATTTCTGGGAGAATACGCTCACCGCCCGCCTTTCGTTGGGGTATGATAACCCGGAGTGCGACCAGGTGTACCAGATGTATCTGTCGGATGTATTGACCACCAACGGGGCGGTACACGTCATTTATTCGGGCAATTATTCGTACACCGAACATTACTATTACCATTCCCTGTTTTTCTTCGGTACGCGGGCAGATGACTTATTGTAAACCATATATGCTAAATGAGATGAACCGTTGATGCGGGACAGGTACTGACAACTAAATTAAAAAATAGAGTATATGAAACGGACACTATTCCACATAACAGTTGTGCTGCTGCTTTTGCAGTCGGCATGCACCAAAATACCGTCAGAAAAAGGGTTTTTAAGCCCCGACCTCTACCTGAAAGGGATGGATACGCTGTATCTCCCCCTGGGTAGTAAAGGTTCCACCGACGTGGCGTGGCTGGATGGCTCCACCATGCCCGTGGAGTTCAGTATCGAGAATGTGCGCGACGCCAACGGTCAGCGCTCGGACCAGTTTTTCGTGACTTACCCGTACCGCACGTGGATCCAGCCGTATAACAACAAGTTGGACACCACATTGGAGCTGGTCAATGCCAAACTGGCCGAAATACCGACGACTCCGCTATTCATCAACCCCGTCAATGGCATGTTGCAATATTTGGAGATTACGAATAACCTGCAGAACCCGGGCGATGTGTACCATGTCGATGTACGTGCAAAAAACACAGCTGGCGAACGCATCTATCCCGATTACGCCGTGCTGAAACTTTCGGAGAAAAGCAGGCCGTTTGAGGTTTATTGGGTCACCACTTCCATTTTGTTGGTCAACGACGGGGGGGAGAGTATCTTCACGCTGTACGATGATATCACCGAGAACGACCTCGAGCGGCGGCAGAACATCATCGACGGCAACGGAAAGGAATTTCTGGAAGTCTATAAGGTGGATGATGAGCCATCGGTGGGCATCAAGGTGTTGATCCAATACAAGGATGCCGAGGGGCGTATTTTTGATTCCGAAGAATACCAAACCTACTCCGAAGGGACCGAAAGCTACCTCGATTATGCCGTGAACCGGCAAAACACCGAAGAGGGCGCTTGGCTGGAGTTTCCCATTACCCCGTGGCCCACACGCCAGGACCTGCTTTCCTACCTGAAGGGGGGTACCATGGACTACACCGTGCTGGACACCGCCACCCTGCACCGCGAGGTTTACCAGGAAGAAAAATACCCGTTTCTGAACCCTTGGCCTGAACCTGAATGGGGCGCCTCCCAATGGTATATCCGCTTGCGCTCACGTATCCTGTTCAGGGAAAGCGGAAGCTATGTCATTTCCTGCACATTCCCTTACACCCATTTAGATAAAACGTTTGATTAATCCGTAAAAATAACTTTGCAATATGATCCCTATCCATCAGAAACCGTTATTTCGGCATGTGCGGTTGAAAAGCCAACTCGTGCCCCTAGCCATTGGGCTGTTCTTCGGCTGTTTCGTGCTCGTCGCCATGGCTTGCTCGGGGGGCGTTGGCGCGTCCAATGCGGGTGCGCCGCCCGATGGCCCGAAAAAGCCACTCCCGGTTGCCGACCCCATCACCGTGAAGGTGGCGGTGGTGATCCAGGATCCGCGCGTCCCGTCGGCGGGGAACAGGCGGCTGCACGAGGTGTTCAAGACACCGGGCTACACCTTTACGTGGCATGACCCGCAACAGTTGATGGAAGCCTACCGGGATACCCTCAACTCGGTGAGCGGCGGTGCCGTTCAATACGAAATAGTGAAGGTGATAGACGATGGCCTGTTCTTCACCCGGTTCAAGGATGCCGATACGTTGATGACCAAGGAAGACGTGTTTACCTACCTCGCCGACCCCAATTGGGAGACTTTCCGGGAAAAGGGGACCACCTTCGATTACGCGGCGCTGATAGATCATTACGGTTTCTGTGACATGCGCGACCGCGGCGAGATCCACGAGGTATGGGTGTGGACATTCCCCTATGCCGGCATGTGGGAATCTACCTATGCGGGCAAGGGCGCATTCTGGCTTAATTCCAACCCCGTCGAGGGCACGCCGTGCGTGGATTTGCTTACCGTGATGGGGCTGAATTACGAGCGTGAGATGTCGTTGGCGATGGAAAGCTACGGCCACCGGTTCGAATCGGTGATGCGGAAGGTGTACGGCCGGTGGGACAACCATGCGGACGACAAGAACAACTGGGAGCTGTTTACCACGATCGATAGCATTTCGAAAGGCCACGCCCATATCGGCAATATCCATTTCCCACCCAATGGCACGGCCGATTATGATTGGCGTAATACCACCACAGTCACTACCTTTGCCGATTCGTGGGCCTACTATCCGAACCTGGTGGAGGAAAATCCCCGCCAGGTCGACTGTCAGGAGTGGGAATGCAGCCACCTGGGCTACATGTGCTGGTGGTATCGGCACATCCCGAATTTCGAGGGGATCAATGAAGCGGATGGCCATCTGAACAGCTGGTGGCACTACGTGGTAGACTATAACGATGCCTTGAAGCTGGAGGACCAACTGCGCAATGAATCGAAATAAACAGCTATGGATACCCATGGTCGTTTTCGGGACCGTGCTATTGGGTGCCTGCCAGCGGCAGCATGCCCCTTACCTTTCATCGTTGGACGCCGGCAAAGGCTTTCCGCTGTATACTACCTATGCGGCAGCGCCCGAACGATCTCATTTCGTGCTTGACCAAGGCTATACCTTCCAGTACGACGCGGACAGCCTGGGCGCGGATTTCACCACGGATACCGGCGGCGACATCGCGTTGGGCTTTAGGCTTGGCGACCGTTACGTGTACCGCGTAGCCGATATGCATCGGCCACCGACCATCACGGCTAGTTACCCCGATATGGTGCGGTACAACTACCAACCGTTCGCGGGCATCGAAGTAGAAGCCTGGTTCGTGGTGCACAGCTCCACGATGGCCTTGCTCGACCTACAGATAGCCAACCAGGCCGATACGGCCGTGGCGCTGGAGGTTTTCCCTTACATGCGCCATGCCAGCCGCACCTTCCAGCAAGTTGAATCGCATGGTCGATACCTCCTGTTCGAACACCAGGAATACCCGGATGCTTGGACCCTGAATCACGACGTTCCCTACACCGATAGTATCCGTAATATTTGGCTGGCATCGGAAACACCAACCGCTGCCGGGGCGTTCACCAGCGAAATCGGTGACCTGCCCGCGGCATCCCATCCGGTGGAGCGTGCCACGTTCCTTGACTTTACGCGGGGCGCGGCCCGGGAGACGCTGGCCGGCGGTGTACCCCACGCCAAGGTGGTAGCGTTCGAGCACACGATTCAATTGGCCGGTGGGGGTACGGAAAATCTGCGGTTCGTCCGTGGCGTGGCCCCCACCGCCGCACCGGTAGATTCGCTGGTGGGGGCGGCAAGCGAGCTGCTCGACCAGCCACTCGAACCCTACCAGCAGCAGAATGAGGCGTTTTTTGCCCATACACCCAAGCCGGATTTCGGCGACCCGGATAAGGACGCGCTCTATTGGAGTGCGGCGAGCATGATGCGCCAGGTTTTCTACCCGGCGGAAGGTAACTCCAGCTACAACTACTATGTCTTCTCGCGCGAGCCCACATGGGGATGGGGCCATGGCGGGCAGGTATTCCACGAGAGCATTGCCATGCTGGCGTATGCAGACATCGACCCGCAAGGGGCCATGAACTCCCAGCGCGTGTACCGCGAGCGGCAGTATCCCAACGGCTATATCAACTACCGCACCGGTGGCTACCTCGACGAGATCATCGAACATAACGGCCAGCTTACCACGTCGGCACCCTGGTACGCGTGGCTCAACTGGGAGGTGTATCGGATTACGCGGGATACCACTTTCCTGCGCGAAATGTACGGCTCATCAAAAAAACTGTTCCGCTTCATCGTCGATAACCGGGATAGCGATGACGACGGACTCTGTGAATGGGGCGGCCATGCGGTGCTCGAATCCGTGCGCGATGCGCAGGTGGCGGTATGGGATGAAGTGGGCTTCCCGACCAATTTCGAGAGCCTCGACCTCAACTGCATGCTCGTGAAGGAAGCCAAATCGCTGGAGCAGATGGCTCGGGCACTGGGGTTGGTGGACGAGGCGGCCGTATGGAGGACCGACCACGAGCGGCGCACGCAGCTGATCAACGATACTTTTTGGGACGAGACCAACGGTTTCTATTACCAAGTAGATAAAAATACCCATACGTTCACCCACAAGGAGACGGATGACCTCAAGCGCGACGAAATCATCGGCTTCCTGCCACTGTGGGCCGGTGTGGCAGACGAACAACGGGCAACGAGGCTGGTGGGAAAGCTCACCGATACGGCGCAGTTTTGGCGCGAATACGGTGTTCCCACACTATCTGCGCAAGATAGCTACTACAACGATAAAGGCTATTGGAACGGCCCGGTATGGGTACAGTGGAATTACTTGATTATGCTGGGCCTGCAAGACTACGGCTACCACGAAGAGGCACGTGCGCTCGTGGACCGGGTAGTCGCAGGCATGGTATCGGTATTGAAAGATAACCACAACCTCTGGGAATTTTATAGCCCCGACGAACCATGGGGCGGCTACCATAAAACGTATATCTGGGCGGGGATCATCAATCGGATGATGATGGATACCCAGGAAGGACGATAGACACACAAGATAGACCATATGACTTTTGTACAGCAGATGTATCCGATATGCATTTTTTTCATGGCATGTGTATGCTGCATGGAAACCAGGGCACAGAACTACCTTAATAACCGGGCCCCGCTCATCAAGAAGCCTTATATCGAGCTGCCATTGGGCGATGTCCAACCCCGGGGTTGGCTGCGCGAGATGCTGGTAAGGCAGAAACGGGGCGCCACGGGCCAGTTGGACGCGCTGTACCCTACGGTAATGGGCCCACGCAACGGCTGGCTTGGCGGAGATGGCGACCAGTGGGAGCGCGGCCCTTACTGGATAGACGGCCTGTTGCCGCTCGCCTATATACTGGATGACGACACGTTGAAGGCCAAGGTGCAACCCTGGGTGGAGTGGGCAATCAATAGCCAGCAACCCAATGGCTACTTCGGACCCGCTACCGATTACGGGCCGGAGCCGGGATTGCAGCGAAACAACGCGCACGATTGGTGGCCCAAGATGGTGGTGCTGAAAATCCTCCAGCAGTACCATTCGGCCACCGGCGACGAGCGGGTAGTCCGGCTGATGACCCGTTACTTTGACTACCAGCTGAAGACACTGAAGGAGAAACCCCTCGGCCACTGGACATTTTGGGCGGAGTTCCGCTCGGGCGATAACCTGCAGGCCGTATACTGGCTTTACAACATCACCGGCGACAAATTCCTGCTGGACCTCGCGCAGCTGATCCACGGCCAGGGGAAGGACTTTACCTCCAAATTTGAGCAGCGGGAGATGCTGACCACCATCGGTAGCATCCACTGCGTCAATCTTGCCCAAGGGATCAAGGAGCCCATCATCTATTACCAGCAGAACCCGGATCGGCGGTTTGTCGACGCAGTGAAGCAAGGATTCAACGATATCCGCAAATTCAATGGCCAGCCGCAGGGCATGTATGGCGGCGATGAGGCCCTGCATGGCAACAATCCCACGCAGGGGTCCGAACTGTGCTCGGCCGTGGAGTTGATGTTCTCGCTTGAAAAGATGCTTGAAATCACGGGCGATGTGGAATTTGCCGAACACCTTGAAAAGGTCGCATTCAATGCGTTGCCCACACAGATTACCGATGATTTCATGAACCGGCAGTATTTCCAGCAAGCCAACCAGGTGCAGATCCAGCGTCGGGCCTACAACTTCAACATCAACCACGGCGAGACAGATCTGGTGTTCGGGCTGCTTACCGGCTATCCCTGCTGTACATCAAACATGCACCAGGGGTGGCCTAAATTCACACAGCACCTTTGGTACGCCACGGACGACGGTGGCCTGGCAGCGCTGGTCTATTCGCCCAGTGCCGTTACCGCCAACGTGGCCAACGGTATCACGGTGGTTGTGGAAGAAGAGACGCACTATCCATTTGACGAAGCGATGCGGTTCAACTTCCGATTCCCCAACGGCGACAAGGATGTTGACTTCCCGTTCCACCTGCGCATCCCTACCTGGTGTGCCGATGCGGAAATCCGGATAAACGGCAAGCGCTGGGACGGAGACACCCCTGCAGGCAGCATTGCCATCATCAAACGGGCATGGCGGTCTGGAGACCTCGTAGAACTTGCCTTGCCCATGTCGGTCACCACCAGCAGGTGGCACGAAAATGCCATTGCCGTAGAACGCGGCCCGGTTGTCTATGCACTCAAGATCGCGGAGCGATGGGAGAAAAAAACCATCACCGATGATCCGCAGCGATATGGCACGACGTTTTTCGAGGTGTACCCCGAGTCGCCGTGGAATTATGGCATCATGGATTTTTCAGGCAAGGACATGGACGACGCTTTCCGCGTGGTCAAACGGAAAGACGTTGATTTTTCCTATCCGTGGAACCCCGAAAATGCACCGATTGAAATCAAGGCCATCGGCAAGCGGATGCCCTCCTGGAAGCTGTACAACGGCATGGCCGGCCCGCTTCCGCACAGCGGTATCATTTACGGGCTCGACTCGACCAACGAAATGCCCGAAGAGGAAATCACCCTCATCCCGTATGGGGCTACCACATTGCGGATTTCGGCTTTTCCCGTTATTATTCCCTACTAAACACGATATAACATGATTAAAACACCTCCCCATACGTTTGGAAAATTCGTCGGCTTCCTGTTCATCCTTTGTACATCGTGGTGCGTGCCTGCCACGCTGCGCGCCCAAGCGCTCAAGCAGCTTTCGCTCACGGCCGACCAACACGAAGTATCCGCATTCGTCGGTGCCGATGGTACTGCGCTGGCCAGCGTGGGATCCTTGCCGTTGGTCGCACTCGAAGTCGACGGCCGCCAGCTGACGTCCGCAACGGCCGGCAGTGTGATGGACATTACCTTTGCACCCCAACCGGGTTTCACGCCCGGGATTAAGGGTGTGCTGCGATTTACCAACGTTTCGCCGGATACGGTGGTGCTGGCCAACGTGGTTCCCCTGGGCCGCGCGGGTAAATCCGTATATATTACAGGCAAGGGAAAGCACGGCCTGTCGCGCTCGCACCTGTTCTTGCCCGACCGGGTGCCGGTCAATTGCATCCTGCCCGACAACGCCTGGGAGCTCGGCTATAGCGGCACGCCGCTTGGCGAGGGCCTGTCGGTCTGTGCACTCGTTCGCCGGGACCGGTCCAGCGCCCAAAAAGCCACGCTCGGCCGCTTCGAAACGACCATCGCCCCCGGAGGCTCCATCGACTACCACCTTTTTGCCGATACCTACACCGGTGATTGGCAGCAGGGCATCAAGAAGATTTTCCAGGAACGGTACCTCTACGATGTGGATACGTTCGATAACAGCCTCTTCGAACGCGAAGACCTCAAGTGGATACGGCATACCTACGTGATGCACCTCATCATGGCGTGGGACAAATTTTATTATGACAGCGGGACCGGGCAATCCGGGCTGCCGGCTTTCATCGAGCGCGGAAAGCGGCTCTATGGCGGTGATGACGTGATCGGCCTGTGGCCCACATGGCCCACACTGGGCATCGACCAGCGGAATCAGTTCGACCTGTTCCGCGACCTGCCGGGCGGCATGGCGGGCATCCGGCGCGACGCCGCCTATTGCCGGAACCAGGGTACGGCGTTTTTCCTGTGCTACAACCCGTGGGACGAAAGTACCCGCGATGAAGGGCACATGGACGGCCTGTACGACCTCATCGTGCAGACCGGGGCAGATGGCGTAGTGCTGGATACCCGTGGCGGATCGAGCGTAGAGTTGCAGGAAGCGGCGGACCGCGCCAAGCCGGGCGTCATCATGTATAGTGAAGGTTTCGCCGTGCCGAAAGATATGCAGGGGATCGTTTCCGGACGCGTGCACAACGCCCTGTATTACCCACCCATGCTCAACCTCAATAAATTCATCAAGCCCGAATTTACCATTTACCGGGTGGCCGAGTTGGCCAAAGAGCCCATTAAGCGCGAGTTTGCCACCGCATTCTTCAACGGCTACGGCACCGAGCTGAACATTTTCGCCCCCGGGCAGCCCGATTGGGTGGATGAACAATACCGTTACTTGGGCCGCACCAGCCGGATACTCCGCCAGAATACCCACAATTTCCTATCCAATGACTATACGCCGCTCATCCCCACGCTGGTGGACAGCGTGTACGTAAACCGATGGTCCCTGGCCGAAAAGACGCTCTATACCATATATAGTATCAAGCCGGAAGGGCTGCATGAACCCCTATTCGAGGTGGATCCCACCGCAGCGACCCATTTTGTAGACCTATGGAACCATGAGGAGGTAACACCCGTTGAGCGCGATGGACGCCACTATGCCGTTGCCAAGGTGCACGCTTTTGACCGGTTCGACCTTGGCACCAATAACGAGGGCGAGGTGGGGTGCATCGCCCAGTTGCCCATCGAACTCGACGTGTCCATGCATACCAATACCTTGCACATAGCCGCTTCGCGCGGTAACGCTATCAAGGTGTGGGCCGGCATACCCGATTATGAGAAAAAGCCGGTGGAGTTAACCGTCGATCGCCATGAATTGGACATCTTCGAACATTTCGGCCGCCATGAGGGCAAGCTGGTGGTGCAATTGTTCGATGATGGTATCCTGCTCGATGAGCGGGTGGTATCCATCAAGGCCGGCACGCCGCGGCTTGCCAGCCGGGTGTCACCGTCGCCCGGAACCGGCAGTACCGAGGGCATGGTGGAAATCCCGGCAGGGGCCTTCGTATTCCATGCGACCAACGGCGACGAGTTCATTTCTTATCCCAAACACAACGAAGGACAGTCGTTCACCTTCCCCGGTTTTTGGATGGATAAATATCCGGTTACCAATGCCGATTTCCTCCGGTTTATGGAGGCCAGCGGCTACCAGCCGAGTGATACGGCCAACTTCCTGAAGCACTGGCGCAACGGGCGGCCCGCCCGGGGCGAGGAACGGTATCCCGTGGTCTATGTGAGTTATGAAGATGCCCGGGCCTATGCCCGCTGGGCAGGCAAACGGCTGCCCACCGAACTCGAGTGGCAGTATGCATCACAGACGCCCGATGGGCGCGAATGGCCCTGGTCAAAGGACACCGAGCACATTGCGCGCGAACTGGAACCGGTAACCAACAGCCTCACCGTCTATAAGATAAAGGGTATCGATCCGAAACTGGCCAACCTGGGCGATGGCAAGCCGTATCCTGTGGGCCGCTACAGGCGTGGCGCCAACCCGTACGGCCTCGAAGACCTGGTGGGGTCGGTATGGCAACTCACCAACGATGTGTATAAAAGCGGATCGTACACCTACGTCATGATGAAGGGCGGTTCCTATTTCAACCCGACATCCAGTTGGTGGTACGTACAGGGCGGTCCCCGCGAACTGCATTATCGACAGTACCTCTTGCGCGTATCGCAGGGTTTTGAACGCAATGCCACGGTAGGTTTCCGATGCGTGAAGGATAAACAATGAACTAGGGTGGTTACATGCATATAAATCGTTAGATTTGATTGGTAACATCCAGGTTATCGATAACAGGAAAGGGCGATGGCGCATGAAAGACACCAAAATCGAATGGCAGGTATACAGGCTGGGGTTAGCGGGACTGGTTATCCTGTGGGGGTGTGCCTTAAGCTGGGCGCAGCAACCCCGGAGTAGCCAGGCCAATTATTATTTCAGGACCCTTCAGGTAGAAGACGGTTTATCGCAGAGTTCCGTATATGCCATATTCCAGGACCGCCAAGGCTACATGTGGTTCGGCACCCAGGATGGGTTGAATAGATACGATGGCCAAACTTTCAAGGTGTTCAAAAAAAATAGCCGCGACAGTTGCAGCTTGGGCAGCAATACGGTCACGGCCATCGCCCAGGACCCGGCGGGAATACTTTGGATAGGTACCGGAGACGGAGCGTACCTGTACAATCCACGCACCGAGCAATTCCGGCGATATGACGGCGGAACCGCCGATGGTGCCGACGTATCGGGATTGGTGCGCGACATCCAAATTGACCGGGATGGGAATGTCTGGATGGCTGTTTTCAATAAGGGGCTATTCCGTGTTACCCCATCTGGAGCGCTTGCATACTTCGATTTGACCGATGGCAACAGTCCCGCTCCGGTATGGATACGCTGCATCGCTTTCGATACGGAAGGCCGCGTGTGGGCGGGAACATACCACCAGGGCATGTACTGCCTGGATCCGGAACAAGGCACCATCAACCAGTTCCTTATTCGACCGAACTCCGTTGCCCAGCAGGACAACGATGTCAATGATATCTCCTTGCTGGATGCCGAAAACCTACTCGTAGGGACAACCACGGGCGGCGTGCAGGTCTTCAACCTGCGGACACGTTCTTTTTCGCCGCTGCTCGAACGCGACAGCCGCGACAAACCACTCTACGTACGGCATATTTCGCGCGCAGACAACGGAGACCTGTGGATTGGCACGGAAAGCGGCCTTTACATTTATCACCCGCAGACCCGCCAGTATGAAAACCTGCGCCACGTCAATGGCGACAGCTTCTCCATTGCCGACAACGCGATCCACTCCGTTTACCAGGACCGTGAGGGCGGCATGTGGGTAGGCACCTTTTTCGGCGGCGTCAACTACTATATCGAACCCTATAGCCTGTTTGAGAAGTATTACCCCGTTACGGGGAGCAACTCCATCAAGGGCAAAAGCATCAGCGAATTCTGTGAAGTGGCCGATGGCGATATATGGATCGGTACGGAAGACGCCGGTCTCCACTGCTTTGACCCGCGGACCAAGCAATTTACCAATAGCTACCTGCCGGCCACCAACATACATGCGCTCATGCAAGATGAAGGCCGTTTGTGGGTAGGTTCGTTTACCGAGGGGTTGTTTGTTTTGGACCTGGAGACCGGGCACTACAAACAATATAAAAGTTCGTCCGATCCCGGTTCGCTGCCCAATAACAATATCTATTCCATCTACAAAGATTACGCGGAGGGTATTTGGATAGGCACCATGATGGGATTATGCCGGTACGATGGGCAAACCGATACGTTCATACCGGTACAGGATTCGTTGATTACCAGCCAGGTAAACGATATAGTGGAAGACCATCGCGGTGTGTTGTGGTTTGCTACCATCGGAGGGGGCCTTTATGCCTACCATCGTACCACCGATACCTGGAGACATTACCCCATGCCCATCCCGTCCGACGCCACCAGTAGCAAAGTCACCTGCCTGTTGCGCGACGCGCACAATCAGTTATGGGTGGGTACCGAAGGTGCCGGATTGTTTCGCTACGATCGCGATCGGGATACGTTTACCGATTTTTACTCGGAGGACAACGGCCTGCCAAATAACGTAGTTTACCGGCTCGTCGCGGACCTATCGGGCCATATTTGGGGCAGTACGAATAAGGGCCTGTTCCGAATAGACGATAAAGATCATAGCACAACCGTATACACCCATGCAAACGGCCTGCTTGGCGATCAGTTCAACTACAAATCCGGTTTCCTAAGCAAGGATGGTAGGCTCTATTTCGGTGGCATCAAAGGTTTTGTCGCATTCGCTCCATATGCCATTTGGCAGAACGAAGTTCCGCCCCCCGTGGTCATCAACGGCATCCAACTCCATAATAGGGAGCTCGTGGGGGTGGAAGAGCTTGAAGTTCCCCACAACGCGTCTGTTTTCAGCATCAGTTTTGCCGCACTCAGTTACGTGTCGCCGCAGCGCAACCAATATGCATATAAGTTGGAAGGAAAAGATGAAGCCTGGATATACACCGATTACCAGCCGCGGGTTACCTACTCGAACCTCCCTCCGGGCAACTATGTTTTCCGCGTGAAAGCCTCCAACAGCGATGGGGTATGGAACGATGATGGCGATAGCGTCACCATCCGCGTACTTCCGCCCTTTTACCGCACCGGATGGGCCTACTTCCTTTATTTCCTGCTCTTCGCTCTATTGGCCTATTGGATGGTACGCTATTTTGCCGATCGGGCCCGTGCACGCAACAAAAGAATCTTGCAGGCAATCGCCCGACGGAAGGAAAAGGAGCTTTACGATACGAAAATCGATTTTTTTACCAACATTACCCATGAAATACGCACGCCACTGAGCCTCATCAAGGCGCCACTGGAAGAAATAATGAAGCACACCGAGCCGGCCGATGACCGCTGGGAAAACCTATCGATCATGGAACGCAACACCAACCGGTTGCTTAAACTGGTAAACGAATTGCTTGATTTCCGTAAGGCAGAGGCGAAGGGCGTATCTGTCCATTTCGTCCAAACGGACCTTGTTTTCGTTATCAGGGACACCGTCGGCCGGTTCATTTCGGCGGCGAAGCTCCATGAGATCCAAATCGATACGACGTTGCCGGCCGGGGCCGTTTACGTCGATCTGGATAGCGAGATTTTCAATAAGGTGGTCAGCAACCTGTTGCACAATGCGCTGAAGCACGCTAAGCGGCGTGTCCATGTTTCGTTGGCCGACCTTGACGGCTATGTGAGGGTGACCGTGGCGAACGACGGCAAACCCATCGCCCCGGAGGACGCAGACAAGATTTTCCTCCCATTTTTCAAGCTCGATGAGAAAGCCCAGGGATCGGGATTGGGCCTTGCGTTTGCCAAGTCGCTGGCCGAATTGCATAACAGCAACCTGTATTTGGCGCAATCCGCGGCCGAGACCAGCTTTTACTTCGAGCTCCCCATCCGCCAGGCATGCCATGAGCGGTATGAAGATCATACGGATACGGCCGCCACCGATTGCCCCCAGCAGCAAATCGCCGAAGTGGACGAGTTGCTACAGCTTGATGTGAGGAAAACCATCCTCCTCGTAGAAGACAATGTCGAGTTCCGGCACTTCGTAGCGAGCCAGCTCCAGGGCGATTACCATGTAATCCTGGCCGACCATGGCCAGGAAGCCATGGAACGGCTTGCGGCAGCGCACGTTGATATCATTATCTGTGACATCATGATGCCCGTGATGGATGGCATCACGTTTTGCAGGCATGTCAAGGAAAACCTGAAATTCAGTCATATCCCCGTCATCTTGTTGACCGCCAAGACGAGCCTCCAATCCAAGATAGCCGGACTGAAAACCGGTGCAGATGAGTATATTGAAAAGCCCTATTCCATTGATTATCTCCGTGCGCGGCTGGAAAACCTCCTTGAGGGAAGGAGAAAGATACGCGAAGCCTACCAAACACTACCCGAAACAGCCTATGAAACGATGGCCCATTCAAAGGCCGATGAATGTTTCCTTAACGAACTGATAAAAACGATCCATGCCCGTTTGGATGAAGTAGATCTCGACGTGGATAAACTCGCGGATGCGCTGAATATGAGCCGCGCGACTTTCTACCGTAAGGTGAAGCAGATATCCGAACTGACACCCAACGATTTCATTAGGTTGGTACGGTTGAAAAAGGCAGCGGAACTGCTCCGGGCAAAGGATTACAGAATCAGTGAAATAGCCTATTTGGTGGGTTTTAATTCTGCGTCATACTTTTCCAAGTGCTTCCACAAGCAATTCGGCGTGTTGCCTAAAGATTTCGAACGTGTGGGCGTTTGAAACGATATGGTGATATTTACCACCCCCTACCTTATGCGCTTTTATCTCGGGTACTTCGATGCGAAAATAATTTTCAATCAGCCGAGAAAGGCTTGGCTTCTTTCTGATTTTGTCAGGGCGTTGTCGCTAACTATTCGGGTTTATCGTAAAGCCCGGTGTTACCTTTCTCCAGTTCCTTTAATAGGCTATTCACCAAATCCGGTTTTTGGGGTGCGATATTTTCATTCTCATGGGGGTCGGTTTGATGGTCATAAAGTTCGATGGCAAATTCCGTATCTCGCGCGTACTTCGTTATTCGATAACGGGGTGTCTTCATCGATATCCCTTTTTTGAAATAGCTATACGCCGTGTTCCGCCATGGTTTGCCGCTACCTTTTTCCAGCAGTAGCTTGGCATATGATGTGCCATCAGGGGTGGTGGGCGGCATGGCCAATCCGCAGAGCTCCATTAGGGTCGGATACACATCCACGGCGCTGACGACCTCATCGACCACCTGGCCTTGTTGCTGGTGGCCGGGCAATTTCATGATATAGGTGCTCTTCAGC
Organism: Parapedobacter sp. 2B3; assembly: GCF_041925275.1. Classification (NCBI taxonomy): domain Bacteria; kingdom Pseudomonadati; phylum Bacteroidota; class Sphingobacteriia; order Sphingobacteriales; family Sphingobacteriaceae; genus Parapedobacter; species Parapedobacter sp. 2B3. Next base: position 115,583 of record NZ_JBHEUZ010000008.1, on the reverse strand, counting down.
GACTGGTCGAATAAGGTGTGCTTACCCCAGATACCATGGTCGCCCAACTGCCAACCGTGGTCGCCCCAAACGACAATGATCGTGTTTTGGTCCAACCCCTCTTCACGGAGGGCGTTGAGTACCTTTCCGATCATCGCGTCTACGTAACTCACCGACGCATAATAGGCGTGCTTTAATTTTCGGGCATACGCGGCGGAAACAGGTGCGTCTAACCGCGGATGTTCTTCGCCAAGCAGGTATTGGTTGAACTCCTCACTTTGGGTTAAACTGGCGCGGTCTACATTTTTGGGTAATGCCGGCGATTCCGTCAATGGGATATCGTCCTCATGGTACAGGTCCCAATATTTTTGTGGGGCGTTGAACGGGAGATGGGGTTTGAAGAAACCCACCCCTAGAAAGAAAGGTTGACCCTGCGCCGCAAGCGTTCTGATTTTATGGATCGCTAGCTCCGCCGTCAAGCCGTCTGGATAACCGTTGTCGCCTACGGCTGCATGCTCATAGGGCTTCATGTTGCCGTTAAGTGAGTTCCGGCTATTTCCATCGGCTTGGGCGAAAAATGCATTCCAGCCGGTACCCCAACGGCTTGCGTTGAATAGCATTTCATCCCAACTGTGGGGCAATTCGAGGATGTCGCTTTTTTCGGCTGTATAGGGATATAGGTACCCATCGGCGGCGTGGCTTATCTTACCGATGCCAATCGTTTGGTACCCGTTCCGCCGGAGGTGGTCGACGAACGTTTCAGGGGTGTCTGTCTTGGGGCGGTAGGACAGGAACTTGTCGGCCACATCGTTTCTCAAATGGTCTGTTGTTTTGGGAAGCTGCCCCGTCAGCAGCGAATACCGCGACGCCCCGCATGTGGGAACAACCGCGTATTGGTTCGTAAATAAGTAGCCGCTTTTCGCCAGGCGATCAAGGTTCGGGGTTTGTATGGCGGCGTTACCGTACGCTCCCAAATCAGCCCGTAGATCGTCAACAAATAAAAACAGGATATTGGGTTGCTGGCCACATGCTTCCGTACCATTGAAAAACTGCACCAGCAATAATACGGCGGCCGTTACATATGCGTTCATGCTATCTACTTACTTATCCTCAAATGTTATCCGCTTGCGCATTTCCAAAAGTAAGCAAATTGCACGGTTGTTTGGTTTGGGCATGCCATACAAGTTGACAATTATAGTAGGTGCTTCCAAAGGGCTAGGGTTTTCGCTACATTTGGTCACATGAAAAAAATCCTTCCCTTATTGCTGATCACCTACTTGTGGTTTATCCAGCCCACGTTGGGGCAATCGCCCGATTCGATAGCGTTGGTGACCAAAGCGTGGAATACGACCCGTATCGATAAGGGAATCGTATGGAAGCACGGACATTTCGAACAGCTGTTCGGTAGCCAGCAGGATATCAATTTCATCGAAATAAACCTCCGGAAATACAGAAAGAAAATACGCATTGCCGCCGATTCGGTCCGACTGGATAGCACCTCACGGATCGCTGGGGCGCACAACGCCATCGTAGCGATCAACGGCGGCTTCTTTGATGTGAAAAACGGTGGTTCGGTCGATTTCGTGAAGGTAGACGGCGCCATTATCAACCGTACGAGGAAGCAAACCGACCGCGCCGATGCGGTATTGCTGGTTTCCAGAAGGAAAACCGCAATCAAGTCCGCAGAGGCAGGGGATGAAGAATACGCCAACATACCTAACATCCTTCTTTCCGGTCCGCTGTTGATTCAAGACGGTGCTGCTGTTATACTAGGTTCCAACCCGTTCAACGACAATCGCCATCCTCGGAGCGCCATCGCCACCACGGCCGACCGCAGGCTAATACTCATCGTGGTGGATGGGAGAAATCGACTATCTGCCGGTATGAGCCTCCCCGAATTAGCCAAGGTACTACGGTGGTTGGGCGCAGACGATGCGATGAACCTCGATGGAGGAGGGAGCAGTACGCTCTACGTGAAAGCGGCTACGGAGACCGGCGTAGTGAACCATCCATCGGACAATAAGCAGTTCGACCATTTGGGCCAACGCAGGGTAGCGAATATCATTTACGTGGCTGATTAGTGCTGCGCTGTGTTAATCTGATTGAATAGCTGGTTAACTGAAGTTAATCGGATAAGTAATATGCTTGTTACTTTTGTTTACCAGATACAGGTAACCAATTATTGCATCGGCACGTGGTTTGGGTTGTCAACGACCGTCCGCGCCCGGAAGAAAGGTTGAGAAGGAACCAGTATGATAGAAAGCGAACAATTGCTAACACCGGAAGAACTCTTCACCCGTTATTATGCACGGCTGTGCGAATTTGCCTGCCGTGTCGTCGATTGCGAAGAGACCGCCGAAGACCTGGTGCAGGATGTGTTTGTATCACTGCTGGAAAACAACCAACTGGCGCGTGTATCGCCAGGGTCAGCACGCCATTACCTCTACGGCATGGTCAAACATGCGGCGTTGAACAGTGTGCGGCGGCGGAACATAGCGGCGCGTATCTTTAAAAAGTACACGCCGGCCGAAACCGAAGAGCGCGAGATAACCCACCACATGATGCAGGCAGAAATATTGGGAGAGCTGCATGCTGCGCTCCGCACGCTACCCAAGGGCTGCGCCGATGTCTGCAAACTGGCTTACTTTGAGGGAAAGAAAAACCACGAAATCGCCGCCGCCCTTGGGGTAAGCATCAACACCATCAAAAGCCAGAAGCAACGCGCCATTAACCTGCTGAAGCGCCGAATAAGCCCGCAGGCGCTCACATTGCTTGTTTTTCTACTCCATTAAATAAATGCAAATTTTTTCCACCCCTTTTCCGTTTTCGTGTTCCTTATAGTTAGTTATAGACGAAAACAAAAAGGCAATGGATGACCAACAGCTGGAGCTGACAAGGCTGATCAAAGGCCACCTGGAAGGCACGCTTACCCAGGCGGAACAACAGCGGCTCGCGGAACGGGTACAACAGGATGCGCAGGCGCGCGAACTGCTGGAAACGTTCGAAGACAACGGGACCCTTACTGCCAAGCTGGCGCGGCTGGATGGTTTTGCGCAACGTGCCGATTGGGAGACTGTCTTGGCACGCCGCCGCCGAAAGCGTTTGCGGAGCTGGACAGCTGGCTTCGGAGCAGCGGCAACCTTAGTGATGTTCCTGCTGGCGGGCTGGTGGCTGGTAGACGCGCCCACGGAATCGGGCGTAGTGGCAGATGTCCGGTACGGCCATAAAAACGATGTGCTTCCGGGTGGACAGAAAGCCGTGCTAACGCTGGCCGATGGGACTACCCTAGCACTCGGAGACGCACCTTTGCACCAACAGCTAGCCGATGGTGTTGCCCTGGATATCGGAGCGGGCGCCATCACCTATAGGAAAACCGAAGTGCCTACCGAAGAGCTTGTATACCACCAGTTGGACGTACCGGTGGGCGGGGTTTATGAATTGACGCTGGCCGATGGTACGCGCGTATGGGTCAACTCAAACGCCACACTTCGCTTTCCGGTTGCGTTTGCAGCCCACGAGCGGCGGGTAAGCGTGGTAGGCGAGGCTTTTTTTGAGGTGGCGAAAGACAAGGAACGGCCGTTTATTGTCGAGGCGAAAGACCTCGAAATCGAGGCGCTGGGCACGGCATTCAACGTGAACAGCCACCGCAAAGACGGGTCGGTGAAAGCCATCCTGACGGAAGGGAAAATCCGCGTAAGCAACGGGCAGCAAACCAAAGAGCTGTTGGCCGGTACGGGGGTGGTGGCTGCCGCGGGGCACATGGATGTTTCGCCGGTGGAAATCGAAGAGGCCTTGGCATGGAAAGATGGGTATTTCTATTTCAACCAAAAGACCATGGATGAGATTTTAGACGAATTGGCGCGATGGTACGGGGTAGACGTGTCGGTAAAAAAAACACTCCCCGACAAACGGTTTGTGGGTGGCATAAAACGCAGTGAAACCTTGGCACCTGTATGTGCGCTGCTAGCCGAAATGAGCGGAAGGGAATTTTCCATCGACGGAAAGAAATTGATTGTTTACTAAGCATCAAAAAGGAAGGAGGTCTACATAGATAAGTAATCATATAAAAACTGGCCAAGCAAAAAAAATCCGAAGGTATGCGACTACCTCCGGAAACGAATAAGGTATTGCTTGGTGTGCTATTCGAAACCAATGGAATAACCCTATCATTTCAAATTTATGAATAATTTATTTATCACCATTATTACCATGAAATTGGTGTTGTTTTTTACGGTATTTTTCTCGCTGGGCCTACGGGCCGAGACATCCGCGCAGACGGTAACGTTGCACGTAGAGAGCCGCACCATTAAGGCGGTGTTGGATGACCTTACGAAGCAAACGAAATACCGTTTTATCTACGAACACGGGCTGCTTGAGGACGCTTGGCGGGTTACCGTCAACGCCAACGATGCATCACTCGATGAAGTCATGCAACAAATCATCGCCGGGCTACCCCTGGCGTACAGTATGCATGATGGCGTAGTACTTATAAAAAAGGCGGCAGCGCGGAAAGGGGTGATGCCTATTGCCCCGGTCATCATCGCGCAACAATATGCGGAGGGCCGGGTTGTGGACGAACGGGGCAACCCGTTGGCAGGCGTATCCATCAAGGTGGAGGGCACGGCGCGGGAAGCGGCTACCGATGACGACGGCGCATTCCGCATACAGGCGGAGATGGGCAACCAGCTTACCTTCTCTTACCTGGGGTACGAAACCGTGCAACGGGCGGCGACCAGCGGCCAAATGCGTATCGTGATGGAACCCGCGGCAGGCGAAGACCTCGACGAGGTGGTGGTGGTGGGCTATGGCGCGGTAAAACGGGCCGATGTGACCGGTTCCATCGCCTCGGTTTCTGCAGAGAAGCTCACGCAGGTCAACGCGGTATCCACCATAGCCCAGGGGCTGCAGGGCCACGCTGCGGGCGTACAGGTTACCCAAGCATCGGGGCAACCCGGTGAGTTCATGCGCATCAAAATCAGGGGTACAAACTCATTGGGGGCGAGCAATGAGCCCTTATATGTCGTAGACGGCATGCCGCTGGATGCGCTGACCTCGCAGCTTAACCCGAACGACGTGGCGAGCGTCAGTGTCCTCAAAGACGCCTCCTCAACAGCCATTTATGGCTCGCGCGGTGCGAATGGCGTCATCATGATAACGACCAAGAAAGGGAGAACAGGCGAGCCGACCGTTAGCTACAGCGGGTATGCTGGCGCACAGCATCTTCGCAAAAAACTCGACTTGATCAATGCTTCGGAGTTTGCGCAACTGCAGAATGAAGTGGCCGCTAACGACGATGAACCGCTGCCCTGGACTCCGCAGGAGGTCGATGCTTTTGGCAAAGGTACCGATTGGCAGGACCTCGTTTACCGTACAGCCATGGTACAGAGCCACGACTTATCGCTGTCTGGCGGTAGCGAAAAAACAAAATATTATAGTTCCTTCGGTTACTTCAACCAGGACGGGATTATCCGCAACTCAGGATTCGACCGCTACTCTTTCCGGATTAACCTGGATCAGAAAATCAGTGAGCGTTTGGACTTCAATACCAGTTTTTCGGTACAACACTCCAACTACGAACGAGCCCAATACCAAAGTGCCGATGGCAGTGGTGGGATTCCGTTTACCACGATGGTGATGCAGCCGACAGAAGGGGTATATAACGACGACGGAACATATACGCGATTCACCGGCGTTCCGTGGGGAGAAACGAATCCTGTTGGTTTATCTAAAAACTGGCATAACCCATCGCGTAACCTTCGGTTACTGGGCAATGTATTGCTTTCATACCGAATCGCAACGGGATTAAAATTAAACATAAGCGCCGGACTCGACCAATCAAACAATAAGTCGGATACCTACTACCCCGGAAACATAACCCTAGGCCAGGGCACCGATGCCGACGGGCTACCGGTTTTCGGCCGGGCGTCGCGGGCGTATGGAAGTAGTTTTTCATTTTTGAATGAGAATACGCTTGAATATAGCAACCTGTTTGGTGCCCACTCCTTGAATGTGCTGGCCGGAATGACCTATCAAGACAGTAAGGGAGATGGGTTGAATAGCGGCACTGCGTTAGGGTTTTTGAGCGATATCTATGAAACGTACAATATTCAATCTGCAGCCACGAAGGCGTTGCCGTCGTCGTCTTTCGGCGACAGCAAGCTGATTTCGTATCTGGGGCGGGCCAACTATCACTACGCTAATAAATATTACGTTACCCTAACGGCAAGATATGACGGCTCCTCGCGGTTCGGTATCAATAATAAATTTGCTTTTTTCCCTTCAGGTGCATTGGCGTGGGCGGTTTCCGAGGAAGACTTCCTGAAGGATAACCCAACGGTATCCAATTTGAAATTGCGTACGAGTTATGGATTCTCGGGAAATCAAGCGATAGCAAACTATCAAACCCTGGCTAACTTATCAAGCGTAGATGTCGCGTTCAATAACAGCCAGCATACGGGATTTACGCTTTCGGCACTCGAAAATCGGAATCTGAAATGGGAAACCACGCAGCAATTTGACGTGGGAGTGGATCTCGGCTTATTTGATGGCAAGTTGAATATCACGGCAGATTGGTATGACAAAAAAACAAGAGATCTGTTATTAGGTGTCAACTTACCAGGGTCAAGCGGGTTCAGCAGGGTATTGCAAAATGTAGGTGCTGTGCGTAACCGTGGGGTAGAGTTTCAAGCGTCTTTGTTCCACCGCATCGGGAATGTAATGTGGAACCCGATATTGACGGTATCGCACAATCGGACGAAGGTGCTTGATTTGGGTAATGATGCACACGGCAATCCGGTTACGTTCATGGAGATTGGCACGGGAGGCAATTGGTTTCCCACCATCGTAGGGCAGTCCATGATGCAGCTTTATGGATATACCGTGGAAGGCATTTACCAAACGGATGCCGAGGCTGTCGAAAATGGCGAACCTACCAAAAAGGCTGGTGACTACCGGTTTAAGAACTGGGATGGCCAAGGGGTAGTCAACGATCAGGATGATCGCACGGTGTTATCGAATTTCGAGCCGAAATTTGTTTTCGGTTTCAATAACAGTTTCCAGTATAAACAATTCGACTTATCGTTCATGATTGTAGGAAGCTACGGTAATGATATCGCGAATGAGTTCCGGAAATATAATATAACGATGAATGGAAGCTGGACGCCTACGCGTGAAGCGTTCGAACAACGGTGGACCGGGGCTGGGACAGGTAATTCGGTGGATAAGCCCTCGGCCAGTAGTGGTAGTTCGATCAGAGACTATGCCAACAGCTTGTGGTTGGAAGATGCTTCTTACCTGCGTCTGCGCGACGTTACGATAGGGTATTCGTTTTCACCGACGCTGTTTAAGTCTGGAAAAGCCTCGTCTATCCGGGCGTATGTAAGTTTGCAGAATTACCTAACCTTCTCCAAGTATTCTGGTTACGACCCCGAAGTATCTTGGGCCTCGGCCAGTATTGCAGGGTGGGATCGGGGAAATTACCCTTCCACAAAATCCATCACTGCGGGCGTTAATATCACTTTTTGACAGGAACATTCATAAGCGAATATCAAGATGAAGAAATTATCTAAAAATATAGCGACAATCATACTGGCGGCTGTCATCGGCTTGCATGCCGGCTGTGAAAAAATGCTGGAAGAAGAGCCGAAGACGGTACTTAGCCCCGGCGGTGTGCTGGCAAACCCTGATGGTTATGAAGCGGTAGCAAAGGGGATGTATGCTTCTTTTCCGATGTATGTGACGTTTACCCACGAACTGATTATTGATATCTATCGTGCACCCGATGCCGGTGTAGAGCAAGCACTACCCATCTATAACAACAATCCGACACCGTCGTACTACAATGCCCGGAACGCCTGGAATGGCCCCTACGGGGTTATTAAAAACGCGAATTTCCTGCTTGAATACTTGCCTAGTGCACCCTTGGATGAAACCAAGAGAAATCAGCTAACGGCGGAAGCGCGCATGCTGCGGGCATATGCATTTTTCGATTTGGTGCAGCTCTTTGGTGATGTTCCCATGCCGATCCAAGTGGCACCCAATTACAGCGACCTTCAGCTTCCGAGGACGCCGCAAAAGGAGGTGTATGATTTTATCGTGCAAGACCTGTTGTTTGCGGAAACCCATCTGCCGGAAATAGCTCCGCAGCAGGGGCGTGTGTATCAACGTGTAGCTACAGCATTGCTGGCGCGGGTTTACCTGACCATGGCAGGGAACCCACTGAACCTGACGGAGTACTACGTGCAAGCACGTGATAAGGCGTTGGCGGTGATCGGTGACGGTCGGTTTTCGTTACGAGCTGATTATGCGGATGTGTTTCACCATGAGGCATATACCAGCGAATCGATTTGGGAGCGCCAATATATTCCGGGCAGGGGCGGAAATGGGCTGCATGGTATCATGTGTACAGCTGAGGGGTACCGGCCTGAATTGATGCCCACGAATGCGTTTATCAATAGCTTCCCGACAGGGGACAGGCGGAAAGAATGGGGGATAAAGCAAAACTATCCTGCACCGGGTGGTAACCTATCGTTGCCTTTTTTTCATAAATTTGTCGATACCGATTTGATTGATAGGGGAGTGGGCCCTTCGCAAGCGATGGTATCTTGGTCTCGGCCAATCATCCGCTTGGCCGAGATGTATTTGATCGCAGCGGAAGCCGAAAACGAAATCAATGGCCCGGCAGATGCTTATCCGTACATCAATGCAATCAGAGAAAGGGCACGTGTGAACAAAAATGACGCCACGCATGTGCCTGATTTGGCCGGATTGACGCAAGGCGAATTCCGTGAGGCCGTATGGGACGAGCGGAACTGGGAGCTGCATGCCGAAGGGTTGGGTTGGCAGACCATGAAGCGTACCAATACGTTCCACAAAATACAAGCTATTAGGGGTAGTTCGTTAAATGTGCCCATTGGTGTGTATAATCAAACATGGCTTATTCCCATTGAGGAGATTACGACGAATAACATTCCGCAGAACCCGCTGTATCAATAGCCGTTTCGACATGAAGAACAACAAACGGATAATAACCACCATACGTCTTGCGATTTTGCTATTTGTGGGCATAAGCTCTGTTTTGGGTTCGTGCAGTACAGCGGTGACTACGTATTACGTAACGCCGAAAGACGGTGATGAGGGCGACGGCACGAAAGACCGGCCGTTTACCTCATTGACCGCAGCCAAGCGTGCGGTAGCGGATATTAAAGAACAAGGGAATGACGGTGGGTTCGAAATTGTGCTGTTGGAAGGCACCCATTACCTGTCGGAACCGCTCGTTTTCGAGGCAGTAGAGTCTGGAACCGTTGCAGCACCTTACATCATCCGTTCGGATGATGGTGCCGACGTGGTATTGAGCGGAGGGAAGCTGCTCGAATTGGATTGGCAACAGCATGACGGAACCATTTGGAAGAGCTCTATAGCCGACGTGGACAGCATAGCGGGGCTGTTCGCTGACGGAAAGACGTTGACGCGGGCGAGGTACCCCAATTATGAAGAGGGGAAATTCCCATTCGGTGGGTTTGCTGTCGACGCGATCGGACCCGAGCGGGTAGCCGGTTGGGAAAACCCGGCAGGGGGGTATATCCATGCGATGCACAGCGGCAGGTGGGGTGGCATGCATTACCGGATTACAGGCAAGGATGGGGCGGGCAAGCTGGTTTACGAGGGCGGATGGCAGAACAATCGGCCGAGCCCGATGCACGAGACCCAACGCTATGTGGAAAACATTTTCGAGGAACTGGACGCACCGGGCGAATGGTATTTTTCGGAAGCCGAGCGGATGCTGTATTATATTCCCGAGGAAGGGCAGCAAATCGATCGCTTGGAGTTTGTAGCCGCTCAACTCGAAAGCATTATCCAACTGAAAGGCAGTGAGCAGCACCCGGTGACCGATATCTATGTGGAGGGCATTACCTTCCAACATACCGTTCCCACATTCATGAAGACCGAGGAGCAGCTGATGCGGAGTGATTGGGCGATTTACCGCAACGGAGCCGTTTTGTTTGACGGAACGGAGCGATGCGGTGTGCGCGGCAGCACGTTCAGCCTGTTGGGGGGGAATGCCGTGTTCGTAAGTAATTACAACCGGGAGGCTGAAATTTCCGGGAACCTGATTGAACACATCGGCGGAAGCGCGGTCTGCTTTGTAGGTAGTGCCGATGCCGTCCGATCCCCGTCGTTTCGGTATGAGGAATTTGTACCTGCCAGCGAGATGGATACCATCCCGGGCCCGAAAAGCAACGCTTTCCCAGCGGATTGTACGGTGGAGGATAACCTGATCCGGCACATCGGTACCATCGAAAAACAGGTGGCCGGTGTGCAGATCCAACTGGCCGCGCGGATCGATGTGCGCCATAATACCATTTACCACGTGCCGCGTGCCGGCATTAATATCGGAGACGGTGCTTGGGGCGGACACATCATCGAACACAACGACGTGTTTGAAACGGTGCTGGAAACAGGCGACCATGGGGCGTTCAATTCATGGGGCAGAGACCGCTTCTGGCACCCGGACCGGCACGTGATGGATAGTTTGGCTGAGGTACATCCCGACTGGATTTTGCTGGATGCGGTGGAGACGACGGTGATACGGAACAACCGCTTCCGGTGCGACCACGGGTGGGATATCGATCTGGATGATGGTTCGAGCAACTATGAAATCTATAACAACCTATGCTTAGCCGGAGGGCTAAAGCTTAGGGAAGGGTTTTACCGAAGGGTGTATAACAATATTTTGGTGAACAACGGATTCCACCCGCATGTATGGTTTGAGAACAGCCACGATGTCTTTACCGGAAATATCGTCATGACCGCCCATCAGGAGATACGCGTAAACGATTGGGGAGATACGGTGGACGGCAACTTTTTCTTGGACAGTGCCGACCTGGAAACGACGCGTAAACACGGTATTGAGCAGCATGGCAAGGTGAGCGCTCCGCACTTTGTGGATGCATTGGCAGGAGATTTTACGTTGGCCGAGGAATCTGAATTGCTGGAGCAGGGGTTTGAAAATTTCGCGATGGATGATTTCGGCGTATTTTCCCCTCATTTGAAGGCACAGGCCGATCGCCCGGTGATATCGCCGGTAGCGGCCGCAGGAACCTTTGCTCCGGGCGAGGTAGTGGAGTGGCAGGGTGGCACTGTGAAGCCCGTGGAGAACCTCGGAGAACAATCCGCCGCAGGTTTGGACCGGATAAGGGGGGTGCTATTGGTGGGCGTTTCGGAAGGCTCGTGGGCAGCGAAAGCAGGGCTGCAGGCCGGCGACGTCATTTTGGCTTGCGACGGTACCGCGACAAACAACGTGGTCGATTTGCTGAAAGCGGAGGCTTCCAACAAATGGAAAGGCCGCTTACAGCTGACTGTTTGGCGGAACCAACGGGAAAATAGTTTCAATTTGGTGCTGGAATAGCTTTACTCAAGCATTTTCCGCCCGATAAACGGGCCGTTGCCCAACAAAAAATCGATGGCTTTGGCCACGTTCCGCTCGATGCTGGCTTCGGTTTTGAGGAATGAGATGTAGCGGACGATTTCTTTTTGCAAGTAGGGCGGGAGCGCATCAAACCGCTCCTTAGCCTGCTTGTTCTGCGCCAACGCCTCTACCAACCGGGGGTGGGGATGGATGGCTCGGTCGGCCGGGTCATAGGCAATATCCAGTTCTACCGTCTCACCGATGCGTTTCGGTGAGTTTTCAAGCATTTCGGTATTGACATACAGCCGCCAGGCGCCGCGGTATTTGACCAAGGTCTGCCGGAACGCCCGCCCGTTTAGGGTACCTTTAATCGGTATCGGGCTTTTGTTCTTGCCGGCTTGGGCCTGTATGGCGGCCAATACGTTTTCGGGTACGGCGACATACGGATTGATGCCGATGATTTCCAACGGGGCGGTGAATGTAAACGAAACCATGAGATTTGTTGGGTGCGGTGGTCGCATATGGATCATTGATAAGCAAAGGTACGATTCAGCATTGACAACTTTATGGTAGGGCGGTTTTTATTACTCCGGATTCAAAGACATGCTGGTGGAAGACGCACCGTTGGTATTCTTCAATTTTATCCTTAGTTTTGGCATTAACTAATCCGTTGTGGCCTTGAAAATAAAAGTAGAAAAGCACTATGCGATGTACCAACAGCGTATCCAGGTGCAATCACGGGCAATCTTTTACGCCCTATCAATCATTGCTTGCTGCTTTCTCCTCAGCTGTGGTCCGCGTGTGGCGACGGATGGAAATGAAGGGCAGGAGGCTATATCCGTACGGTTGAAAATCGTGAAAGGGGGTAATGATGAAACCATTTCCGTTTTTAGGGTTGATGGTGACACACCGATTTTGGTGCAACATGCTGAAACGGATTTCCGGCCATACCTCCATCCCATCGTAGCGCCCGATGGTAACGGGGTGCTTACCGAATATAGCCCGGGTCACCATAAACACCAGACCGGATTGTATTGGGGGTTCACCCGCGTGAACGGCCGCGACTATTTCCACAACCCGCAGGGCGACCATTGGAAAAAAGTAGCCTCCACGATCCTGGATGGGGAAGGGGACGTGGTCAGCTGGCAGACCATCTACCGGTTGATAGACGAGCGGGGTGTACCGGTGATGGAAGAAACGCAAGACTGGTCGATGCAACTGGTCGATGGACAGTACCTGCTTGACTTGGCGTGGAAGGGCGAAGCGTTATCGGAGCTGGTAATCGGAAAGTACGACTACGGCGGCCTGTTTTTGAGGATGCCCTGGAAACCCGGTGTCGGCGGGGAAATTGTAAATGCCGCCCGGAGCAAAGACGGGCGTGCCGAAGGACAGGCGGCGATGTGGGCAGCGGTAGGGATGGAAATAGCCGGCCGTGACGATTGGGCATATGTGACCATTTTCGATCATCCGGAAAACCATGGTTTTCCCAACAAATGGCGTGTAGACCCCCAGTTGGGCCTAGGGCCCGCCTACACGCGCGATACAGACTGGCAGTGGGAGGTGGGCCACACCGAAACCATCAAGCACAGGCTGGTGGTGCACACGGGTGAATGGAGTGAGACCGAGATGAACGCAGCTTGGAGCAAGTTCGCAGGTAGAGATGGGGTATATAGTATGACGGAGCTGTGGTCGTTGGCCCAGGCGGAGGGGAGGAATGCCAAATTTTTAACACCGCAGGAAGCGGTGGATACCATGACCGTGAAAGTGGGGTACCAGGTAAATGTCTGGGCGGCTGAGCCGATGATGTCACAGCCGATGGCGTTTTGCTGGGACGACAGGGGACGCCTGTGGGTTGCGGAAAACAAGGACTACGAATCGCGTGGGCACGGTTTCTCGAATGCAGGGACCAGCCGCATCTTGATACTGGAAGATACGGACGGCGACGGGGCTGCGGACAGCCAGCAGGTGTTTATGGAAGGGTTGGCTTTTCCCGCTGCCATTGCTGTAGGCTTCGACGGCCTTTTCGTGGGCGCACCTCCCAACCTGCTGTTTGTGCCCGACAGGGATGGCAACGATCAGGCAGATATGGAAGATGTCGAAATTTTGCTTACCGGTTGGGGCATCCGCGATCGGCACGAAACATTGAACAGCCTCCAATGGGGGCCTGATGGATGGCTATACGGATTGCAGGGATTTGCCACGCCTTCAAAAATCAGGAAACCCAACGGGGATGCAAAGCTCTATTATCACAACGATGCGTTCCCCGAAGACCTGCTCGAAGCGGATGGTGTGGATATCAATGGGGGGGTCTGGCGTTACCATCCGGTTAAGCACCGCTTTGAAGTGGTTGCCCATGGATTCAGCAATCCGTGGGGCATTGACTACGATGCGAAAGGCCAACTGTTTATGACCGCCTGTGTTATCCCCCATCTATGGCATGTGGTGCCCGGCGGTATTTACCACCGGCAGGGCGGGCAGCATTTCAATCCCTATGTCTACGAGGATATCACGACGATTGCCGACCACGGCCACAGTTCGGCCCACGGTGGGGCCCGGATTTACCAATCGGACGCCTTTCCACGGGAGGAGCACGGCCGGATTTTCATGGCCAATATCCACGAGCATGCCGTATTGTCGGATATCTTGGCGCCCGAGGGATCCGGCTACGTGGGCATACACGGGGATGATTTCCTGATGGCCAACAACGCGCAATGGGTAGGCTTCAGCATGGAAATCGGACCCGAGGGTGGACTGTATGTGCTCGATTGGCACGATGCCGATATCTGTGGGCAGGAGGTGCTTAATGCGGAGACCGGCCGGATTTTCCGTATCATGCCTTCCGAATCGCTGGCGAAAGATTTCCCCGGGAGATACGACGACCTCAATGCGTTGTCGGATAAACAACTTGTGGAATTGCAGGCCAGCCCCAGCGATTGGCATGCACGGCGGGCGAGGGGCATCCTGCATAAACGCGCGGCCACCGGGAAGCTCCAAACGGGTACGCACGCGCAACTGAAAACAATGTTCGATAAAAACGGCAGCACCGACCTGCGATTGCGCGCGATGTGGGCGCTGCACGTCAGTGGTGGGCTGACCCCGGAGGTGTTGGTGGAATCCCTTGACGACAAGGATGCCTACATCCGGGCCTGGGCCATCCAGCTGCTTTGTGAAGACCGAGCGCCTTCCGTACCGGCACTGGCCAAATTCCGGTCGATGGCCCAGCACGACCGCTCCCCGGTGGTCCGCCTATACCTGGCGGCGGCACTGCAACGTATCGATACCGCAGATAAATGGGGCATTGCCATCGGGCTCATCAAGCATAGCGAGGACGAAAACGACCATAACATACCCAAGATGGTTTGGTACGGCATAGAGCCGTTGGTGGTGGAAAACCCCAGCAAGTTCCTGGCGCTTGCTGCGATTTCCCGCATACCCACGGTTACGCAATACATCGCCAGAAGGGCCGTGGATGAAGATGAATTGCACCGCCTTGTGGCATTGATCGGGATGCAGGAAAAAAATACGGAAGATCTGCTGACCGGTATGCTTAGTGGCATGGAAGGACGGACAGACCTCAGCATGCCTCCTAACTGGAAATCGGTAGCTGAAAAATTACAGCACAACGAGGGGCATGTAGCTGCACTTGCCATGAACGTTTCGGGATTGTTTGGTGATCAGGAGGCTACCCAATTGGCATTTATGACGCTCAAAGACAAGAAAATGCCGACAGACCAGCGGAAAAATGCCCTCCGGACGTTAGCTTCGCAGCAACAGCAACAGTTGGTTGCCGAGCTGCCCGGGCTCGTGCACGACCCGGCAATGAGAAAGGATGCCATCCGCGCCATCGCCGCTTTCGACAGGGAATCGTTGGGCAGACTGCTGGTAGACGGCTACCGAGGTTTTTCACCCGAGGAGAAAGCCGAAGCGGTGCAGACGCTCGCATCCCGTGCAAGCTATGGAAACCTATTGATGGGCGAAATCAAAGAAAACCGGATTCCCAAGAAAGATGTACCACCCAATGTTGCCAGGCAGTTGCTCCGCGTGGTGGGGAGTGGGTTTATCGAGGTATGGGGACCGATAGAACAGGTAGCCAGCGATAAGGCTGCGTATGAAAAATACCGGGAAATGCTTACCCCCGGTGCACTTGCGGCGGCCGATGTGAAACGTGGGAAAGCACTGTTCCAACAAACCTGCGGAAGCTGCCACAAGATGTACGGTGAGGGCGGCGTGATGGGGCCAGACCTGACGGGCTCCAACAGGAGAGATGTGGACTACATCCTGTTGAATGTGCTCGAACCGAGTGCTGAAATCCAGGACGATTATAAGCTCGTGGTAATCAACACCCGCGATGGCCGTACCTATTCGGGCAATGTAACAGGCGAAGACCAACGGCAACTGTCGCTCCGGATCGTTGGGCAGGATGAACCGGTATTGATCAACAAATCGGCTATCCAGTCCAAAGAGGTGGCGGCGGTGTCTATGATGCCCCCCGGTCTTTTTGAACACTTGGAAGCGCAGGAAGTTATTGACATCATGGCGTACCTGAGAACGGAGAGGCAAGTGGAATAGTAGCATGAAGTCGCGGCACATTTTTCGGATAGGCTTCCCTACGCGTGCTGAAATCGTTGTACTTATCACGGATATATAGCAGCAGGTCATAGTCGGAAAACCTGAGCAACTGTTCGTAAGTAGGTCTGAAGAACCAGTGGAAGACATCCAGTTCTGCCTCCGGGATGCCCGTTTGCGCTTGGATGAGCGCCTTGGTATACCGGCGGTCTACGTAATCTTCGCGCTCATCGCGGATGAGTGCGGCCTTTAGTATCTTGGCCTGTTTCTGCTCGCGCGAGAAGGAGGCGAAGAGCACGTTGAGGTTAATGCCAATGCCCATGGGCGCGAGGGTGAGCGACTGCCACGGCTTTACGGGATTGAAGTTGAACTGGTCGGCATATTCCTTGCGCATCCACAGCGAGTCTTTTACAGAATTGCGCCTACCCAGCACACGCACCTCATCGATACCGATAGTCTTGCTAACCAAGGATATATACAATAACGTGTCGGGAGCGGTGTACAGCGTCAGCGATACCGGTTCGTAGCCGATGTGCGAAATGGAAATGGTTGCCGGAAAGCCGGTGAAGCCGACCATGCCGAAATGCCCGCCTGCATCGGTGGCTGTGCGTAGGTTGCCTATCGTAACGCTTGCCGCCCGGATCGGCTGCCCCGTTTCCCGATCGTGCACCAAACCTCCCAAATGCTGAGCCCTCGCCGTCAGCGTTGACAGGGAACCGTAAAGTGCCAACAAATAAAACAGTATGAAACGATAGCTACTACGCATTGCGCGGTAAAGGTAATGGCAGGGTTGCTTATATGCCGTACTTTTAACATTTGTTAACCAAACAGCGCGTGTGCGGCAGGGAAATGCGCATACGTTTACATTAAAGCCGACCACATACAGATTACCGATTTCCAAAAATTATACCTACTTTCGGGGCCTAAACAAACGATAATAAAGAGAATACCATGAGTTTGAAAGATTTTAAAGGAGTTGTCACAGGCGATGCCGTACAGGAATTATTTGAGATCGCCAAGACACATAAATTTGCTTTGCCTGCCGTGAATATCATCGGTACGGATTCGATAAATGCGGTGATGGAAACAGCAAAAGCGGTTAATTCGCCGGTGATTATCCAACTGTCTAACGGCGGTGCGCAGTTCTACGCCGGCAAATCAATGAACAACGACGGGTTGAAAGCGTGTATCCTCGGAGCTGTTTCTGCGGCCCACCACGTGCATTTATTGGCCGAGCATTACGGCGTGGCGGTGATCCTCCACACCGACCATGCGGCCAAAAAGCTGCTGCCGTGGATTGACGGCATGCTCGATCACGGTGAGCAATTCTTTAAACAGCATGGCAAGCCGTTGTTTTCGTCCCACATGCTCGATTTGTCCGAGGAGCCCATCGAAGAGAATATCGAGGTATCCAAGAAATACCTCCAACGGATGAAACCGCTCGGCATGACCGTAGAGATTGAGCTTGGCGTAACCGGTGGGGAAGAGGATGGCGTGGATAATTCGGACGTGGACAGCTCCAAATTGTACACCCAGCCCGAAGAGGTGGCCTATGCGTATGAAGAACTCAACAAGGTGAGCGACAGATTCACCGTTGCGGCGGCCTTCGGAAACGTGCACGGCGTGTATAAGCCGGGCAATGTGAAACTGCAACCCATTATCCTCCGCAATTCGCAGGAGTACATCCGCGAGAAGTTTGGTCTGTCGGCCGAAAAGCCGGTTAATTTCGTCTTCCACGGGGGGTCGGGGTCGGCCCCGGAAGAGATTGCCGAAGCGATTTCATACGGTGCAATCAAAATGAACATCGACACCGATATGCAATGGGCATTTTGGGACGGTATACGTGGATACTATCAAACGAACGAGGGTTATCTGCAAAGCCAGATCGGCAATCCGGAAGGACCGGATTCGCCCAACAAAAAATACTACGATCCGCGCGTGTGGTTGCGCAAGGGCGAAGAGACCTTCGTGAAGCGGCTTACCCAAGCGTTTGAGGAACTGAATGCGGTGGACGTAAACAGCAAGCTATAAGTAAATGCATGAAAATACCCAGTACTGGGTATTTTTTTTGCTTTTTACAGCCTATATTTTTGTCCGGACAGAAAAAAAATACCTAGCAGTGGGTATTGTACCTGGCGCATCGTTATTTTAGGTTTGCCATATCATATTAATTCATCTTAATCAACAGATTGTAATTCATCTTAATCACCCAATCACCCAATTATGGAAACACGTAAACTTCTATCTGTTCTTACATTAGCGATTTTCAGCTTGTCGTTCTTCGCTATCGCGACACCTGCTTTTGCCCAGAAGGCAAAAAAACGTACCGTTACGATCAGTACCGAAAGCGGGGCCAACCTTTTCGTAGACGGCAAGCAAGTGACGGCGCCTGCGAAAATCAAAATCGACAAGTATGCAACCGTCAACATCCGGGTTGAAAAAGTAGGGTTTGTTACCGAAATACGCAACTACGAAAACAACGGGGTCAATGTGATTCCGAAAACGGACTACATCCAACTGGTGAAAGACGAGGCTTACGAAAACTCGTTCGTTACCAACTTGGCCAACCAGGACATCGATATCCGGCCCTCCCGCGGCGCGGATGAATCGTGGGTGCTACTCAACCGCATCGTGACGGGAACTTTCGATGTCGTTGCCATCATGGACAAAACAACGGGATATATGGCGACGGCCTGGTCGGCCAAATCGTTCAACTCGGCCGTGGTACGTACGCGGTTGATTATCAGGACCAGCAATACCAACCCGCTGGAATACAAAGCGAAACTGGTGTCGGAAATTGCTCCTCCGGGTACCAGCGTGATCGCAGATGAGTCATTCCGTAAGTGGGACCGGGTATTGCGGACTTATGAAAACGTAATACCGGATCTGCAAAGCCGCTTGTCGGTCAATTGATGTTAACACGAATCTCTTTCTAAATCTAAGGACTTATGAAGACAATGAATGCTTCTTTGAAAAAGGCCGTGGTGTGTGCTTTCGCGATGTGTTTTGTTGGCGGTGTGGTTGCACAACAGGTAACCGCGGTAAACCAAGCCTATCACAATGAATCCGATTATGGGAAATTCTATGTGCGTTTGGGTGTCAACATCCCGCAGGGGGCGTTTGGCAAGGCACTCGATACCAGCGTGCCGTTGTATGAAAATATCGCTAAGGACGGTGCCGTAGGGGCCGACCTCGGTGCTACCATGGAACTGGGTAAGTATTTCTTTTTCCACGAAGATCCCATCAATGATTTGTTTAAAGTAGGCCTAGACGCCACCTTCTTTTCGTTCGGCTACAACATGGGGAAGTCGTTGCCCCATCCCGATGAGGGGAGTGACCCCTTCGACTTTGTTACGGCTAGCGTAAAGCTGGGGCCGGTGGTTTCGTTCAACCCAGTGGAAGATTTCTATGCAGATATCTTCGTCAAAGCGGCGCCTACGGTATTGCTGTCTTTTGAGCCACCTTACCATTTCAAAGGGGATATATATGACCCGGATTCGGAAGTGCTCTATTTCAATACCGACGAAAATGTCAATTTCGGCCTAAAGACCGATGTCGGGGTCACCCTACGTTATCGGAAGGTGACGCTCACAGCAAGCTACGAGAGCGGTACGTTCAATGTACCGGTAACCTATTACCAGAATAATGGCGGCGAGTCGGTTTATGATGAGGCGCAGGAGATGGATAGGAAGATGCCCACGGGCGTGCTGCAGCTGAAACTGGGGCTGCAACTATTTTAACAACTGTATTTTTAACCTTAACGGGTGCTGCTTATCAGGGTAGCACCCTTTCCGGCGGCACCAACCCTCATTTCCATCCTTGACAGGTTTTGGTGAAAAAAAAACACTGGAATGCCGCAAAATTCCCCTATTTTGCGACCCTTGAATGATTCACTAACCGCTGAAACAGTTAAAAAACAGCCATTTCGGCTGTAAGATATTATGGAACAGTTTATTAAAGCCGTAAACGACGTTGTGTGGAGCAATGCATTGGTTGTATTATGCATCGGAGTAGGTGTGTATTTTTCGTTTGCAACGGGATTTTTGCAGGTCAGGTACCTGAAAGACATGGTGAAGCTGCTGTTTGGCGGTGGCTCGTCGACCAAAGGTGTTTCTTCCTTCCAGGCTTTTGCCATGGCGCTCTCCGGACGGATCGGCACAGGCAACATCGCCGGGGTGGCCACAGCCATCGCCATGGGTGGGCCGGGGGCCGTGTTTTGGATGTGGCTCATCGCCTTTCTTGGGTCTGCATCGGCCTACGTGGAAGCCACGCTCGGGCAGATCTACAAAGAAGTGAAAGATGGCCAGTACCGGGGCGGTCCGGCCTTCTATATCGAAAAAGGGTTGGGCATAAAGTGGTACGCCGTGGTTTTTGCCATAGCTACGATACTGAGTACGGCGCTTTTCCTGCCCGGTGTGCAAAGCAACAGCATCGCCTTGAGCGTGCAGAACGCATTCAATGTACCTGTTGAGTATACGGGTATCGCACTGGTTATTTTGCTCGGCCTCATCATCATCGGCGGGGTGAAACGCATCGCGAAGGTAGCCGAAGTGGTGGTACCCTTCATGGCAGGCGCGTACATTTTAATGGCACTGATCGTCATCGCGCTGAATTACAGGGATATCCCTGCCGTATTCGGGCTTATTTTCCGCGCGGCTTTTGATTTTGAACCCGCATTTGGCGGAATGCTCGGCATGGCGATATCGTGGGGGGTGAAGCGGGGCATCTATTCAAACGAGGCCGGGCAAGGTACCGCACCCCATGCCGCCGCAGCGGCAGAAGTGAGCCACCCTGCCAAGCAGGGGTTGGTGCAGGCGTTTTCGGTGTATGTGGATACGCTGTTTGTATGTACGGCAACCGCACTGATGATCCTGTTTACCGGTAAATACAACGTGCAGAACCCGGAAGGGGGGTATGCCGTCGAAAACATTCCTGGTGCTCAAATCGGATCGGAATATACCCAACATGCGGTGGCGTACCACTTTCCAAGCATTGGCGCTGGCTTTGTGGCGCTTGCGCTGTTCTTTTTTGTGTTTACAACCATCATGGCGTATTACTACATGGCCGAGACCAACCTTAGCTACCTCGATAAACGGGGTAAGCAGCGATGGGCCGTGTGGTTGCTTCGTGCACTGATTCTGTTTGCCACCTATTACGGCACGGTGAAGACGGCCGAATTGGCGTGGACCATGGGCGATATTGGGGTCGGGCTCATGGCTTGGCTAAACTTGATAGCGATCATACTGCTACGGAAACCGGCATTGAAGGCACTTAAAGATTACCGTCAACAACGGGCGGAAGGCAAAGACCCGGTATTCCATGCAGACGAGTGGGATATCGAACATGCGGAGGAGTGGTCGAAACGAAAAGATGGGTGAGATTTCGTATCTTATACGTACCTTTGGCCCATGCCAGAAAAAATCATTATCCTTGATTTCGGCTCTCAATATACCCAGTTAATTGCTCGGCGGGTGAGGGAGTTGAATGTATATTGTGAAATCTATCCCTATACCCATATACCCGAGTTTGATGCCTCGGTAAAGGGCGTCATCTTTTCGGGGAGCCCTTACTCTGTGCGGCAGGATGATGCGCCACAGGTGGATTTTCAATCGATACAAAATCGGTTTCCGTTATTGGGTGTATGTTACGGTGCGCAATACATCGCACAGCATTCGGGCGGAGCGGTGGTGGCCTCTACCATCCGCGAATATGGTCGAGCCAACCTCCATTTTGTCGATCAGAGCAACCCATTGCTGGCCGATATCCCGGTGGACTCCCAAGTGTGGATGTCGCATGGCGATACGATTTCTTCGATCCCCGGGGGTTTTGATATCATTGCCAGCACCGATAAGGTGAATGTAGCGGCCTACCATGTCAAGGGTACGCAAACATACGGCATACAGTTCCACCCGGAAGTAACCCATAGTACCGATGGAACGACGTTGCTCAAAAATTTCGTACTCGATATCTGCGGGTGTACGCCCTCGTGGACGGCCGATGCGTTTGCGGAAACGACAGTGGCGGCACTGAAAGAAAAGCTGGGCAACGACCATGTGATCATGGCGCTATCCGGTGGTGTCGACTCCACCGTGGCTGCGGTATTGTTGCACCAGGCCATCGGCAAGAATCTGCATTGTATCTTTGTAGACCATGGCCTATTGCGGAAAAATGAGTTTGAACAGGTGTTGGAATCCTATAAACACATCGGGCTTAACATCAAGGGGGTGAACGCCAAGGAGCGCTTTTACAGCAAGCTGGCGGGTGTGAGCGAGCCCGAACAAAAGCGCAAAATCATCGGTGCCGCATTCATCGATGAATTTGACGATGCAGCACATGCCGTACAGGCAGCATTGCCCGCCGGGGTGGAAGTGAAGTGGCTGGGACAGGGTACCATTTACCCTGACGTGATCGAGTCGATTTCGGTGAACGGCCCCTCGGCTACCATCAAGTCGCACCACAACGTGGGGGGGCTGCCCGATTTCATGAAACTGAAAGTGGTGGAGCCACTCAACACCCTTTTCAAGGATGAAGTGCGCCGGGTGGGCAAAGCGTTGGGCGTGGCACCGAGCATCCTCGGCAGGCATCCGTTCCCAGGCCCCGGCCTCGCGATCCGCATACTGGGCGAAATCACGGCCGAAAAGGTACGGATTTTGCAAGAAGCTGATGATATCTACATCCGGAACCTGCGCGAATCGGGCTGGTATGACCAGGTGTGGCAGGCGGGAACGATTTTCCTGCCGGTGCAATCGGTAGGGGTGATGGGCGACGAGCGTACCTATGAACATGTCGTCGCGCTGCGTGCCGTCGGTTCGCTCGATGGGATGACAGCAGATTGGGTGCACCTGCCTTATGAGCTGTTGGCGAAGATATCAAACGAAATAATCAATCATGTAAAGGGGATAAATAGGGTTGTATATGATATTAGTTCGAAACCTCCTGCTACCATTGAATGGGAGTAAATGCGTATGGGTCTTATCGGCATTCCTACTGCTAACGGCGTGTACGCCGAAAGTACGGGTGTTGCGGGCACCGGGAAGCAAGGCTCCCTCCGAAACGGAAACACCCACGAAGAAAGAAGATACCGTGGAGAAGCCGGACGAAGAGGAAGCGGTGGACGTCAATCAGATTGCGCTGCTGCTGCCATTTGAGCTCGACAAGGCCAATCCGCATGCGCCGAGTGCGGCGGATATCAAACGGTCGGCCCTGGCACTGGATTTCTACCAAGGTTTTAAGCTGGGGCTGGATGCACTCTCCGCGCAGGGGGCAAATTTCAAGGTGAATGTATTGGATACCCGCGACGATGTGGGAGAGAATACGCGGATTGCCAAACTGGCCGAAGTGCAGGATGCTGCTTTGGTGGTAGGCCCCGTTTACCCCAAAGAGATTCAGGTGTTCGGCTTCAACGCCCAACTTGACCAAGCCTTGCAGATATCACCGTTGGCGGCGACGATGCCGTCGGAGTTCAACCTGTCTAATTTAGTGACCCTAACGGCGCCTCTTCCGGTGCACGTCCGTGCATTGGCAGCCCATATAGCCGACCAATACCGGCAGGGCGATGCGGTGATCCTCTACCGGACACCCGACGAGGCGAGCAGGCAACTGCTGGCACCTCTCAAAAGGGAAATCGGCCGACTGAAAAACGGCAGCATCCAGGTAGTGGAAGTGGAGGACGAAGCAGGGCTAGAAAGTAGGGTACACCTTGCCGGTAAAAACCTGCTTGTATTGGCATCGACCAATAAGTATGAAATATCCCCCATTTTAGAACAGCTACGCCGGTTGCAGGAAGAATTATCGTACGATATCCGTTTGTTTGGCCATCCGAACTGGTCCAAGCTAGCCTTCGATGCCGAAGATGGATTGGCTGCATTCAAGACCCGTATTACCACGTCATATTATATCGACAACGGTGCCTCCGATGTACGCCGGTTCGATCAGCAATATCGGAGTGAGTTTGGCTTGGCGCCTACGGAATTTGCGTACAAAGGTTATGACGCCGCTTATTATTTCGGGAGTTTGCTGGTGAAGTACGGCGCGGATTACCGGTCGCACTTGGAAGAAACCGGCTACGACGGGCTGCATAATGTTTTTAAGTGGGAATATAACCCTGCCTGGGGATACGTGAACAATGCCATCTCCATTTTGCAATATAGCGGCGGCGGTTTCCGGCCGGTAAATTAAACCTCCTTTTTATGGTCTCGGAAAAAAGGGTGAGGCAACAACTCCAGACGGTTGAGCGCCTGCTCCATGAATACGCAGGCGAGCGGGGTGTGCCCCTGGCCCGTTTCCTTACCGGGTTTTACAAGCGTAACCGCCAGATGGGGAGCAAGGACCGCCGCACCGCTTCCCAATGGGTGTACCAGTACTTCCGCATAGGCACTGCTGCCCAACAAGAAGAAACGACTATGCGGATAGCGATGGCGGATTTCCTGTGCAGCGACGATTGTACGGTGGCGTCCGTTATCCTGCCCCACCTTCCCGTAGATAGGTCGGCCGATATTTCGGAAAAAATTGCATTGCTGGAGGCAAATACCACTTTTCGCCTAGATGATGTGTTCCCCTTCGGGCAATACTTGTCTGCCGGTATCGACCGCCGGTCGTTGGTGGAAAGCCTTTTTATACAACCCGACCTGTATATCCGGTTGCGGCCGCGTTATCGCGAGGCTGTGATGGCGGCGCTAGAGGGTGCGCAAATCGACTACCGGCCGGTCGATCGGTATACGGTAGCCTTGCCCAACGGGACGGCCCTGACGGGCATTGCCGGCATTGCCGGCAAATATGAGGTGCAGGATTACTCTTCACAGCAGACCGGTACCTATTTTCAAGCTGCCGACGGCGAGCGCTGGTGGGATGCCTGCGCCGGAGCCGGGGGCAAGTCGCTTTTGCTGTTGGACCAATGGCCGGGGGTAGACCTGCTGGTATCTGATACGCGGCGTAGCATACTACGTAACTTGGATGAGCGTTTTGAGTTGGCGGGCATCAAGGGGTATCGGCAGAAGGTTATCGACCTCACCAACGATCCGGCTGGCGTACTTGGCAATACCCAGTTTGATGGCATCATCCTCGACGCTCCCTGCACGGGTTCGGGCACGTGGGGCCGGACCCCGGAAATGCTCGCGGCATTCGACCGCCAGTCGATCAACCGCTTTGCGGCATTGCAACGACAACTGGCAGCGCAGGTAATAAAGCACCTGAAACCGGGCAAACCGCTCGTTTACATCACCTGCTCGGTATTTGCCGAAGAGAACGAAGGGGTGGTGGCCTACTTACAGGATGCGTTCGGGCTCGACGTGAAACAGTCGACCGTACTGCACGGGTACCGCCACAAGGCCGACAGTATGTTCGTGGCGCGGCTGGTTGCCCGATGATTTGCCATTAAGGTTATAATGTGCTACTTTTCCTCTATAAAAGTAGTCTCTCAGCGGCAGAGGAGAGATCGATAACGGCGTAAGCCCTCATGAGCGCCTGAAAAGCAGATGTCTAGGCGAATAAAGTTGCTTTTTTATTTATCGCAATTATAATTGCTTGTTAAAGCAACTTTATCTAAGTTTGACGAAAAGGATAGCGCATGAAAATAGCTGTATTCCCCGGTTCTTTCGACCCCATTACGAATGCACATGTAGACATCGTGGAGCGTGGCAAGGCACTTTTCGATAAAATCTATGTAGCTATCGGTACCAATACCACCAAGAAGGGTTTTTTTAGCCCTGGGGAGCGATTGGCCATCATACAATCTGTATTTGCCCCCTATCACGGTGCTGTGGAAGCGGTTCAATTTAATGGTTTGACGGTTGACTTCTGCAAAGAAGTCGGTGCGCGATTCATCCTCCGTGGCATGCGCAACGCCGCCGATTTCGAATTTGAAAAAGCCATTGCATTGAATAATGTGGCATTGGCTCCGGAGGTCGAATCCGTTTTTTTGGTCAGCAGTAGTGGATTGTCGCATATTTCTTCCACCATCGTACGTGAAATCATTGTAAACAACGGCAACGTAAGCCAGCTGGTGCCTGAGGCGGTGACGGAAGCGTTAAGTCGTAGGTCTTCTTAAGTCGTAAGTCTTCTTAAGTCGTAAGTTTTTTTAAGTCGGAACGACTTGTGACTACCGACTTATGACTACCGACTACCGTATCCAAAACCGCTTCAACGGAAGGGTAGGTGTTTTTCCGTACCTTATTGAATTTCGCTTTCGATAACCATACAGCTTCCGTGATGTCTTCTTCATGCTGCGGTTTAAGTTTAGGCACTTTATTGACCCCCATCTCATACCAGTTGGTTTTCTTAAGTACCAACTCACCCTTCATCTGATAGGTATGGTATGAAGTTATGATTTTTTGTCCGAGGTAATCGACCTTTACGCCACATTCTTCCTCCACTTCGCGTACCGCTGCCTTTTTCATCGATTCTCCGGCATCCACTTTGCCCTTGGGGAGGTCCCACTTCCCGAGTCGGTAGATGAAGAGGTAGTCGCCAGCCCCGTTTTTCACTAGCCCACCCGCGGCCTTGATGACCTTGGTTTTTCTTTTGATGAGGTCAAAATAGTCGCGCGGATTTTCTAGCTGGACAAAATAGGTGATCGCCGATTTATTTGCTTTGGACTGTTTGAAAAGTTTTTCTATGTCAAGGTGTTGATGGTCAATTGATTGAACATCGGACGGGTTTTCAGGAGAGAAATCTGCCAAAACAAGGGCAGATTGGTTCATATAAATTTTATAGATTTGCGCCATGAATGATATGAATGAGGTTGCAAAAAAAGTTGCCGAATCATTGTTGCAAATTAAAGCAATTAAATTACAACCCAAAAATCCGTTTACATGGGCGTCGGGTTGGAAATCGCCGATTTATTGCGATAACCGTGTAGCTTTATCTCATCCACCCATCCGTACGTACATACGCCAAAAGCTTTCGGAGCTAATCCAGGAGGAGTTTGGTGCCGTCGAGATGATTTCCGGTGTTGCCACGGCTGGCATCCCCCAGGGGGTGTTGGTGGCACAGGACCTTGGTTTGCCGTTTACTTATGTGCGCAGCAGTTCCAAAGACCACGGCCGGCAAAACCAGATCGAAGGGGAGGTGGTGAGCGGCCAGCGTGCTGTGGTTATCGAAGATTTGATTTCTACGGGCAAGAGCAGCCTGAAGGCAGTGAAGGCACTACGCGAAGCCGATTGCAACGTGGTAGGGTTGGTTTCGATATTTACCTACGGCTTTGCCGAGGCGGAGGCGAATTTTGCCGAAGCCAAATGCCGTACCATCAGCCTTTGCGATTACCAAGTGTTGCTTGATGTGGCGGCGAGGCATAACTATATCCTTGGCAGCGACATCGAGTTATTGGAAGCGTGGCGTGTGGACCCAGCGAACTGGTCGCCGAATGGAGAATAAATAACGGCGACACACACCGATGACGGTTATCCAGAATCAAATTTCAATCAATAGGCCCATTGCCGACGTGTACACGTTCCTGGCCGACTGCAATAACCACGAACAGTTGATGCCGGATAGTATCTACAATTGGTCGTCAACGCGCGATGAGGCGCGGTTTACCATCCAGAACATGGCGAAGCTGGCGCTGAAGGTGGAACGCCGCACGGAAAACAGCGAGGTCGTATTCGTGCCCGCAGAAAAGGCACCTTTCGACGTAACCCTCCGATGGAGCGTGATGCCGGCAGGCGACAACACGACCACCGCCCAACTGATCATTGAAGCTGACCTCAATATGATGATGAAGATGCTGGCACAGAAGCCGCTGGAGAAGCTGGTGGGTAGCCAGTTGGAAGCATTGAAGAAAACATTGGAAGCATAGGCTGGAAGAATAAACAAAAGGTCCGATGTGCTTGGGATAGCCATCGGACCTTTTGCTGTTATGGTGAAAACACTAACCGTTCAACTGCTCCGCTACAAAATCCCAGTTGACCACGTTCCACCAATTGCTGATGTAGTCGCCACGCTTGTTTTGGTAATGGAGGTAATACGCATGTTCCCACACGTCGATGCCCAGTAGGGGCGTGCCTTTGAGCTCGGCATCGTCCATCAACGGATTGTCCTGGTTGGGGGTAGAGCCGATTTTCAGTGTGCCATTGTCGCTCACCAGCCACGCCCAGCCCGACCCGAATCGGGTGGCACCTGCCGCCGCAAATTCTTCCTTGAATTTGTCGAACGATCCGAATGCGCCGTTGATGGCTTCAAGCAGTTCGCCTGTTGGCGCATTGTCGTCTACCGGTGCCCGCATGGATTTCCAGAAAAACGTATGGTTCCATGCACCGCCGCCGTTGTTGCGGATACCATCGGAAAGCTTCGAGACGTTGGCGAACAGTTCTTCCGCCGTCGAATAGGCTACCCCATCCGCTTTCAGTGCGTCGTTCACCTTGCTGATGTATCCCGTATGGTGCTTGGTGTAATGGATTTCCATGGTCCGCGCGTCGATGTAGGGTTCCAATGCATTATATTCATACCCCAGCGGATCCTGTGAAAATTCGAGCGCTTCACCCGACCCCGAGGCGTCACCGGATGAATTGGACGATGTGCAACCGACCAATGCGTTCAGCGGATTGACGCCCAGGGCGGTCGTCGCAACTGCGGCTGCCGAAAAACCCACGGTCGTCTTTAAAAATTTCCTTCTGTTGGTACTTGCCATAGTGGATTAAAGATTTTGATTTACAGCTTAAATACAACCAAAGGTAAAAATTTGTTTTTAAATCTGCGGATTTATCCCACAGATTTGGTGCCTTTTATCACCTTGGCATTAAAAAAATCACTCACAACGCCCGTCGGGACCACAGGTAGGCCCTTCGGTTACGGTAAGGGTGACCTTCGGGTTGTCGGCACGCCATTCGGCGAACGACTTTTCCAGCGTTTGTGAAAACACATCGGGCGGTTGGGCTCCGGAAACGGCGTATTTGCGATTGAATACAAAGAATGGGACACCCCGTACCCCGATTTCGCGCGCCTCACGGATATCGTGGGCCACCTCGTCGCCATACCGGTCGCCGTCCAGTAAGGCGGTTACCTCATTTTCTGCCAACCCTGCGGCCGTACCGATGGCAGCCAATACCTCGCGGTTGTTGATGTCTTTGCCCTCGGCGAAATGTGCGCGGAACAGGCTATCTTTCACCCTGTCGGCCAGCCCATGGGTCTGGGATAGGTGCACCAGTCGGTGTGCATCGAACGAATTGGCCACCACGGCCCGTTCGAAATCCAGCGTTAAGCCCGCTCTTGCCGCCGCCTGTGCTACCCCAGCCGTCATTTGCTTTGCCTCGTCGTAACTCATACCCTTGCTTTCCGCCAAATACTGGTAGGTGTTTTTATATTCGGGATTGCGCGGGATGTGCGGATCCAGTTGGTAGCTTTTCCATACCACCTCAATGGCCTCGGCGTCGCTGAATTGCTTGAGGGCTGTTTCAAGGTGCTTTTTGCCGATGTAGCAAAATGGGCACATGATATCTGACCAAATTTCTATCTTCATATAGGATATACAGCTAAATTAAAAGATCAATAAGCACTTGCTTTGTCCAATAGGGCCAGCTGTTCGCGGGTCAGCGGTAAGCTGGCAGCGGCAGCAAGGTCTTGGAGTTGTTTGTCGGTGGTGGCGCTGGCAATTGGTGCCGTGACCGCCGGCTTATGCAGTTGCCACGCGAGCGCCAGCTGCGCTGCGGGGGCACCTGTCTCGGCCGAAACACGGTCGAGGGCTTTCAGGATACGGAAGCCACGTTCATCGAGGTATTTCTTCATCCCCCCGCCACGGGGGCTTTTGCCGAAATCGGCCTCGCCGCGGTATTTCCCGCTTAAAAATCCACTGGCCAACGCGTAATACGTGATGACAGCCAAACCTTCTGCCTCGACGGTGGGCAAGTATTCGGTTTCGAATTTTTGCCGATCGTAGAGGTTGTAAAGCGGCTGGAGGCTGATGTAGCCCTGTAGGCCGTTTTCCGCCGCATAGCGGTTGGACTGCACAATGCGGCCGGCCGGTAGGTTGGAAGCCCCGATGTGGCGTACTTTACCGCTTTCGATCAAGGCGTTAAACGCTTCCATGGTCTCTTCCACGGGCGTTTCGGGGTCGTCGTAATGGCTTTGGTACAGGTCGATGTAATCGGTGCCCAGCCGCTTCAGCGAAGCATCGACCGCTTGGGGAATATACCGGGCGCCGAGGCCCTTTTTCCCATCGCCCATGTCGCCGCCCAGCTTGGTGGCGATGACCACGTCGTCGCGCCTTCCGCGCAGCTTAAGCCATCGGCCAATGATGGTTTCGGACTCACCCCCTTGGTTGCCCGGCACCCAAGTGGAGTAAGTGTCGGCCGTATCGATAAAGTTGAAACCAGCGGCTACGAAAGCGTCCAGCATCCGGAAAGATTGCTGTTGGTCGAGTGTCCATCCGAACACGTTGCCGCCGAAGGCAATAGGCGAAACCCGTAAATCGGATGTTCCCAGTGTGCGTTGAGTTGCCATGTTATTTTTTTATAGTACAGTTATAAGCCGTTATTTGTTTTTCCGTGCCGTATGTGAAAAGTCAGTCAGCCCCGCTGTCACGCAATCTGCGATAAGAATACAGATTTGGGCGTGCGCACCTTTTTCTGGTTGACCAACCAGTCGTTTTCGGTATCGCGGTAGCCCAATGGCAGGAGTGTCACGCTTTTCAACCCCTGCTGAGGTAGCTCCAACAACTCGTCAAGTGCGGCATTGTCAAACCCTTCCATTGGTGTGGCATCTACCTGGAGTTCTGCCGCTGCGGCGATAGCCAGCCCAAACGAGAGGTAGGCCTGCCGGGCTGCATGCTCGAAATTGCGCTCAGCGCTGCGGCTTAGGTACATGCCTTTGAGCCGGTTGCAATAATCGTCGAACGTACTGGCGGGTACCCCCCGTTCAGCGGCGGTATGGGTAAATACTTCCTCGATACGCTCGGCCGTATAGTTGTCCCACGCGGCAAATACCAGCAGGTGCGACCCGTCGACTACCTGACTTTGGTTCATTGCGATGGGCTGGATTTTCGATTTCAATCCGGGATTGGTGATTACGATGATCTTGAAAGGTTGCAGACCGGACGATGTCGGTGCCAGTTGTGCGGCCTCCAGTATCTGGTCTACTTTCTCTTGCGGAACGGGTTGCCCGTTCATCTTTTTGGTGGCATAACGCCAGTTCAATGCTTCCAATAATTGCATATATACGTATTGTTTAAATGATAAATGAATGAATTGCGATTGGGGGTAATTCGGATGTTAATTGAGGAGTGCCTTGATGAATCCCTGCACAGCATCGTCGAGGGTGCGGCGTGCCATTTCCGGTCCGCCTGGCGCTGAAATCATCGTCATGGCCACGAGGCCATGCAGGATAGACCAAAACGTCTTTGCTTTCAGGTGGCCATCCACATCCGGGTTTTTGCCCGATTTGATGGCTTCATCAATTGCCGTATGCAGCAGGTCGCTCACTTGCCTGATTTCGGGTATGTCGCGGACCATCTGGCAGGTGGGGATACCCAAGCCGTACATGATCTGGTAATGCTTGGGGTGTTCTTGCGCGAATCGCCAATACGCTGCCGATATAGCTTCCAATTGCTTATCGGGGGATGCCTGGGATGCTTTGGCAGTTGCCAGTTGGTTTGCAAGCCGGTCATAGCCTTCGCGCGAGAATGCTTCCAATATGGCATCTTTGCTTTCGAAGTGCTTATAGACCACCGGTGTGCTGTATTCGATGGCATCTGCTATTTTGCGGATGGAAAGCGCCTCCCATCCTTCCTCTTCGACAATCTGCCACGATTGTTTGAGGATGGTGGCCCGTACTTCTTCGAGTTGGCGCTGTTTGCGTTCTGATATTCCCATTTCTAACAGTGTGATAAAAAACTAACACTGTCAGCAAAAGTAACGCATGTAAACGGAAGATGGATGGGGCGGGCCGAAAAACGACAATCGGATGACGTTATGCGGCTGATGGCGGTCGCTGCGTTTGCCATCCATGGCATGCGGCAATTAGGCAAAAGTGTGTTAACTTTGGCACATGTCACTAACAGCAACCACTTTATCATCAAAAGCAAGCGCGTTCATTGAGAAAGAATTGCAATACAGTGCCCACAATTACCATCCCCTGCCCGTTGTGTTGGAGCGCGGCGAGGGCGTGTATCTCTGGGACGTTGACGGCAAACGTTATTACGACTTCCTGTCGGGATATTCGGCCGTGAACCAAGGGCACTGCCACCCCAAGATTGTGGGGGCGCTGGTAGCGCAGGCGCAAAAGCTCACGCTCACCTCGCGTGCGTTCCATAGCGATCTGCTGGGCGAATACGCCCGGTACATCACCGCGTGTTTCGGTTATGACAGGGTATTGCCGATGAACAGCGGCGTAGAGGCGGTAGAGACTGCGCTCAAACTGGCGCGCCGTTGGGGGTATGACAAAAAGGGCATCGCGGCCAACCGCGCTAAGATCGTTACGGTGGCGGGCAATTTCCATGGCCGGACACTCAATGTGGTGTCTTTCAGTACCGATGCTTCCTCGCGCGACGGTTTCGGGCCGTTCATGCCGGGCTATGAGGTGATTCCTTACAACGACCTGGCAGCGTTGGAGGCGGTGTTGGCGGACCCCGACGTGGCTGGTTTTCTCGTGGAGCCCATCCAAGGCGAAGCGGGTGTGTATGTGCCGGAAGATGGGTACCTGGCAAAGGCCTATGCCTTGTGCCGGCGGGCCCGTGTACTCTTCATAGGCGATGAGATACAGACCGGCCTGGCCCGTACGGGCAAGATGCTGGCGTGCGATCATGAAGGGGTTCGGCCTGACATCCTTATCTTGGGCAAGGCGTTGAGCGGGGGTACGATGCCCATCTCAGCGGTGTTGGCCGATGACGACGTTATGCTGTGCATCAAACCCGGTGAGCATGGATCTACCTACGGCGGCAATCCGCTGGCCTGCAAAGTGGCCATCGCGTCGCTGGAGGTAATAAAGGAAGAAAGACTGGCGGAGCGTGCCGCCGAGTTGGGTGACTATTTCCGCGGTCGGTTATGGGCGTTGGGCCATCCGTGCATCAAAGAAGTACGGGGCAAGGGCCTACTGAACGCCGTCGTGATTGGCCATGCCAACCCGGAAGCTGCCTGGGGTCTTTGCCTGGTGCTTAAAGACAATGGGTTGCTGGCCAAACCGACTCATGGCGACAAGATACGTTTCGCGCCGCCATTGGTCATTACCAAAAAGGAGCTGGATGAATGCATCGGTATTATCGAGGCAAGTCTGGCGGTGCTGGACTAACGGATGAGATTTTTCTCAATAAAATTTTTGGATGGTGCCAATAAAATACCTATATTGGTCCTAGGTTTAGGTTGATAGTCCCCAATCCCATGGGGGCGACATCTTTTCCCGGGAAGATGATTAAATCCCCGCCCCATTTTTCGATAAGTGGGCCGGGGATTTTTTTAAGAAAAAGATTATCTTCGTTTTTTTAGTTACCAAGTAGAACACGATAAACCAATGAAAAGATGGCAGGTTTTCAGCTGAACCGAAGGACATTCATACAAGGTGCCGGAGCGGCGTTGACATTTTCCGCTTGGCAAGGAAGGGGCCTAGCCGCCGAATACCCGCCCCGCGTGAAACGCGTAGGCCTGATAGGGGCGGGTTGGTACGGAAAAAGCGACCTTTTCAGGCTTATCCAAGTGCGCGATGTCGAGGTGATCGCCGTTTGCGATGTGGATAATAACCACTTGGAAGAAGCTGGGAAATTGATCAGTGAGCGGCAGGCGTCGGGTAAAGTACCCGTGCTGTATACCGACTACCGGCAAATGCTGGCGGACCACGCGTTCGACCTTGTCCTCATCGGTACGCCGGACCATTGGCATGCGCGGCAGGCCATTGATGCCATGGCGGCGGGTGCCCACCTCTACCTGCAAAAGCCCGTTAGTGTGGATGTGCTGGAGGGTGAAGCGATACGCAGCGCAGCGCGGAAATACAACAGAAAGGTGCAGATAGGCACACAACGGCGAAGTACTCCCCACCTCATGGATGCCAAGGAGCGGATAATCGACCAGGGGTTGCTCGGAAACGTATCGCACGTGGAGATGTGTTGCTATTACCACATGCGGCGTGATGGAAATCCACCCGAGGAACCGGTTCCCGATTTTCTCGATTATGATATGTGGACGGGTCCCGCTCCGCTACGTCCCTACGACGGACTGCCGCATGGAAGCTGGTGGCGTACCTTTATGGAATATGGAAATGGCATTACGGGCGATATGTGCGTGCATATGTTTGATACCGTACGCTGGTTGTTGCAACTCGGCTGGCCGAAGCGGGTGAGTGCCACCGGCGGTATCTATGTGCAGAAAGGGGGTAAATCTACCATTGCCGATACGCAGACCGCTGTTTTCGAATACGAGGAGCTTAACTGCGTATGGCAGCACCGTACGTGGGGGACCCCGACCGATCCGGAGTATCCTTGGGCATTTATCATTTATGGCGATAAGGGTACGCTGAAAGGCAGCGTGATGAAATATGAGTTTATCCCTGTCGGTAAAGGCGAGCGCATAACGAAAGAAGTGGTGTATGAAAGAGAAGCCTTCCCGGAAGACGTGGGCGAACCCCGGATCGAGCTGCATGTGGCCCCGGCCACACGGCGGCATATGCTGAACCTGCTGTCGGCCATTGAAAATGACCACCTGCCCGTGGCCGACGTGGAAGAAGGGCACATCTCATCAGCCAGTTGCATACTCGCCAATCTATCCATGCGGTTAGACAGGCCCCTTACTTATGATCCGCAACAAAAGATATGCATCGACGACCCCGAGGCGACCGCACTACTGAAAAGGCCGTACCGGGCGCCATGGCTGCATCCGGGTGTGTAGCAAAATCAGCCATGTATGAAAACACATACCTCAAATTACTTCGACACGTTTATAGAAGTGGCGGAAGATACGAAAGCAACTGCCGGAACGAAACCGCCGGGTAAGGCCCAAAGGACCGTTGCTGAAATGCAATATGATCTGATTGCTGGCCACCCGTACCAATACACGTCCGACGACGTTTTATTTCAGGTGTACGCCGACCGAAACGCGTTGGCCGAGGCGGAATATCGGTCGGCCAGGGCGCAGTTTTTTTCAAAGGGACAGGCGTGCCTCCGCGCGTCGCCACTCACGAAAACCTACGGGTTCGGTATCCACAGCGATAGCAAAGGGAAAGTAGCACTTTATGGTATGGAAACGGAGGAATACCTGCGGTTTTCGACCGACCCAATGGTCAAGAAAGTGAAGGCAATGAAGTCTAGCCGCTAGCAGTGGGAAGTCCAGTCCACATACAGCGTGCAATCGTAGCTTTTGCCTTCGGGTTTATACTGGGGGTGTTAGCGGGGTGCGGATCGGGGCATACCCGCGATGCGAGCTGGCCCACGTACTTGGGCGATCACGGGCGTAACCATTTCTCGGCATTGTCGCAGATTGACACTACCAACGTGCAGTCCCTGCGAGTAGCCTGGACCTACCACACGGGCGATACCGGGCAAGTGCAATGCAATCCGTTGATTATAGATGGACGGTTGTATGGTGTCACGGCGTCCAATTACCTCTTTGCTTTGGATGCCGCCACGGGTGAGGAACTGTGGCAGTTTGCCCCGGAGCGGACCGGCCCGAGTAATGTGAACCGTGGCGTCGCATATTGGCGGAAAGGTGATCGGAAACAGCTCATGTTCGCGTTCCAGTCATGGTTGTATGCGGTCGACCCTGAGTCGGGCACGCCTATACCTGCCTTCGGCGATAACGGGCGCGTAAGCCTACGGTCGGGATTGGGCACGGCCGCCGCAGATAAGTTTGTGGTTTCCACGACGCCCGGCACGATATTCAATGATTTGATTATCATGCCCATCCGGGTGAGTGAAGGCGTGGATGCCGCCCCCGGGTTTATCCAGGCATTCAACGTCATCACCGGTGCGTTGGAATGGGTGTTCAGAACGATACCGGGGCCGGGTGAGCGGGGCTTCGACACTTGGCCCAGTGACGCATATGAGAACCCTGTAATAGGCGGGGCGAACAATTGGGCAGGGATGGCCCTGGATGAGAAAAGGGGTATCGTATATGTCCCCACCGGCTCGGCTGCTTTCGACTTCTACGGGGGCAATCGGAAAGGACAGAACCTGTTTGCCAACTCCCTGTTGGCCCTACGGGCGGAGACAGGCGAATATATTTGGCATTACCAACTGGTGCATCACGACATCTGGGACCGCGACCTGCCCGCGCCACCTAATCTAGTAACGCTCACGGTAGACGGCAAACAGATTGATGCCGTTGCCCAGGTTACCAAGTCGGGGCATGTGTTCGTGTTCGACCGCGACGAGGGTACTCCCATTTTCCCGATCGATGAAGTGCCGGTGCCGGCCTCCACCTTACCCGGCGAGAAGACGTGGCCTACCCAGCCAATACCGCGTTTGCCGAAGCCTTTCGCGAGGCAAGTGCTGGATCGAGCGGACATCAATACCTTCGCGGAGGGACGCGATTCCCTTCTCCGGATATATGACAACGCCAATAAGGGGCTGTATCACCCGTTAGACCTGGACCAGACCATCCTTTTCCCGGGGGCCGACGGTGGTGCGGAGTGGGGGGGTGCCGCCGTCGATACGGACGGCATCATGTATGTCAATTCCAACGAAATGGCCTGGCTATTTAGCCTCAGTCCGCAGACGCCTTCCAAGTCCTCCGGGGTGATAACCGGCCAACAGCTATATACTGTCCACTGTGCTACCTGCCACCAAGCTGATTTTTCGGGTAGCCCCACAAGTGGGTATCCGGCGCTACGGGGACTGAAGGAAAAAATGTCGCGGACGGAAATCGCAACCATTATTGCCGCCGGCAAAGGGATGATGCCCGGATTTACGCAGATCAGCGAACGGGAGCAACAGGCCATCATCGGCTATCTTTTCGGTGAAGAGAAGACCGAAGTCATATCTGCTCAAGGGGAAGATGTACGCGAGGTAGTACCTTATACGTTTGATGGCTACAACAAGTTTCTGGATAGGGCCGGCTACCCCGCAATTTCGCCGCCGTGGGGCACACTCACGGCGATTGACTTGAATGCCGGGCAACATATGTGGCAGATACCGCTGGGTGAGCATAGGGAACTGACCGCGCGCGGCATCCCGGTAACAGGGACCGAAAACTATGGGGGGCCCGTAGTGACGGCGGGTGGGCTTTTGTTCATCGCTGCTACCCGGGATAATATGTTCAGGGCGTTCGACCGAAAAACGGGCCGCTTGTTATGGCAATACGAACTGCCCGCAGCGGGCTTTGCCACGCCGGCAACCTATTCGATAGCCGGAAAGCAATATGTCGTCATAGCATGCGGCGGCACGAAGCTCGGTACGCACGGGGGGGATAGCTATGTGGCATTTGCGCTCCCCTGAAAAGTCGGGGTAGATCCGCAACACACAGGAATGTGGAATTTTCGGCCTACTTTTGCCGTAATGAATACGCATGCGAAAGGGGTGGCCATGGCGTTGTTTGCCGCCACGTTATGGGGTGTCTCCGGTACGGCCGGTCAATTTCTGTTCCAGCAGCGCGCTGTGGGCGTCGAATGGTTAATGGCCGTGCGGATGCTCGGTGCTGGCTCACTGCTGCTACTTTTGGGTATCGTTCAAAAAGACAGCCATGTGTGGAGTATTTGGCACGAAAGGGGCGATCGCCTGCGGTTGCTTGTATTCGGTATTGCGGGCATGCTGACCGTGCAATATACCTATTTCGCGGCCATCAAACATTCCAATGCGGCCACGGCCACTATTCTGCAATTTTCGGCGCCCGTGATGATTGCCATCTACCTGGCTGCGCGGTATGGCAAACGGCTCAATCTTTTCGGTTACCTGGCCGTCCTGTCTGGGATATTGGGTGCGTTTCTCCTGGTAACACATGGCCGATTGGATACCTTGGCGATATCGCCTTTAGCACTGGCACTGGGTATAGCCTCTGCCGTTAGTTTGGCGTTATATACCCTTATGCCGGGGAAATTACTCCGCAAATACAGTGCAGTCAGTGTGATCGGTTGGGGGCTGTTTATCGGTGGGGTGGCGATTTCATTTGTGAAGCCCCCTTGGCATGCGGATGGCGTGTGGGATGTTTATACCCGTGTGAACGTGCTGTTCGTTGTGGTGTTCGGAACGCTGATCCCATTTTATATGTACTTGCGCGCGGTGCAAATCATTGGTGGGCAAAAAGCCAGCCTGCTTACCTCGGCAGAACCTTTGTCGGCAACGCTGATTGCGGTGCTTTGGATGGGTGTTCCGTTTCAAACGGTAGACTGGCTCGGTGCTTTACTGATTGTAGCAACGGTATTTCTGCTGGCAGTGGACAAAAGGGCGTAGGTTGACGGCCTATCTTGTCTGCTCAGAAGGTTAGTTGCAGCGTAGCCGTACGTTCGCCGTTTGCTCCCGGTAGCCAACGTGGTCCATCCCGTACGACCAGGGTTGCAAAAGCGTTGAGTTTATTGTTGGTCGTCTCGGTTACCTTGATTGCGGTCGGGCGCCCTTCATCGTCGACGGTGAATACCAAGTGGACCGTTCCCTCCTGGCCCTGAGCCAGTTTCATGGCATCCTTTAGGTATCGCCGATATGCATCCCAGCCGTCTTTGGGTATGGGCTTGCTTTCGGTGTGCTCTACGTTCTCCGCTTCGGTCCGCCGCCGGCGTTGGCCGTATCCTACTACAACGACCTCGCTCAGCCCGGTCTCATTGGGCCGCAGGGCGATGGTCACGCTATCACGGCCGTCTATCCGGACGGTTTGTGTTTCGTAACCGATGTACCGGGCTGTAAGTGTCTGTGAAGTGTCTAATGCCATGAAGCGACCCAGTTTATCTGTGGCCACGGTGTGCTCATCGGTAACCTGGATGGTAACACCCGCCAACGGTTCATGCGTCGTCTCATCCACCACCTTCCCGATGATAGGTTGCGGGTGCACCGCGTGGCGGGGTATGCCGATGCCACGGATACGGATGCCGTCCGTCCGACTGGCAAGGGCTTGGTCTCCAACGATGAAAGGAGTGTCGTTTTCCTTGGCAGCTAAACGGGTCACCGCCCCAACGACTGCCGATTTCCTTTGGGTACCGTAGCCAACCACGACTACAGAATCCTCTTGTTCCCGTGACGCCGCCGCTGTGGAGGGTGCGGTGCGCAATTGTTGCGGTGCAGCGCTGGCTTCCCTTTCCGCCGGGGAAGGCCCCGGTTCGGTCGATGGTGCTATTTCCGGGGCGGCTTCTTGCCGTATTTCCTTCGATGAGGCTGCCACGGATTCACGCTCCGGAAGGGTGTTTTCACGTGTGAACCACCACGTACCTACCGTCAATACGGCCAAGACGGACGCCGCTATGGCCCACCGCTGGGCGGGGGCGAGGCGGCGTGAGGATGTCCGCGGCTGGGCGGCACGTTCGGCTATGCGCTTGCGGATATCGGCAAGATTATCGCTGTGCACGTGCGGCGCCTCCTGCTCCATGCCAAGGATGATATCCATCAACATCGGGTCGGTCTGCGCCTGCCGTTCCAACGCGTACATTTCGCGGGGGGTGAGCTCCCCGCGGACGTACCGCCTGATTAATTCCATATCCACGTTACCCTTTTCCATGGTTGGCCTCCATGCACAATTTTAAATTCCGTTTACCATTCTGGATGTAGCTCTTCACCTCTTTTAAGCTATATCCGGTCAATTCGGCTATCTCCTTATAGCACTTCTCGTTTAAGAAAAACAAATCTACGCTACGTTTTTGTTTTTCGGGTAGCTGGTCCATGCAGCGTTCCAGTGCCGTGAGCTGCCGTTCCTTTTCGCCTGCCTCGTCCTCCGGATGCACAGCGAGGGGAAATTCCACAAATTCATCGATGGAAACGTGATGCCTGTTTTTCTCGGCACGCAATTGCATGAGGCAATGGTTTCGGCTAAGTACGTACAGCCAGCTGCCGAAGCGCTGGATTTCCTGTTTATTGACCTTATGGATGAGTTCCTCAAAAATCTGCATCACCGCATCCTTGCTGCGCTCGCTATCCTTGAGGTAACGCATGCACACGTAGTAGACCATTTCGGCGTGGGCCTCATAGAGTTCGCCAAGCACGGCCAAATCACCGTTGTCGCGATAGCGCCGCAGAAGTACTTCGTCGTCGATGTTTTTTTTTGGTGTACCGAATCCGCCCATGGGTGGGTGAAAGTAATTTTTTTTTCTGGTTTGTGGAAATTTGTGTGCATGCGCATCCTTCGGCAAAATTCAAACATTATGAAGTCGATATGCATTGCAATGGTCCTTTCGTTATCCCTGGTGGGATACCGTACGGAAACACCGCTAACCATCAGCGGAACGGTTTATGATCAACAAACGGGCGTCGCATTGGCCAACGTCACTGTTTTGCTCGAAGGTACTCACGTAGCTACCAAGACCGATGCGAAGGGCGCTTATTCCATCCGGGCCGAAAAAGGTAAATACCTGCTGTTCCAGTTCATCGGATATGAAAACCGGCGGGTAAAAATAGGGAAGGAAAGTGTAATAGACGTGCACCTCGAACCCGCAAAACAACGGCTTGATGAAGTGATCGTTGTGGGACACGGTAAGCAGGTGATAGCGGAGATGGCAGGGAGCGTAGCAAACGTCCGGGCCAGTGGCGTGTCGCGGATGACGTATGCTCCACAGGTGTTTATGCCACGACCGACCAACACGGAGTCGTACGCAGGTATAACCGAAAACAAGTTCCATAGTCCATTGGATGAAGCGCTTTCTACGTTCGCCATCGATGTGGATGCCGCCTCGTACAGCAATTTCCGCCGCTTCATCAACAATGGTCAGTTGCCACCCAAAGACGCCGTTCGGATTGAGGAAATGGTCAATTATTTCCAGTATGACCTCAAGGGGCCGTCAACCAATGAACCGGTGGCCATCCATACCGAACTGGCAACTGCACCTTGGAACCCCAAACATCGTCTGTTGCGCATCGGCCTGAAGGCCAAGTCGGTGCCTGCCGATAAACTACCACCATCCAACCTCGTGTTCCTTATTGATGTTTCGGGATCGATGATGGGCGCCAATAGGCTGCCGTTGGCACAGGCATCGATGAAACTATTGGTCGACCAGTTACGCGGTAACGACCAGGTGGCCATTGTGACCTATGCCGGTTCGGCACATGTGGCCTTGGAAAGCACTCCGGGAAGCCAGAAAACCAAGATAAAGGATGCGATTGACGCACTCAACGCGAATGGATCAACCGCTGGCGGTGCTGGTCTCCAACTGGCCTACCGCACGGCACAGCAGCACTTCATCAAAGGCGGAAACAACCGTATTATCCTTGCTTCAGACGGTGATTTCAATGTGGGGCCTTCTAGCGATGGCGATATGGAGCAGCTCATTGCCAAAGAACGGCAGCGTGGCGTTAGCTTATCCGTGCTGGGTTTCGGTATGGGCAACCTCAAGGACAGCAAGATGGAACTGCTCGCCAATAAAGGGCACGGGAATTATGCCTATATCGACAACATCACCGAAGCCCGCAAAGCGATGGTTACCGAGTTTGGCGGTACGCTATTTACGGTGGCTAAAGATGTAAAGGTACAGGTAGAGTTCAATCCGGCCAAGGTGCAGGCATATAGACTGTTGGGGTATGAAAATCGATTATTGGAAAAGGAAGACTTTAATAACGACGAGAAATTGGGCGGCGATATGGGTGTAGGCCACACCGTAACCGCGCTTTATGAGATCGTACCCGTAGGGGTGAAGAGCAACTACCCCGGTGATGTGGACCCGCTGAAATACCAGCCGGCGAGGGAGCGGCCCATAGTGGGCAACAGTAGCGAAGTGGCGAC
Source organism: Parapedobacter sp. 2B3 (assembly GCF_041925275.1). Classification (NCBI taxonomy): domain Bacteria; kingdom Pseudomonadati; phylum Bacteroidota; class Sphingobacteriia; order Sphingobacteriales; family Sphingobacteriaceae; genus Parapedobacter; species Parapedobacter sp. 2B3. The sequence goes on along the minus strand of NZ_JBHEUZ010000008.1, from coordinate 73,877 downwards.
AGTGAAATTCCGCTATAAGGAGCCGGATGGGGATAAAAGCCGGTTGCAACAGGTGGTTGTGGCCGACCGGCCACTGGAGCTTACCAACGCCTCTACCGATTTCCGGTTTGCCAGTGCCGTGGCCGAACTGGGTATGCTGCTACGCCATTCGGACTACAAACAGCAGGCAAACTACGACCAGTTGATCGCCCGGGCCAAAGGAGCCAAGGGAGCAGATGACGAAGGCTACCGGGCAGAATTTATCCGGCTGGCGGAAAGCGTGAAATTATTGGCTAAAAGCAACGACTTCGCGGCGGGGAACGAATAACCCCGCTGCGCTTACGCCGACGTCATCCGGTCGAAAACAGCGCGCTGCTCATGCATAGACTTTACCTTATCAGCAGGATCGGTGTGGCATTCCAGCAATATCCATCCGCCATACTCCATGTGGGCAAGGTTCTCCAGCAATGCAGGGTAGGGATAGTCCGTACGGTCGAGTTCGCGCACATGTATGGTATCGCCAAAGCGGTCTTTCACGAGATTGAAGTTGTATTGGAAACCTTCCCCGTCCAGGTCCTGCGGATTGCAGTTCCAGCAGATGGTGGCATTGGGATGATCGGCATGGTCCATGATGGTTTTGATATTGGGAAGGTCTTGCGTTTCGTTGCCATGCACTTCCAGACGGAGTTGCTGCCCCAGATCGGCAGCATAGGCGGCAAGTTCGTTCAGCGCTGCGCCGATTTGCGCCATGGTTTTTTCGCGCGGTATGCCACTATGGAACGCATTGGGCTTCACTTTTACACCGCTGCCACCGATATCGGCACTCAGTTGGATGAACTCCTTGGTGCGTGCAATGGACGTCTGTAGCCGTTGCAGGTCAGGGAAATCGTACTGCTCGTTGGTGCCCATGCCCACGCATTCCACGGCACTATCGGCAAACCGATCCCTCACCAATCGCCGCTCGCGCTTGCCCATTTCGGGCGAAACGCCGTGCGCATGATCCACACGCAGCTCCACACCCGTCAAACCCGTGGCCGTACAGTTGGCAATGAGGGTGGGAACATCCCAATCCTTGCCCCACAGGTAAGTAACGAGCCCAAGTTTCATTTTGCTGGCAGGGTTGCTGCGAATAGCCGCCCATGCCGAAGCGGGTAATAAAGACGAACCAGCCAGCAACGACATCGCTTGGAGGAATTGTTTTCTGTCAATAGAATGCTTCATAATTGTGTTTTGGTAAGCAACAAATTTATAAAAAATAAGTTAGAACCGCATCCGCTGGATGCGTATGGCATTGCCAATGGCCAGTAAAGCAACGCCCACGTCGGCAAAAACGGCTTCCCACATGCCGGCCAGCCCGCCCGCCCCAAGGATAAGCACTATGGCTTTCACCGCGAAGGCCATCGTTATATTTTGCCAGACTATGCGGCGTGTGGCGCGGCCAATGCGTATGGCCGTCGGAATCTTGCCCGGACGGTCGTCTTGGATCACCACATCGGCGGTCTCGATGGTGGCATCGCTGCCCAGACCCCCCATGGCTATCCCCACATCGCTGAGGGCAACGACGGGCGCATCATTCACGCCATCGCCCACAAATGCGGCGCGGTGGTTTACCGATTTTATTTCGGTTAGCTTGCTCGCCTTGTCGGCGGGAAGTAGGTCGCCATATGCATCGGCAATGCCCAACTTGCCGGCGACCGCCCGTACCACCGCTGCGCGGTCGCCGCTAAGCATGGTAGGGGTAACGCCGAGTGCTTTCAGTTGCCTGATGGCATCTTCTGCATCGGCCTTTACTTCATCGGCGATGACGAGGTGCCCCACAAATTGGCCATCGTATGCTACCGCCACCACCGTGTCGGTTAACGTGTTTGTATCTACGTTGTACGTTATTCCGGATTGGTCGAGCAGTTTGAAACTACCCACCAGCAGTTGCTTCCCCTCGATGGCGGCCGCCATGCCAAGCCCGGCCATTTCTTCCACGCGCTCCAACGGCACTGACCCGTTGGTTGCGCCGACATAGTCGTGGATTGCCGTGGCCACGGGATGGGTGCTATGGCGCTCCAATGCGTCGACCCACCGGAGTATCGTTGGGCGATCGAACGAGTCGGCGATCAGGACCTCTTGTACGCGGAACACCCCTTTAGTCAATGTGCCGGTCTTGTCCATGACCACGTGCCGGACGTGCGCCAAGGTATCGAGGAAATTGCTGCCTTTGAAGAGGATACCGTGCCGGCTGGCGGCACCGATGCCGCCGAAATAGCCAAGAGGGATGGAAATGACCAACGCGCAGGGACAGGAAATCACCAAAAACACCAGCGCCCGGTACAACCAATCGTTAAATACATAATCGGCCACAAACAAAGCGGGCACCAGCACGATGAGTGCGGCCAACAACACGACAATGGGTGTGTAGACCTTTGCGAATTTCCGGATGAATAGTTCGGTAGGTGCTTTCTGTGCCGTGGCATCCTGTACCAAGGCAATGATGCGGCTAAGTTTGCTATCGGTATAAGCCGCCGTGATACGCACCTGGGCCACCGTATTCAAGTTGATCATGCCGGCCAATACCAACTCGCCTTTTTCTTTCGTGGCCGGTTTGCTCTCACCGGTCAGCGCAGCGGTATCGAACGACGCGCGTTCGGAAAGCAATTCGCCGTCCAATGCGAGTTTCTCGCCGGGCTTGAGCTGTATGGTCATCCCAACGGCGGCCTGTTCGGCTTTGAGGGTAAGGGGCGTGCCCGACTCGAGGACGGTGACCTCATCGGGCCGTTGGTCCAAAAGTGCCTTGATGTTGCCTTTAGCCCGGCGTACCGCCATACCCTGCAAATTTTCGCCCACCGTATAGAAGAGCATGACGGCCACGCCTTCGGGGTACTCGCCGATGAAAAAAGCTCCGAGCGTAGCGATGACCATGAGCGTGAACTCTGAGAAAAGTTCGCCTTTGGCAAAGGCTTGAAACATCTCCACGATCACGGGACCACCTACTGGAAGATAAGCTACCGCGTACCACACCAACCGTATCCAGCCTTCGAAGAATGTTGGCCGTGCAAGCCAGCCATTGTCAAAGGCGAGCCCGATGAGGAGCAAGATAAAGCTTATGATAGCAGGCAGGAAAAGCCCGAAGGTAGACCGGCTGGCACCGTGGTTATGACTTCCGCCATGCGCATGAGATGTGTCGCAGCAAGACACCGTATTCCCATTACCCATGATATACCGTTATAAAGACAACCATATCCAAAGATACACAAATTATCAAATATCGCCCGCGCGATGTGGTGTGGGGGATAAGAACAAATTGAAGTTTTATTGAAATGTTTTTAGCGCTTGTTCGTCTATATCGGTAGTTGGCAAATGAAATGACTAATCGCGTGGAAAGATGACCGATGAAAAGCAACGCAGGATCGCCGCTACGATAACGGCCTACGGCAAAGGATTGCTGGGCTTTATCCGGAAGCGGGTGAATAGCGACGCCGATGCCGAAGATATCCTGCAGGATGTGTGGTATCGGTTGAGTGCGGTCATCAATTCCTATCCGGTAGAGCAAGTGGGCGGGTGGCTTTACCGCGTGGCGACGAACCGGATTGTCGATAAGCGGCGGAAGAAAAGCGAGACGTTCTGGAAAAATGGTGTACCCGAAGACTCGGAAAAAAACGGGCCCGGAAGCATGCCCGTGGCTGTTGACGGCAATCCCGAGGCCAAGTATCAGGAACGCATGGTTTGGGAGCAGTTGTACCGGGCGTTGGAAGAATTGCCGGCAGCGCAGCGGGATGTGTTCGTTTGGCACGAGTTGGAACAGATTCCCTTTGCAGAAATAGCTGCATTTACCGGCGAACCGGTTGGTAAGCTGGTTTCGCGCAAGCACTACGCCGTCTTGCACCTGAGAAAGCGCCTGAAAATCTTTTATGACGAATTAACAGACAAGTAATTTAACTAGAATAAGTATGAAAACGTTGTTTAGAAGCAAGATGCGCTTCGTCCTCATCCCGATTATTGCGGTAGCTTTCGTCTTTTTGGTGGGTTTCCTCATCATGCACCTTTGGAATTACACCCTGCCGGTGTTGTTCGGTATCAGCGCCATCAATCTTTGGCAGGCCATCGCGCTGTTCTTTTTATGTAAAATCCTATTTGGTTTTGGCGGGGGCGGGCCGAGAAGGGGTGGCCCACGGTGGCGGAAAAAGGCGATGGGACGGAAATTTGACCAGATGAACGAGGAAGACAAAGCACGGGTACGTGCGTACATGCGGTCAAGATCGCACTGCTGGGAGGATATCGGCGACATGCCGGAAAAAGAGGTGCCGGAAAAAGAGGCCGGCGATGGTGAAACGCAATAAGTAAAAGGAGAAGCCAATGGCGACTGATATATTTATATTTAAGACTGGGGTGCATACCACGGCGCATGTACAACAGGTGGCGGTTTTATTTGGATCGGTTGGGGAGATAAAGCAATGGAGTTTCGATTTGGAAGACTGCGATAAGATTCTCCGGATCGTGGCGCTCGGTATCCGGCCCGGAGCAGTTGAACGGCTGTTGGCAGGGGCGGGGCTCGCCTGTGAACATCTGGCGTATGAGTTGTAAGGGCAGGTAAGTGGTCCCTGCGCCGGATGGCAATGAAAAAATTACACGCCCCGCGTGCGCTAGCAGGCTAATTGCTGATTATCTTTAACGCAAAATAGAAACTGATGAAGATAACCGTTGCCTCGTCACTGGTGGCTGTTGCCACGATTGTTGTATTTTATGCATTTGCGCCTTCCGCTGCGGAAGTTTTTAACGTGGATACCAGCCAATCGAAAATCAGCTGGGTTGGGCAAAACGTTGCCGGTGGGAAGCATACCGGCACCATCGGCTTGAGTAGAGGTGCATTGATGGTTGAAAAGGGTAAGCTGACGGGAGCTAGCTTTACGGCTGATATCGGTTCCATCGCGGTGACCGACCTCACTGGAGGACGGGCTACCCGGCTGGAAGACCACCTGAAAAATGAAGATTTTTTCGATGCCAAGCAATTTCCCGAGGCTACCTTTGGTGTCACGAAGGTGAGAGGGTCAGACAACGATGTAACCATTACGGGCGAATTGACCATCAAAGGCATTACCAGGTCCATCACGTTTCCGGCCGAGGTTCACCAAGTGGGAAGTACCCTGCACGCCACCGCGAAAGGCGTTAAAATAAACCGCACGCAGTTTGATATCAAATACCGCTCGGGGAACTTCTTCAGCGGGTTGGGAGACCGGGCCATTTTGGATGAGTTCGAGTTGGACATCGAACTGGTAGCGACAAAATAGCCGTTCAGGAAGCGTTTTGCTCCTTGCCATCGTGGTGCCGGAATAGGAGTGAATAAACAACTAACAGAAATATACTTGATGACCATGAATAGAAAATATCACTTAACAGCATTCCTGCTGATGCTCAGTATTGCGTCATTTGCGCAGTTCAAACCCTTATTCAATGGAAAGGACCTATCGGGATGGACCGTCCACGGCACCGAGAAATGGTACGTGGAAAATGGCGAATTGGTCTGCGAAAGCGGGCCGGACAAGCAATATGGCTACTTGTCTACGGAAACGTCTTACCATGATTTTGAACTGCGGGTGCGCTTTAAGTTGGAAGCCAATGGAAATAGCGGCGTGTTCATCCGCTCAGACATTGACGGCCTGAAAATCGAAGGGTGGCAAGTGGAGGTAGCCCCGCCAAATAACCATACCGGGGGTATCTATGAATCCTATGGCCGCGGCTGGCTGATCAAACCCGACCCCAGCAAGGAAAAAATCCTGAAGGCAGATGGCTGGAATACGATGAAAATACGCGCATCGGGGAACCAAGTGACCACGTGGCTGAATGGGAAGAAGATGGTTGAGCTTTCGGATGAGAAGATAGGAGCCGCAACGGGATTCATTGCCCTACAGATACATGATGGAGGTGGTATCAAGGTGCGGTGGAAAGACGTGTTGATCAAGGAACTCTAAGTGCCTTGCTCAGCGCTACGGCATGTAAGATAATAAGCCGGGGCATGCGTATTGATTTTCAATTAGTTGGAAATTTGCTTATTTTGCCCGCTGAATAACCAGCGATAGCGTAATATGAAAATCCTTTTGACCCTTGTATTTGCTGCAGTGGCCCTGTCACTGCATGCCCAGACCCCATCGTCCAAAAAATCTTCCCCGCTCATGCCGGCGCCTCCGGGCACGGTGGGCATGTCGCCGGAACGGCTGGCAAGGATTGATGCCATGCTTCAGGAATCGGTTGCCGAAGGGCAAATCCCGGGAGTGGTGGCGTTGGTGGCACGCAACGGCAAGATCGTATACCATAAAGCATTCGGTAGCGCCGATGCCGACCGCAAGCTGCAGCCGGACGATATTTTCCGTATCGCCTCACAGACAAAGGCTATTACCGCCACAGCGGTGATGATGTTGTGGGAAGAAGGAAAATTCCAATTGGACGATCCGATATCAGACTATATCCCCGAATTTAAAAATCCGCAAGTGCTGCAATCGTTCAAGTATAGCGATACCACTTTTACCACACGGCCAGCCAACAAGGAAATCACCATCCGGCACCTGCTCACGCACACATCGGGTATTGGGTATGGCGTAATCGACGGTGACGAGCGGATGAAGTTGCTTTATAAGAAAGCCGGTACCAAAGAGGTATTCGCTACCGACGAGGTACGCATCAGTGACTTGGTGAAGCAACTGGCCAAGCTGCCGCTGCACCACGATCCGGGCGAACGTTATACGTACAGCTTGGGCCTGGATGTGCTGGGCTATCTCGTCGAGATCGTGTCGGGCATGTCCTTTGACCGCTTCCTGCGCGAGCGGCTGTTCGATCCGCTGGGCATGGACGATACGTGGTTTTACCTGCCGGACAATAAGGCCCATCGCTTGGTAGACATACAATATAAGGTGGATGGCCAATGGGAAGCGTTTCCATACACGTTTTACGACCCGGATTACCCTGTCAAAGGTGCGCGGACATTTTTCGGGGGCGGTGCAGGATTAAGCAGTACGGCGAAAGATTATGCAACCTTCCTGCAGATGTACCTCAATGGTGGGGAGCTCAACGGTGTCCGCATATTGAGCCGCACCACGGTGGCTACCATCATGAAAAACCAAACAGGCAACCTGTTTGGCGGCGATGAAGAGGATTACGGTTTGGCTTTCGGAATGCTGACAGGGCAGGGGGTGGCCAAGGGGGGCTTGGGCGGCGAAGGTACGTTCGTGTGGGGTGGTTACTTCAATACCCAGTATTTCGCTGATCCCAGCGAGGGCATTATCGGTATCCTCATGAAACAAACCCAGGGGCCCACCAACGACCAGACAAGCTGGAAGTTCAGGCAATTGGTGGGTGCATCGATCGATGACTGATGCGCAAAGATAGCCCCTTGGGATGGAAAAATATCGTTATCTTTGCCGCCAAATGGAAGTCAAACAACCGGAAAGGGAAGATTATAGTTTTTGGACGAAGTACAAACGCTTTGCGGGGAATGAACTGCTGCTTTATCTGATCATGGTCGTAGGTATTCTGTTGGGACTTATTATTTTTAGTTGATCGTCGAATACGCAATACAACTCCTCAAACATCCGCAATAAATTATTTCTGAATGAACCTTAAATTACAACGCCCGTTGGCTTTTTTTGATCTGGAGACCACCGGTGTAAACATATCTGCCGACCGTATCGTGGAAATTTCTGTCCTGAAAGTATCGCCTGATGGAAGCGAAGCGGTGAAGACGCTGAAAATTAACCCTGAAATGCCCATACCATTGGAGTCGTCCGTCATCCATGGGATATACGACAAGGATGTAGAGGGGGCGCCCACATTCAAAGAGGTGGCGCCGGCGGTTGCCGAGTTTATAGGCGATGCGGACTTGGCTGGCTATAATTCAAATAAGTTTGATATCCCGATGCTGATGGAGGAATTCCTTCGGGCGGGGGTGGACTTCTCGCTGACCGGCCGTTTTTTCGTCGACGTGCAGAATATCTTCCACCAAATGGAACAGCGCACGTTGAAAGCGGCATACCGTTTTTATTGCGATAAGGACCTTGACAATGCACACAGTGCAGAAGATGATACACGGGCCACCTATGACGTGCTGCGATCGCAATTGGACCGCTACCAGGGGATTGAGTGGGAGGATAAGGCGGGCAACAAGTCAGTACCCGTGGTGAATGATGTGGAGGCGCTGCACCGTTTCACCAACCTAAGCCGGCCGGTGGATTTTGCAGGCCGCATGGTGTTCAACGATCAAGGCGAAGAAGTGTTCAACTTCGGTAAGCATAAAGGCCGGTCCGTCGAAGCGGTATTTGCCATGGAGCCCAGCTACTATGCATGGATGATGCAAGGTGATTTCCCGTTGTACACCAAAAAATGCTTGGATAGGCTGTGGCAGCGATTCCGGGCCAAACAGAAAGAGCAACGCCCGCAGCAACAATCCGCTAGGCAGGAAGGGGGGGAGAAGGATGACCGGCCGAAGCGGAAGCCGGGCCCTATCACCGACGACATGCTGAAGAACTTGCAGGCGAAATTTGGGAAATAGCCGCAAGGCATTCCTTACGCATGCCTGACAAACAACTATTGATTAATGGGGGTAAACCCGTATTTTTGCATCTTCACTTTTATTTATCACGATGTCACAAGAAACTGAACACGTAAAGTGCCTGATTATCGGTTCTGGTCCGGCAGGGTATACTGCTGCGATTTATGCCGCCCGTGCCGATCTGAAGCCCGTAGTGTATACCGGTATCGTACCGGGGGGACAGCTTACGCAGACCACTGATGTGGAGAATTTCCCTGGCTATACCGACGGCGTGCTGGGCCCGCAGATGATGGAGGATTTCCGGAAGCAGGCGGAGCGTTTTGGTACCGATGTGCGTTTCGGTTACATTACCGAAGTGGATTTTTCGGGCAGCGGCCATCGGATAGTGGTGGATGGCGAAAAGACCATTATCGCCGAGACAGTGATTATTGCTACCGGAGCGACAGCGAAATGGCTGGGGCTCGAAAGCGAACAAAAGTACAACGGGTTTGGCGTGTCCGCGTGCGCGGTGTGCGATGGCTTCTTTTTTAAGGGGCAGGACGTCGCTATCGTGGGAGCCGGCGATACGGCAGCCGAAGAGGCAACGTATTTGGCGAAGCTGGCCAGCAAAGTACATATGCTGGTGCGCCGGGATGAGTTCCGCGCATCGAAAGCCATGCAGCACCGGGTGCTGAATACGCCGAATATAGAAATACACTACCATACGGAAACCAAAGAGATCGTGGGGGATGGACAGAGCGTGACGGGTATAAGGGTATATAACAACCAGACCTTGGAAGAGGAGGTCATTCCCGTGACGGGCTTCTTCGTGGCCATTGGCCACAAACCCAATACCGAATTGTTTGTAGGGAAGCTGGATATGGACACCAACGGTTACCTGATTACCCAGCCGGACAGTACACGCACAAATATCGAAGGTGTATTTGCTTGCGGCGATGTACAGGACCACGTGTATCGCCAAGCGGTTACGGCTGCAGGAACGGGTTGTATGGCTGCCCTCGAAGCCGAACGCTACCTGGCAGCCAAGGAATTTTCCGTAGCCTAGTTAGGCATGCACGGTCAGTGCACCGGCGTGCCGCGAGTGAGCCACGGTGACCAGTTTTTATCGTATACGTGTACTTCGGTGGTTTGCACGTCATCGGCGTTATATACGGGGTTGCGTTGGTTTACCCATTCATAAATCCCACCGTATAGATTAAACACATGGCGATAGCCTGCTTTCAGTAGTTTTTCGCCAATCCGTTCGCTACGGTTGCCGATGGCGCAATAGACCACCACCGTGTCTGTTTTGGGGATATCGTACACTTCGCGCATGTCAAACCAGATGTAACCGACGTGCCTTGCACGGCGGATGTGGCTGACATCAAATTCTTCCTGCTCGCGTGCGTCGAGTACCACAGCACCCTGCTTCATCAGGACCGCAAGTTCATCGACGGTAATCGTCGGTATACTGTGCCGGTAGATGCTGTTCAGCCGTTCACTAAATTCCGGATTGGTGGTCGAATCTTGTAGGAAACCACCGCTGCAGGTTAGGCATATAACGGTCAAGGCCGACCACATTAACTTACAGGCTTAAATTCGTGGATGTGCGCACCGAAGTCTACCACCGTGGCATGGGGCAATGCTGCCGCTACGATGCTCGCCCCGATGGCCGAACGATAGCCCCCTGCACAATGCACCACAATTGTTTTGTCTGTAGGGAGTGCCGCTGCGTGTGCACGTAGTTCGGGGAGCGGTATTGGGATAGAACCGGAAAAAATGGGCTGCGCCGCCACTTCGTCACTATTACGGATATCGACGATCGTGTAGTTCTGGGGATTTTTGGCGAAGTGCCTTTCGTCGAATGATGCGGCTTGTACGGGACCACCGGTTATCACCGCCTTTCCGACCGCCTGCTGGTCATAACCTATCTTCGCTATTTTCGCTATAAGTGCTTGTAATTGTTGGGCATCTTCGGCCATGAGGTAGAACGCCTCACCGGGGTCGACGATGCTTCCCAGCCACGTCTCGAACCGCAGTCCATCGGGTACATTGATGGCCCCGGGTAAGTGCCCGGATTGGAACATTGTTTGCGGGCGCCCATCCACCACGAGCACATCCCTATCGCGTAGGGATAGGTCGTTCAACGTAAGGATGGCGTCGATACTGGCTTGGTAGGCCGGAGCGCCCTTTTTGTTGAGCATCACGTCATATTCGAAATAGCGCGGTATAAAGGGTTGTTGTTCCATGATCAATGCGACAAACTCATCTTCATCCATGGGTTGCAACGCATAGTTGCTGCTGATTTCGATTCCGATGGTACTGTGTCGGTTGTCACCCATGTTTTTTCCACACAACGAGCCCGGGCCATGGGCAGGATAGACCAAGACATCGGCGGGAAGCCGCATTAACTTTTCACGCGTGGAGCGGTACAACTGCCTTGCCAATGCAGCGGCCTTTTCGGTGATGTTACCCACCCGTTCACGTAAATCCGGCCGGCCCACGTCACCAACAAACAAGGTGTCGCCCGTGAACACCGAATGTGGTTTGTTTTGTGGGTCTATGAGTAAGATACAGATGCTGTCTGGGGAATGTCCGGGGGTGTTGAGGGCTTCCAACTGTACATTGCCCATGGCGATACGGTCACCTTCGTCAAACGGTTGATAGGGGTATTCCGCACCTACCAATGCACTGGTATACAATGTGGCCCCGATGGTCTGATGCAATTCCAAATGCGAGCTTACAAAGTCGGCGTGGGGATGTGTCTCGATTATGGCGGTGATTTTGGCGCCATGGTGCTCGGCGAAGTCGAGGTATTGCCGGGGGTCCCGCGCCGGATCGATTAACGCGATTTGATCTTCATTTCGTACGGCGTAGGATGCGTGCGATAGCCCCTCATCGTAAAATTGGTGTATATCCATCTGTGTGTGACAATTGTGTGTACAAAGATAGGGAAAATGTTTTTGCGCTGAATTAATTCGTATTTTGGCGGACATGTGGGTTGGCAAACAAATAGCGACATGGATAGGCTATTTCCTGCTGGCTGAATGTGCGGTGGGCCAAGTTAGCCCCACCATATTCGGTACGAGGGAAGCCAGGGGTAACATTGAAAACCCTGAAATCAACGAGGCATCGGGACTTGTAGCGGCGGTAGGGCACACGGGGCATTTCTGGACCCACAATGACAGTGGCGATGGGGCCAGGATATTCTTGATTGATGGTTCGGCACATCACAAGGCCACCTATTATTTGCAGGGGATATCAGCGTACGACTGGGAAGATATAGCGATGATGGAACGGGATGGCTGCCATTACTTGTTGATTGGCGATATTGGAGACAACCGCGGTCAACGGCCATACGTGCATTTGCACGTATTAAAGGAACCCACAGCTCCCATACGAACACCAATGGTGGATACGCTGCCGAATGAACAGGTCCGCTCGTTCGTGCTACGCTACGAAGATGGACCGCGGGATGCGGAATCACTATTCTTCGACCCACTAGACGAACAGTTGTACGTGATCAGTAAGCGCGAACTGGAGGTGGGTATCTATGCTACGGCACTACCTGAAATACCCGGTGATACGTTGATGCTCCGTAAAGTCGGTGTACTGCCCCACACCTTTATTACGTCCGCAGCGATCAGTCCCGATGGTACCGAAATGCTTTTAAAGAACTTGCTCCAGGTATTTTACTGGAAACGGAAGCCCGGCGAATCCATTGCAGAAATGTCCAGTCGCCCAGCCATGCTGCAACCCTATCAGCCCGAACCACAGGGAGAGGCCGTTGCCTTTGCGCCCGATGGCCAGGGCTATTATACGTTGGGGGAGGCCGTACTCGGCATGCAATCTGTTTTATATTTTTATCCACGGTACTGATCCGTACCGATATGCCGATAAACCACAAAGCTGTTACATTACCGGAAAGATGTCCCGTTGATAGCGATTACGGGTAGGGTTTGATTAACAACAAGTTATGATTGTTTGTTGAAATAGTATGACATATTCGGGAAAATTATTTGACGATGTCAGCTTAATTTCCATATTTTTATTGCACAAAACCAACTAATTATAAACTTAAGAAAGTCCTGGTTGTTCGTCGATCAGGACTTTTTGTTTGGCTCGTATGCGAGAAATGGACTAGGAATGTGTATAGTTGCACATTGATTGTGAAGGGTAACGAATGAATAGGCGATGGATACCGTAAACATAAAAGTGCTTGCCGAGCGGTTGGGGTTGTCGACCTCGACCGTATCTCGGGCGTTTCGGGGTAACAGTGACATCAATGCGAAAACCAAGCAACGTATTCTGGACGCTGCGGCGGCCATGGGCTATCAACCGAATTTATATGCCAGCAGCCTGCGCGACCGTAAAAGCCGGACCATTGCCATCATCGTACCCGAGTTTGCCAATAATTTTTTCTCCCAAGCCATCCATGGTATCGAGAAGGTGGCCCGCTCCAAGGGTTACCACACCTTGATCTACGTGACCGACGATGATTATGAAAAAGAAGCCGCATTCGTAGCCGACATCGGGAATGGTAGGGTAGAAGGTGTGGTGATGTCGGTATCGGGCGAGGAATACCAACATGGCTACCTTGATGTATTAACCAAGCGGAGCATACCGTTCGTCTTTTTCGACCGCTACTACGATGACGTACAGGCTACGCGCGTAACAGCGAACGACTACGCGAGTAGCTACGCGGCTACGAAGCACCTGATCGATAACGGCTGCAAGCGGGTGGCTTACCTCGTGGTCAATAAGCATGTATCGATTGGTAAAATACGCTTACAGGGCTACTTGGATGCGCTACGCGATGCAGGCCAGCAGTACGATGACGACCTGGTCGTGGAATGTACGAACGAAAAGCAAGAAATCGAGCGACGACTTCGGAATGCATTCTATAACCTGCGGCCCGATGGGGTGTTTGCCTCCGTGGAACGGCTGGCAATCGCTGCATACCGTTTCTGCCACCAAGAGGGCATTTTGATGCCGGCCGACCTGAAGGTGATCGGGTTCTCCAGCCTCGAAATTGCCGATCTGCTCCATCCAGCGCTGAGCACCATTACCCAGCCCGCATTCGATATGGGGGTGACTGCGGCGACGGCACTGTTCGATGCACTGGCCAGCGGGCTGAAATCGACGCCCGACAATCACCTCACCTTGGAGTCCATACTGATTGAGCGCCAATCCAGTGGCGCTGCCGCGGGAACACCTAACGACCCGAAAGGCCGTACGGCAACCTAAAACCAGCACCCAGAAAAAAATTACTTTTTTTTGGCAATTTCGAAATAATCCCTACCTTTACTTCTGTTTCGGGAACGTTCCCGAAAAATGAATGAAGGCTAAAGCCTTGGTTCTGAAGCTGATTAGATAACCGATTTGTGATGCAATTAACGTTTCGTAGTATGGTTTTGTTGCTGGTAGGTGTACCCATAGCCATGGGTTGCAGGAAGCATGCGGCCGATGATGGAAACCTGCCGGGCGACCCAGATGAGCCCATCAATGAGATCGGTCTCCTGACTTTTTCGCCGGCATTTCCGACGGATGGGGGCGAAGTTACCCTTCGATTCGACGCAACGAAAGGAGACGCCGGGCTAAAGGGATATCAGGATGATTGCTATGTCCATATCGGTGTTATTACATCGCAAAGCCAAGACGGAACCGACTGGAAATATGTAAAGACGGAATGGGCAGAAAACACGGCCGCAACGCGCTTGATAAGGAAGTCGGCCGACCGCTACGAGCTCACCCTCAGTCCACGGACATTCTTTGGCGTGCCGGCCGGCGAGGAAATCTTGAAGATAGCGCTCGTCGTGCGAAACGCGGACGGGTCGCAGGTGGCAAGGAACAGCGATGGGAGCGATCTCTATGTACCGCTTTTCGAAGCCGGTAAGTTAGCAGTACGGTTTGCGGCTCCCGAGATGCACCCGCTTTTCGAGCCGTCGCCCGCTGCCCGGGAATGGCTGGTTGGACAGGATATCAACCTTCATGCGCTTTCCTCTTCCGAGGCAGACCTGAATATATCGGTGAATGGCATTTCGCTGGCATCGACGAATGGTAAATCGCTCACCGCTTCCTACAGCCTAGCCGACGAAGGGAATTATACGTTTACGGTGAAGGCGACAGCTAACGGGCAGACCAGCGAAAGCAGTTTCTCCTTGTTGGTCGCTGGTGAGCCGGAAACGGCGGAACTTCCCGCTGGCGCTGCTGCCAACGGCGTGACATTCGGGAATGGGGGGACGACAGCCGTGGTTGCGCTGACGGCACCGGCTAAAAAATCGGTATACCTCATCGGCGACTTCAACGATTGGACACTGGGCACCGGCGGATTGATGAAGCAAACGCCCGATGGTAAGCATTGGTGGCTTGAAGTTTCCGGCCTCGACCCCAACGAGGCGTACGGTTACCAGTTTGTGGTGGACGGCCATCTCCGTATCGCCGACCCTTACACGGAGCTTGTGCTCGACCCTGCCAACGACCAATACATACCAGCAGCCACATTCCCGGCCGCTAAACGCTCGTATCCGCAAGGTAAAACAACAGGCCTGGTGAGCGTGATGCACGCCAACGCACCCGCCTACTCGTGGAAACATGGCGGCTTCCAACGACCGGATAAGCACGATCTGGTTATCTATGAGTTGCTTGTCCGCGATTTCATTGCGGCAGGCAACTACACCACCCTTGCAGACACGCTGGATTATTTGGACAATCTTGGCGTCAATGCCCTCCAGCTGATGCCGGTGAACGAATTTGAGGGTAATTCCAGTTGGGGATACAATCCGTCGTTTTATTTTGCACCCGATAAATACTATGGAACCAAGAGCGACCTGAAGCAGCTGATTGACGAATGCCACGGCCGTGGTATCGCGGTAATCCTCGACGTGGTGCTTAACCACTCTTTCGGCCAATCGCCCATGGTACAGCTGTATTTCCAAAATGGCAGGCCCACGGCGGAAAACCCATGGTTCAACGTGGAGCCGATGCACCCGTTCAATGTGGGTTATGATTTTAACCACGAAAGTGCTTATACCCAGTCGTTCGTAAAAGATGTGCTCCGGTTCTGGCTGGAGGAATACAACGTGGACGGTTTCCGCTTTGACCTTTCCAAAGGGTTTACCCAGACCAACTCGGGCACCTCCGATAACGCGGTGGGAGCGTGGAGTGCCTACGATGCATCGCGCGTGGCGATATGGAAAACGTACAACGACTTTATCCGGTCGGTCGACGGGGATAGCTATGTTATTCTGGAGCACTTCGCAGACGACCACGAAGAACAGGAATTGGCTGCCGAGGGCATGCTGCTCTGGAACAACGTGAACCATGCATTCAACGAAGCCACGATGGGGTGGCTTGACCATGCCAACTTCGACCGGCTGTTCCATACGGAGCACGGTTTCGACCAACCTAACCTCGTGAGTTACATGGAAAGCCACGATGAAGAGCGGCTGATGTATAAGAACCTGCAATACGGCAACAGTTCGGGCGGCTATGATACCAAAGCCGTGGAAACCGCATTGAAGCGGGTTGAAATGGCCGCTGCATTCCTGTTTGCTGCCCCCGGACCAAAAATGATCTGGCAGTTCGGTGAGCTGGGTTATGATGTTTCCATTGACGAAAACGGAAGGACAGGGGAGAAGCCCATACGCTGGGACTACAATCAGGGTAACCGTCGGGCACTATACCGCGCGTTCAGCCGGTTTATCCGGTTTAAAACAAACAACGAGATTTTCAGGGCCGGCCAAGCCGAATACGTATTGGGCGATGCCATCAAGTTCGTAAGCCTCACACATAGCGACCAACAAGTATTCATCATCGGCAATTTCGACGTGGTAGCCCACGAAGCGCAGGTACCGCAGCTCACCGCGGGGGCCTGGTATAACAACATCACCAACGTGACGGAAACGTTGCCGGCAGGGTACGGCGCGACGCTGCAGCCGGGCGAATACCGGATATACAGTAAAACCAAATTGAATAACTGAATATAGATTAAACCTTACACAACATGAACAACTATTCCATTAAGCGATTATTGATGCTTTCGGGCCTGCTGATGGTTTCGGCGGTGCTCGCCTATGCACAGAGTGGTGCGGTAAGCGGGCGCATCACCGATCAACAGCTTGTTCCCTTGGAAGGGGCCTCCGTGTCGATCCAGGAACTCGGCCTTACCGCCAGCACTTCCGGCACCGGTGAGTTTTCCTTTGCCGACGTGCCAAACGGCACCTACACCCTGGTGGCCACCTTTATCGGTTACGAAGCAGCCACCCAAACGGTGGCCGTTTCCGGCCAGCCGGTGCGTGTGAGCATCACGATGGTCACCTCGGCGGAGAGCTTGGAAGAAGTGGTCGTTATCGGCTACGGTACGCAGCGTAAAGGGGAGCTGACCGGTTCCATGACCACGGTAACCACCAAGGATTTCCAAAAAGGGGCCATCACCACGCCCGAACAATTGATTTCGGGGAAAGCTGCCGGCGTACAGATCACGCCCAATGGTGGCCGACCGGGAGCGGGTAGTACCATCCGTATCCGTGCCGGGGCGTCGCTCAATGCCAGCAACGACCCGCTCATCGTCATCGATGGGGTGCCGCTGTCCGGTGGCGGTATCGACGGCAGTCCCAATGCGCTCGGCTTGATCAATCCGAACGATATCGAGTCGTTCACCATTCTCAAAGATGCCAATGCAACGGCTATCTATGGGTCGCGTGCCTCCAACGGGGTTATCCTGATCACCACCAAAAAAGGAGTGTCAGGAAGGCCTAGAGTGAGCTTCAGCTCCCAGAACTCCGTCGCTACATTGGGGCGTCGGCTGGATGTCCTATCGGCCGACCAACTGCGTAGCTATGTCGAAGCCAATGGTTCTGAAGCGCAAGTGGCCCAGCTGGGCACTGAAGATGTCGACTGGCAAGACGTGGTGTACCGAAATGCCTTTGCTACCGACAACAACCTGAGCGTATCCGGCACGTCGGGCTTCCTTCCGTACCGTGTGTCGGTAGGGTACCTCCGGCAGGATGGTATCCTGCAGCGCGACGAGATGGACCGCACCAGTGCCGCCATCAGCTTGAGTCCCAAGTTTTTCGACAATCACCTCAAAGTCGACCTCAACCTGAAAGGATCGATGCAAAATTCGATGTATGCAAACCAAGGGGCGATATTCAACGCGTTGCAGTTTGATCCCACCCATCCCATACACGAGGAGAATGCGTTCGGAAACTTCTTCGAATGGATGCAAGGCGATATCCCACACCCGCTGGCGCCGCGTAATCCACTCGGCCTCATCGAGCTTCGGGATGACGATGCGCGGGTAAACCGGAGTTTCGGAAACGTCCAATTGGATTATTCCTTCCATTTCCTGCCCGAATTACACGCAAACGTCAATTTGGGTTATGACGTGTCCAGGGGAAAAGGCGATGTGTTCGTTCCCGCGCACGCCGCCCAGAACTTTTCCACACAGGGTACGCAAACGCGCTACCTGACAGACATCAGCAATAAAGTGGCCGAGTTTTATTTGAATTACGGCAAAACGTTTGAAGGGAACGTACGGAGCAACCTCGATGTGACGGCAGGTTACGGCTACTACGATTACAAGACCACGCGCAATAACTACCCGACGCTCCGGGCGGATGGTTCGGTATTAAGCACCCCGAATTTCCCGTTCGATATTCCGCAGAATCGACTGATATCGTATTACGGTCGCGCAATCTATACCCTCGCCGATAAATACATTTTATCCGGTACGCTGCGTACGGATGGTTCCTCCCGTTTCAGCCCGGAAAACCGTTGGGGTGTTTTCCCCTCGGCAGGATTCACCTGGCGCCTGAAAAACGAGGCGTTCTTCGCCGATGCGGCCAACCTCTCGTCACTCAACCTCCGGCTGAGCTACGGCAAAACCGGGCAACAGGATGGGATTGCCAACTACAGTTACTTGGCCAATTATTACCTGAGTACCGGCGAGTCGCAGTATCAGTTGGGCAACAACTTCTACCAGTCGTATTCTCCGATAGCCTACGATCAGGATATCCGCTGGGAGAGTACGGCGACCTACAACGCAGGGCTGGACTATGGCTTTTTAAATAACCGGATCAGCGGTACGGTCGACGTCTACTATAAGAAGACCGAAGACTTGCTGAGCGTGATCCCCATCCCGGTGGGTACCAATTTCAGTAACCTGCTGCTTACCAACGTGGGTAACATGGAAAATACGGGTGTTGAATTCAATATCAATACCATTCCCATACAACAGGATGACCTCACGTGGGAAGTGGATTTCAACTTCACGTATAACCACAACAAGGTGACCAACCTTACGGCCGTGGATGACCCCAACTACTTTACCGAGGTGGGGTATATAGAAGGGGGCACCGGGCAGAACGTACAGGTACACACGGTGGGCTATTCGCCGTTTACCTACCGCCTATATAAGCAGGTTTACCATGAAGACGGTACGCCACTGGAAGGTGTATATGAAGACCTGGATGGCAATGGCCTCATCAATGACCTGGACCGTAACCTGTATAAATCACCGCTTCCCCAATACATCTTGGGCTTCAGCACAGGGGTGGCCTACAAACGATGGAACATCAATACCGTGCTCCGCGCCAATATCGGCAATTACGTTTACGACAACATCACGTCGAATATGGCTGTCCGGAATAACGTCATCAATCCAGCCGGAATCATCAACAATGCGCCGGTAGATTTGTTGCACAGCAATTTCCAAACCAACCGTGCCATGAGTGATTACTACCTCCATAACGCGTCATTCCTGCGGATGGACAACCTGTCATTAAGTTATAACGTCGGCCGGTTGTTCACCAACAGCAGTGCCAACCTGCTCATTTCGGCAAATGTGCAGAACGTGTTTACCGTCTCGAAATATGACGGGATAGACCCCGAGGTGCAGAGCGGTATCGACAACCGGGTGTATCCGCGGCCGCGGACGTTTGTTTTAGGACTGAATTTGGGATTTTAATCAGCAGTTAACGAAGAGATCATGAAAAATAAGAAATATATGATGGTGTTGGGTGCGGTGATGTTGATGGCGTCTTGCCACAAATCGCTGGACCTCAAGCCGACGAATGACATCACGGCAGATGTGGTCTACAGTTCGCCAGAAGGTTACAAACAGGCATTCGTGAAAATATACGCCAGTTTCGCGCTGACCGGCGGCGGTGGGTCCGGATCGAGCGATCTTGGAGGCATCGATGCCGGTACGTCCGATTTCCTACGCTTGTATTGGAATGTGCAGGAGCTTGCTTCCGATGAAGCTGCTTGCGCTTGGGTGCAGGATCCCGGCATCTCCGACCTCAACCACCTGACGTGGAATGAAAACAACGTGCTGTTGAAGGGGCTCTATACGCGGTCGCTTTACCAGATCACGGTGGCCAATGAGTTCCTACGTGAAAGCACGGATGAAAAATTGAGCAGCCGCAACATCACCGAAGCCGATGCCGAAGAGATCCGTGCGTACCGGACCGAAGCCCGGTTCCTGCGCGCCTACCAGTACTGGGTGCTGATGGACCTTTTCGGTAACCCGCCGTTTATCACCGAAGCCGATGCCATCAGCAAGGTGCCGCCGCGCCAGATTCCACGTGCAGAGCTGTTTACCTATGTAGAGTCCGAGCTGTTGGCTATCGAAAGCATGATGGTGGAACCGCATCAAAACGAATACGGCCGGGCCGATAAGGCCGCGGCATGGCTGCTCCTTGCCAAACTATACCTCAATGCCGAGGTCTATCTCGGCGAAGGGAACGGCAAATACGGCGAAGCCATTACTTACAGCAATCGGGTCATCGAGTCGGGTTATACACTGGAGCCTACGTATGCCAACCTGTTCCTGGCTGACAATGATCAACACCGGAATGAGATTATCCTATCCATCAACTATGACGCGGTGAACTCCCAGAATTTCGGCGGCACAACCTTCCTGATCAACTCGTCTACAAACAGCGCGATGGACCCCGCGTCACTGGGCATCCCGAACGGTGGCTGGGGCGGCAACCGGGCTAAGGCTTCCCTTGTGGATAAATTTGATGACCTGACCGGGGCTACGGACAGCCGCGCCATGTTTTTCGGTGAAAACCCGGCAATACAGGATATCAGTTTGTTTGACCAGGGGATAGCGGTGATGAAATTCAAGAACGTGGACCGTAATGGTACTGCCGCGCCATCGAACGACGGCACGCAATGTTCGGTGGACTTCCCTCTGTTCCGGTTGGCAGACGCTTATCTGATTTATGCCGAGGCAGTGCTCCGCGGCGGCCAGGGCGGCGATATGGCTACCGCTGTAGCCTACGTGAACGAACTGCGTGAACGAGCCTTCGGCAACACCAACGGGAATGTAAGCAGCATTACGCTCGATTTTATTTTGGATGAACGCCTCCGCGAGTTTTATTGGGAAGCCCATCGGCGTACCGACCTGATCCGTTTCGGTAAGTATACCGGTAATGCATACGTATGGCCATTTAAAGGCGGTGCACAGGAAGGGATTGCTGTTGAGGCGTACCGGACCATTTTCCCGTTGCCTGCATCCGACGTGATCGCTAACCCGAATTTGGATCAGAATAACGGATATATTAAGTAATCGTGAACCATGAACTCGAATAAAATGAAATCCACTATAACGAATACCCTTGCCGGGTGCATGTTGCTGTGGCTGATGGCTGCATGCGAAAAGGACATCGATCCGGTAACCATTTCCAATGGCGACACGCCGACACTGACCGCTTCGGCCACCGCGTTGGAACTGGACCGTGAACAGGCAGACAACCAGGCCGTGGCCTTTGACTGGGAAGCGATGCAGCTTTCCTGGTCGGATAGTGAGGTAGCTACCGACATTGTGACCTATACCCTCCAGGTTGGTAAAGCGGGTGACGCATTCCGGACACTGGTGGCCACCAAGACCGTAGACGCGCTAACGGCAGCCTTCACGGTGAAAGAGCTGAATGAGGCGCTCATCGCCGCCAAATACAATCCCGGTGAAACCGCAAACTTGGAAGCCCGCCTACTGGTAGCCATGGCCACCAACCGGGTTAATTATTCCAATGTCATCGATCTCACCGCGGTGCCCTATGAAGATGTGGTGCGGTATCCGTCGCTCTATCTCGCAGGTGGTTTCAACGGCTGGTCGCATAGTGATGATTTCAGGGCAGGTTCGGCAAATGACGACGGACAGTATGAGGGTTATGTTAATTTTCCGGATGATAATACGGAATTTAAGTTCTCCAGTGTACCGGGATGGGATGGTATAAACTACGGCGATGGCGGCGGATCGATGCTCAGCACCGACGGCGGTGCCGGAAACCTCAAAGCCGAAGCGGCAGGCTTTTACCTGTTGAAGGCCAACACCGGCGCACTTACCTGGTCGGCCACGAAAACAACGTGGGGACTGATCGGCGATGCCGTGGGAAGCTGGGATACCGATGTTCCGATGGTCTATGATACCGAAACCGGACTGTGGACAGCTACGGTGGATATGACGGCCAGCGAATGGAAATTCAGGGCCAATAGCGGTTGGGATATCAATTTCGGAGCAAGTGACAAAGCGGGCCTGTTGGCCTACGGTGGTGGTAATTTCAAGGTGGAAGAGGGGGGAACTTACCTGATTACCCTCGATCTGACGAACGCCGGTTATTACACGTATAGCATAGAAAAACAATAGCAAATGATGAGGTTATGTATTTTCTTTCTGTTGCTTGCCGGCGCACAGGCATATGGCCAATCCACCCGGATCGACCGGGTGGAGCCGCTCAACTGGTGGGTGGGCATGGCACACTCCGAAGTCCAACTGCTTGTCTATGGCGATAGTATCGCAACGTGGGAACCTTCGGTTGACTACCCGGGCGTGGAGCTATTAAAAAGTCACCGGGTAGAAAACCCAAACTATCTTTTCCTGGATATCCACATCGGTACCGCTGCTAAGGCAGGCCAAGTGGATATCCGGTTTTCTAAATCAGGCAAGCCATCCGTTACGTACGCCTACGAGCTGAAAGACAGGGAACGGAATCGGCCCAAAGCCCAGGGCATTACAAGCGAGGATTTCATTTACCTCATCATGCCCGATCGGTTTGCCAATGGGGACCCGTCCAACGACGTGGTGGCAGGTATGCGGGAGACCGCCCTCAACCGCGACTCGATGTATTACCGGCATGGGGGTGATTTGCAAGGGATTATGGGGCGATTGGATTACCTGCAAGACATGGGGGTTACCGCGGTATGGCTCAACCCCGTGCTCACCAACGATATGGAGCAGGCTTCTTACCATGGTTACGCCGCTACGGAGTATTATGAAATCGACCCGCGGTTCGGCGACAATGCGCTGTACCGGGAGCTGGCCGACGAGCTCCACAAACGGGGGATGAAGCTGGTGAAAGATCTGGTGCATAACCACGTCGGGTTGATGCATTGGACCGTGCTCGACGCGCCATCGGCCGACTGGCTGCACCAGTGGCCCGAATATACCAACACGACGTACAAAGACCAGGTGCTGTTTGATCCCTATGCATCGGAAGCCGATAAGAAGCGGATGAGCGACGGCTGGTTTGTGCCGAGCATGCCCGACATGAACCACGGCAATCCTTTTGTGCGCAACTACATTACACAGAGCCACATATGGTGGGTGGAATATGCCGGTGTGGATGGTTTCCGGTTGGATACGTATGCTTATAATGACCTGACGTATATGGCCGAATGGGGCCAGCGGATGAAGGAGGAGTATCCTGACCTTACCTTTTTCGGCGAGACGTGGGTACATGGTGTGCCCAATCAAGCCGTTTATACCCAGGGGAACACTATCAACCAGGATTACGACAGCCACATGCCCGGCGTGACCGATTTTCAGACCCATTTCGCCGTTATCGAGGCGATGAACGGCCAGTTCGGGTGGACCGACGGCGTGAACCGGCTCTACAGTGTTCTCGCCAATGATTTTGTATACGAAGATGCGTACCGGAATGTGGTATTCCTTGATAATCACGATAAAAGCCGCTTCCTGTCGGAAGTCGGGGAGAACATCGATAAATACAAATCGGGGCTGGCTTGGCTGTTTACCACGCGGGGTATCCCGCAGCTGTACTACGGTGCGGAAATCGGCATGAAAAATTTTGCCAACCCCGATGGGCTGGTCCGGGACGATTTCCCCGGCGGATGGCCAACGGATACGGTCGATAAATTCACCGAAGCGGGCCGCTCGGCGTGGGAGAATGAGCTGTTTTATTATGTGCGGAAGCTCGCCAATTATCGTCGTGATAATCCGGTGCTGCAAACAGGAAAACTGATGCAGTATGTGCCTGAAGATGCGGTATACGTCTATTTTAGGTATAACGATGACAAAACGGTCATGGTGATCATGAACACGGCCGAGGAAACAAAAGCCGTTGCGACGGATCGGTTCGCCGAACGGATCCAAGCCGCTACGCAAGCCAGGGATATTATTACGGGAGCGACCATCGATATCGCAGCTCCCATCCAACTAGCAGCTAAATCAACAACGGTACTCGAAATTTTATAATGTATGCTATTGACTGCGCACAGCATGACCCAACACACCCTGCCTACCGATAAAAAGGCATTTATTTTTGATCTCGACGGCGTATTGGTAGATACTGCGACATTCCATTACCAAGCGTGGAAACGCCTGGCCAATTCGCTGGGGTTTGATTTTACATGGCAGCAGAACGAAAAGCTGAAAGGGGTAAGCCGGCAGCAGTCGCTGGAGTATTTGCTTGACTGGGGTAACGTGGACCTGCCATCGACCGAAAAGCAACGGCTTGCCGCCCGGAAAAATGACTGGTACCTGGAACTCGTGGCGGGGATGACGCATTGGGATGTCCTGCCGGGGGCGTTCCGCCTGCTTAGGGCAGCGCAGGCCAAAGGAATCCGCACGGCACTGGGCTCGGCAAGCAAGAATGCGCAATTGATTTTAGCGCATACCCGTACGGCCGAGTGTTTTGACGCCGTGATCGATGGCAACTCGGTTTCCCGGTCGAAACCGCACCCTGAGGTCTTTCTCAACGCGGCCAGGGCGTTGGACGTACCCGTATCGGATTGCTTGGTTTTCGAGGATGCCCAGGCTGGTATCGAAGCGGCCATTGCCGCCGGGATGCAAGTGGTCGGCATCGGTCATCCGGCCGATCTCAAAGGTGCGGATATGGTCGTGCCGGGGCTGGTTGATTTAACGTTATGAAGATGCGCCGTTACTGGCGTGCATAACCACCAATTACGTATATGAAGAATTACATCGTCCACGATGCGTGGCATATTATTGAAATGGGTTTTGACCCGGCCTTGAACAGGGTTTCCGAGAGTATTTTCAGTATCGGCAACGGCCGCATGGGCCAGCGGGCCAATTTTGAGGAGCAATATACGGGCGATACCCTACAGGGGTCGTACATCGCCGGTGTTTATTACCCGGATAAAACACGTGTAGGGTGGTGGAAAAACGGCTATCCGGAATATTTCGCCAAAGTGCTCAATGCCGCGAACTGGATAGGGATTGATGTTGCTGTTGATGGGGTGCCGTTGGATTTGCACACCATGCAGGTAAGCCATTTCAAGCGGGTGCTCCATATGAAAGAAGGCTACCTCCTGCGGCAGTTCACGGCACGCTTTCCCGATGGGAAGGAGGTGGAGGTAGAGGCCATCCGCTTTTGCAGCCTGGTTGACGACGAATGCGGGGTGATACGGTATCGGATTACGGCGAAGAATTTCTCGGGAACCGTAGCGATGACGCCCTATATCGACGGCGGTGTGCGGAATGCCGATTCAAACTACGATGAGCTGTTCTGGGAACCCGTAGCGAAGCGTGGCAGCGAACATCGTGCGTTGTTGACCATGCGTACAAAGAAGACCGATTTTTGGGTAACGACGGGCATGCATTACGAGCTGACTCACGACGGAGGTAACCTAACGCCACGGGAAGTGGCTATCGAGCGTGAAGATTACATGGCCCGGTCGGTGACCGTCGAAATCTTGGAGGGGGAAACGGTTGAAGTCCGCAAGTATGCGGTAAACCTCTCATCCGAGAACCATCCAAAACCGGAAATGGCAGATCGTGCCGGGCAATTGCTGGACCGTGTGGTAGGCAAAGGCTTCGATTGCCTCCTTACCGAGCAAGCCGACGCATGGGGGTTAAAATGGGCAGAGAGTGATGTCAGTATTGAGGGGGATGTAGCCGCGCAACAAGCCATCCGGTTCAATATCTTCCAGTTGCACCAGACGTATACCGGCGAAGATGACCGGCTCAATATCGGCCCGAAGGGTTTTACCGGCGAGAAATACGGCGGTTCCACCTATTGGGATACGGAAGCGTATTGCTTGCCCTTTTATTTGGCCACGGCGCCTCCGCGGGTTGCCCGGAACCTGTTGGTGTATCGCTACAAGCACTTGCCCAAAGCGATAGCAAATGCGGAAAAGCTGGGGTTCGGGGCGGGAGCTGCCCTGTACCCGATGGTAACGATAAACGGCGAGGAATGCCATAACGAATGGGAAATAACGTTTGAGGAAATCCACCGGAACGGTGCGATTGCGTTTGCGATATACAATTATATCCGTTATACCGGAGACACTTCCTACCTGGCCCAATACGGCCTGGAGGTGCTCATTGGCATTGCCCGGTTCTGGGCACAGCGTGTTAACTGGAGCGAAGTACGCCAACGCTATGTCATGCTTGGCGTGACGGGCCCGAACGAGTATGAAAATAATGTCAATAACAATTGGTATACCAACACGATAGCGAGCTGGTGCCTGGAGTACACCATCAGTGCGCTGGGTGAAGTGCGGGAGTCGAATGCGGAACGGTACGCGGCCATTGTGGCCAAGACCGCCCTGCAAACCTCTGAAACCGATCGATGGGCAATGATTAGGAGTCAGCTGTACTATCCAGTCGACGAGGCCCGGGGTATTTTCCTGCAGCAGGATGGCTTTCTGGACAAGGCATTGGTTCCCGCAACGGATATCCCCGATGAACAACGCCCACTCAACCAACATTGGAGCTGGGATCGGATCCTACGCTCTTGCTATATAAAACAGGCAGATGTACTGCAGGGCCTTTATTTGCTCGAAGATCGTTTTGACGTGGAGACCATCCGCCGTAATTACGATTTCTACGAACCCCTTACGGTACATGAAAGCTCGCTGTCGCCCTGCGTCCACGCCATCCTTGCTGCCAGGTTAGGGGATGAGGCGCGCGCATACCAGTTTTACCTTCGCACCGCAAGGCTCGACCTCGACGATTACAACAACGACACCGAAGATGGACTTCACATCACCTCGATGGCTGGCACATGGATGAGCGTCGTGGAGGGCTTTGCGGGCATGCGGGTACGGGATGGCCGCCTACATTTCAACCCCATGGTGCCGGGGAAATGGACATCATACACGTTCAGGGTCAGGTTCAGGGGTGCATTGCTTACGGTGCATATCACGCCCAAAGCGGTTACGTTTTCCAATGATGGTGAACAGCCAGCATCCATCACCGTTTTTGGTGAACACCTTGCCGTAGATAAAAAAGCGACCGTCGCCACGCCCAACTATGAAAAAGCATGAACAAGCATTTCTGATTTTAAGCAAAATTCCTTATTATTAGTCGCTCGTAAAAAAGTTAACCAACTAACCAACGATGACGCTGAAAAAAAAGCCACGATTAAGTATCGCCCAGATCGTAAACATGAGCTTGGGCTTTCTCGGTATCCAGTTCGGTTTTGCCCTGCAAAGCGGTAACGCATCGCGGATATTGCAGACGTTCGGTGCCGATGTGGAGCATCTGTCGCTCTTTTGGTTGGCTGCGCCCTTGACCGGCATGATCATCCAACCCATCGTTGGCCACTATAGCGATCGCACGTGGACGCGGCTGGGCCGTAGACGGCCCTACTTTCTGGGCGGGGCACTGCTGTCGGCTGTAGCGTTGATATTGATGCCCAATGCGGCGGTATTAACCATGGTGATGCCTGCCATCTGGATAGGGGCAGGCATGTTAATGATTATGGATGCATCGTTCAACGTCGCCATGGAGCCGTTTCGGGCACTTGTTGCCGATAAGTTGCCACACGAGCAGCGCAGCACCGGGTTTTCCGTACAATCGTTCCTTATCGGTGTGGGCGCTGTGATAGGCTCATGGCTTCCCTACATCTTTGCCGAGTACATGGGGGTAGCGAAGACGGCCGCGCCGGGGCACGTGCCGGATAACGTGATCTATTCATTTTACGCCGGTGCCGCGGTATTGGTGCTAGCCATATTATGGACGGTGGTCACCACCCGCGAATACACACCTGCGGAGGTAGCGGGATTTGACGAAGATGCAGCACCGCCAGTCGACGAAATTGCCGCCACGCGCAAAGGTATTGCCGTTATATTCACCGATTTCGCACGGATGCCCAAGGCGATGAAGCAGTTGGGGGTGGTACAGTTTTTTTCGTGGTTCGCCCTGTTTTCCATGTGGGTGTTCACTACGCCGGCTATTGCCCAGCACGTGTACGGCGTCAGGCCTGAAGATACGGCTTCTACCCAGTATGCCGACGCGGCCAATTGGGTGGGTTTCCTATTCGGCATATACAATGGTGTAGCCGCACTATATGCATTGATGCTCCCCTTTATCGCGAAACGGCTGGGCCAGCGCGGGAGCCATGCCGTATCGTTGGCTGCGGGTGGAATATCGCTCGTTTCGATGTTTTTTATTGGCAACCCCACGTACCTCGTTGTCCCGATGGTCGGTATCGGTATCGCTTGGGGGAGTATACTGGCAATGCCGTACGCCATCCTTTCCAAAAGCATACCCACGTACAAAATGGGGGTATATATGGGTATTTTCAATTTTTTTATCACCTTTCCCCAGCTGGTCAATGGCTTTTTCGGCGGCTATATTGTCAAGTACGCATTTGGTGGCCACGCCATATTTTCGCTGGTGATGGCTGGCGTGCTCATGTTGGCGGCGGCGGTGTGCGTGTTACGGGTGGAGGAGGATTGATGATGCGCAAAGCCTCTCCCGAATATGTGCAAACGCCCGATGACCATGCGTTTCTGCTCCGCAACTTTGGCGCGGAAGCCTTTGACGCCCCTTACCATTTCCATCCGGAGTTCGAACTGACATACGTGGTGCAGGGGGAGGGGAAGCGGTATGTGGGTAGCCACATGGAGCGTTTCGGGGCAGGTGATTTGGTGCTTGTTGCCCCCAACGTGCCCCATTGCTGGAAATTGGATGCGACCATCGACACGAACGCTAGTGCCCAAGCTATCGTCATTCAGTTTTCGCCTGATATGCTCGGCAATGGCCTGGCTACAAAGAAGGAGCTGACAGATATCCATAACTTGTTGGTCCATACCACCGTAGGCTTTCGGTCCGGTGCTTCATTGTCCCATCGAATGGAAAGCACCTTTCGTAACTTGGCCGATAAGCACGGGCTGTATGGGTTTACCGGATTGCTGGAAATCCTCCAACAACTGGCCGAAGATGGCGATCGCGTGGCGTTCAGTGCGGATAGTATCACGGTATTGCCCGCGGTGGCCGACCAGCAGCGGATGGGGCCGGTGCTGGCCTATCTGGTAGACCAGTTCAGGGGTAAGGTCTCGTTGAAAGAAGCGGCATCACTCGCCCACATGACACCACACGCCTTCTGTAAATATTTCAAGAAAGCCACCCGGAAAACGTTCATGGATGCGGTGATGGACTACCGGATCAATCACGCCACCCAGCAGCTCGTGCAAACCGATAAGCCCATCACCGAGATTGCCTTCGAAAGTGGGTTTGCGGATATGTCTTTTTTTTATCGTGCTTTCAAACGGCGGACCAAGTTAAGCCCGCTTCACTACCGACGCCAGTTTGCCATTTGAACGGCTACGGATCACCGCATCTTCCCATCCATCCGGAATACATGGACGCTGTAAGGAGGGATGTCATCGATGGCTATTTTGCCCGCTCCCTGCTTGAAAGGGGTTTTTCCCCAAAGCTGATCTAGGGTGCCCATTGGTTCCTGGTGCCCATCATCGCCGTCGAGCGATAAACTTTCGCTGAAATCCCCTAGATTGATAACGACCAATATTCGTTCCTTGGGGCTCTCCCGCATAAAAGAAAGGATATTGGCGGTGTTGTTCGGGATGGTGTGGTAGCTACCGTTAACCAGTGCATCGTGGTCGCGGCGCAGGGCGATTAGCGAGCGGTAATAGTTCCAAAGCGATTGGTCGTCGGCACGCTGTTCTTCCAGCGAGATGCCGTCGTTTGGTTTGATGTTGGATTCGTCCCACCACGGGCCGGTATCTTTATACCAATACGCCATACCTTCCCCCTGTGCTGATGCATACCATTCAAAGGCTTCCCGCGAGGGGATTTCATTGGCGTCGGTGACCACTTCTCCATACCTGCCGAACTCGGCATGGCCCAGCATACCGATTTCCTGCCCGTAGTAGATGGACGGAATGCCGCCGATAAGCAGGTTGATGGCCGCGCCTACCCGCAGTTTGCCCGGATGTTGCTCCACCACGGTTGCGAAACGGGGGATGTCGTGGTTTTCGATAAACATGATTTGTTTTTTTCCGGCCGGCGTGTTGCCAAACGTCGTGTCGGCAAAGGCCTCGATACGTGCTTTGTCCAATGTCCGCGCAGCTTGCTGAACACGGAAGGCAAACACGCGGTCCACGCCACCCCGTTCCAAGTAATCGAATCCGTACGATCCCCAATCGGCCTGTTCGGCCATAAACTGTACATCGGGGTTGACCACTTTCAGCCGCTCAATAAGTGGTACCCAGAATGTCCGGAACAATTGGGGCAGGATCCCCTTGTTATCCAGGTCATCCATCATATGGTCTAAACGGAAACCGTCTACGCCATCGTCAAACCGGCCGTCGCCGTTGGGATCGATCCAATGGCTGAATAATTGGAAGTTGTATTCCAGAACCGCGGGATGGTCGAGGTTGACCGTCGTTATCTTACGGACGGTACCATCGTAGCCCAGCAGTTCAGTGAGGTTAAATACAATGGATTCGGGCTGCGTCTGCGCACTGTCGTTGTAAATAATGTAGTCGCTATAGAGCGAAGCCGGATTGCCGTAGGAATCGCGCCACCACAGATGGTCTTCCGTGACGTATTGGGTCTCCATATCCATATAGATTTTCATCCCCCGGCGGTGGATTTCCTGCACGAGGGAAAGGTATGCCGCCTTGTCGCCATACGTCGGGTCTATTTTTTCGAAATCGGATGAGAAATAGTTATGGTAATACACCGATTCGTACAGCGGGGTAAGGAGGATGGCCGTGATACCCAGTTCCTGCAGGTCGTCCAGTTTCTCCGCAAGGCCTGCCAGGTCGCCGTGGCTATCGCCATTACTGTCATAAAAGCTGCGCTGGAATACGTGGTATATAATTTCATCGGCGGGTGTCGTATCAACAGGTGCCGGCGTGTTTTGGCAGCTGGTCGTGCTCAAGAGGATGGCGCACGCCAAGCCTAGTCGTAAAGGGCGTTGGTGTTTCATGCCGTTTAAAGTAACAATGGATTCAGTTCCGAGTCGGCCACGGATCCCGGCGCTTTATTGCCGAGCCACGTTTTGAGGTCATTCTCCTGGAATTCATGTTGGGGTGCACTTATCTTGGTGCCGTCGGCATAATAGATAATGGTCATCACCTCGCGCATCCGGTCGGAATCATTTCCGGGTGCGTTATGGATGGTGAATCCGTTATGCCAGGTGGCGTCGCCCGCGTTCAATGCAGCCGGCCGGGTAAGCGGGAAGCGTTCCTGGCGTACAAATTGTTCAAACGCATCGTCCGACTCGTCCGAAATAACGAAATCAAATACGTTGCCGTTGCGGTGTGACCCCGAAGCGAAGGTCAGCATGCCCATTTCCGCACTGGGAATAGTCACCAGCGGCATCCACATGGTAATGGTCTTGTCCGTGTCAAGCGGCCAGTAATTCTGGTCCTGGTGCCACGGCGTCGGGCCGCCGCCGGGCTCTTTAAATAAGGCTTGGTCGTGGTACAGCCTCACGTTCGCTACCCCCAGCAACCGGGCAGCAACGTGCGCGAAGCGTTTGGCTAAAACAAATTTTCTCACACCTTCATCCACGCGCCATAGGTTCATGATTTGCAAAAACGCTTTGCCATACGTGTCGCGATCGGCAAGGTTGCGTTTTTCCTCATTGAACTTGTCGGCAGCAGCGCTGATCACGTTGCGGTAAACCAGTGCCTCGTCTGCATTGAGGAGATTTAAGGTCTGCGTGTGGCCGTTCCGGGCAAACTCCTGTACTTGTTCGTCGCTGATTTCGTACAGCCGATCCAGTTCGGGTAACGTATTTGTCATGGTTTCCATTATTGCATCAGTTTATGAAACAAAGAACGGAAACCATAGCCGACGGAAAAATGATTAAATTAATCGGATTATGGATTATTTTGGTAGGTGTCGTTGCGACTGCCGCCCGTTTGCATATCCCCGCAAGTTTCGCTAGCTTTGCATTATGAATATCATGAAGCGTTTCATAGGAACGATGGTGCTGGCAGTTGCACTGACAGCCGTGATCCCAGATCGTGCCG
Source organism: Parapedobacter sp. 2B3 (assembly GCF_041925275.1). NCBI lineage: Bacteria > Pseudomonadati > Bacteroidota > Sphingobacteriia > Sphingobacteriales > Sphingobacteriaceae > Parapedobacter > Parapedobacter sp. 2B3. The sequence continues at coordinate 41,887 of NZ_JBHEUZ010000008.1, read as the reverse complement.
ATGCGCAATGTGCCATGTGTACACTCACCGCCGAGAATGCCACCCAAAACGGCAACAGCCAAGGCAAGGGCCTGAATAGGGGCATTCTGTTTTTATTGGCCATTCCCTACCTCGCAGCAGTGGGTGTGGGCGTGCTGTGGTATACGAAATACCGGAGCAAGAAGACGGTGACCATGGACGATGAACCCATCGTGCTGAATTAGCACCCACATGCCCACACATACTTCGAAGATCAAGGCAATCGCTGCTTCCAAGTGCCCTAAATGCCGGGTGGGGCACATGTTCGTAGGTAGCCCCTATGGGATGAAGAAGCAACGGATGAACGATATATGCCCGCATTGCGGCTTCCGTTTTGAAATCGAACCGGGATATTTCTATGCGGCTATGTACGTGAGTTACGGGCTCTCGATGGCGCAGCTTGTCATCGTCGGACTATTGACCTATGAGTTTACCAAAAGTGAGTCGCCTTGGGTATACCTGGCGGTGTTGTTGGTGGCTATTGCTGTTTCTGCGCCCTTCAATTACCGGTATTCGCGCCTTATCCTTCTCCATTACCTGACGCCGAAGGTAAAATACGACCCTAAATACGAAGACGAGCTGGCTAAAACGGACTCGTGATCTCGCTCAGCCGCGGTAGTTTTTGGTCCTTTTCCGAGATAATCAGCTCTTCCGGTTGCATGGGCCATTCGATATGCAGGTCGGGGTCGTCCCAGCGAACACCCACTTCGCCCTCCTTGTCGTAAAATCCGGTGACTTTATAGGCGAATACCGTATGGTCTTCGAGCGCTAGAAACCCGTGTAGGAAGCCCTTGGGAATCCACAAAGCCTTGGCTTGACCAGCATTCAGTACGATGGAGAAAGACTGGCCATACGTGTCTGATTGCCTACGGATGTCGACGGCGACATCCAACACGCTACCGCGTAGCACGCGGACCAGTTTGCCCTGTGCCTGCGGCCCGGCTTGGGCATGCATGCCGCGCAATACGCCACGATGCGAGTATGAAAGATTGTCTTGCACGAACGTTTCATCAACGCCGTTTGCGTGGAACGTTTGCTCGTTGTAGGTTTCGGTAAAATAACCCCGGTCATCGGTCCATATTTGTGGTTCTACGACGATAAGTCCGGGTATGGGGGTGGCTGTGAAGTTCATGTTGTTAGTCGTTGAGGTATTTCATGGTGCTGTCGAAAAAGACAACTTTCCCCGGATGGGTTTCATTAAACCCTGTTTGGAGTGCTGCGAGCCAATGCGATTGGAATGCTACGATATCCGTTCTGTCTTGGCAGCGGAGTTGGATGCAGTACGTGGTGCCCTCATGCGGCGAGTCCAACAACTCCAATAGCGACAAGGATCCGCCAAGCGGTTGTTTGCCAACCACCGTTGCATGGAGGTGTCGTTTCACAGCGTCGCGGATGTCGTTTTCAACAATAACAGAGACATTGTACAAATACATGGCGCGAAGATAAGCAATATGTCGAAAACTAATCATCGGTGCCGGTTGGATAAGCGGAGTTTATTGCAGATATTTAAGCGTGTAAAATTAAGGTTGCATAGCCTCCTTTTACCGCAAAATTGTCCACCTTTGATTGATCAGTGAAGGGAATATTGTAATTTATGCTGCGCACTGCTGTTTTTTTAACGTTCGTTATTGCGGTCTCTTGCTTCTTGAAAGGCTGTGATGGCCAGAAAAGACGCTTGATTCCTGTGGAAGATTTTTTCTCGGCGCCGGAGAAGACCAATTTCCGGATATCGCCGAACGGGGAATATATTGCCTATCTGGGGTTGTATAACGATGAGAAAAACATCTACGTCATGGATACCGGCGAAGAGGGGGAGGCGCAACGCGTCACCACCGAAACCGAGCGGGGCATCCAATCTTATTTTTGGGCCAATGACGAGGAGTTGGTTTTTACGAAAGACAAACGGCAGGATAGCCTCCAGATATTTGCGGTACACCGCGCTACATCGGCTGTGAGGCATCTGATGCCCCCATCCGCGGTAAAATTACATTGGATATCGCCCACCAAAGTGATCAACAATAGCTTTTTGATTTCGCTGAATGAACGGGATTCGTCTGTTTTTGATGTGTACAGGCTCCGTACCGATGCCTGCCAGCGAGAACTCGTTGCCAGGAATCCGGGCAACATCATCAGGTGGTATGCGGATCTGGATGGCGAATTGCGGTTGGCGCTGGCCAGCGACAGCGTAAAGGAAACCATGCTGTATCGCGATAGCGAAAAGGACCCGTTTCGGCCGGTTATGAGCAATAGTTTCAGGAACTCGATCATGCCACTTGGTTTTTCGACCGGGAAGCGGAGCCACGTGTTCGCATTGTCTAACTTGAACCGGGATAAGTTGGCACTCGTTGAAATAGATATGAATACAGGAGCCGAAGTTGGGGTGATTTACAGCCATCCGGATGTGGATATCGACCACGGCGGCTATTCCATTGATCGCGGGGAGATGGCCTATGCCGCCTATGCTACGTGGAAACAGCAACGGCATTTCCTCGATAGGAGAACTGAACAGGTGTATAGGACCATCGGCCAAAAGCTAACGGGGTATGAAATAGATATATTGGATCGGGACACGGCGCGCAACCGATTCATCGTGCGCACGTTTACCGACAAGGATCCGGGTGCCACCTACTACTACGATATGGCGGGCGACACGCTGGTGAAACTGGCAGACAATAGCCCGGCGCTGCGCGATTGTATGCTCGCCGAAATGAGGCCCATTACCTATCAATCGCGCGATGGGCGCCAGATACAGGGGTACCTGACCATGCCGCCCGATGCCAACGGAAGGAAAGTGCCCGTGATCGTGTATCCACACGGAGGCCCCGGCGCCCGAAGTAAATGGGGGTTTAACCCTGTTGTCCAATTTTTCGCTAACCGTGGGTTTGCGGTTTTCCAGGTCAACTACCGCGGCTCAACGGGGTATGGAAAAGCGTTTTGGTCGGCAGGGTTCAAGGAGTGGGGCGGTAAAATACAAGACGATATCACCGATGGGGTGCGGTGGCTCATTGACGAAGGCATCGGTGACCCCTCGCGGATAGGCATCTACGGGGCCGGTTTCGGCGGATACGCTGCCCTGCATGGTGCGTGCTTTAACTCGGACCTTTATGCCTGTGCGGCTTCGTATTCCGGTTTTACCAACTTGTTTACCTACCTCAAGGAAATCCCGCCACACCTTACCCCTTACCTGCAGATGTACTATGAAATTATCGGCAATCCTGAGACCGAGCCCGGACTGATTAAAGCCATGTCGCCGGTGTTCCATTCGGAAAACATCGATATACCGGTCTTCATTGCGCAAGGGGGAAAAGATAGTTGGAGTGCCGTAAACGAGACCAACCAATTCGTGCAGAAGTTGAGGAAACGAAACATCCCCATCACGTACATGCTGCGCGAAGAAGAAGGGCGTTTTTTCCGCAACGAAGATAACCGGGTACAGTTTTACCGGGAGTTGGGTGCCTTTTTTGAAAAGTATTTGAAATGACCCATCAACGCAACACCTACCGCGTAAACTATATATTGGTTAGCGCATTTATCGTCGTTGTGGTTGCTTCATTTGTGTTGGCCACCTTCCTCGCCCGCGACCTTACCGTTACGTATGTCGAAAACGAGTTTTCGTCGCGCAAGGTGGAGGTGCTCGAATATAATATCGGTCCGTTTAATAATTTCTTTCACAACCGAATACCCGAGATATCGTTCTACCAGGGTTACCTGGATTCGGCCGGGGTTTCGGTATATGCCGACAGTGTGCTGCAAACATATCCCTTTGTCGAGCGGATCGTGTTTTACGATGTGTCGTTGAGCAATAAGGAGGATATAGACTATGGTTTTTCAGCCAACAACCTGGTGGTATACCCAAAAGGGGTGTATCAGTTCAGCGCATACAGCAAACCAGATAGTTTGTCGCCGGCGGTGAATAACAATAGGCATTTGCCGCTTTCGTTGTCAGACGATTTCAACAATATGGCTGTGAAATTCGCTGCGTTTATCGAACGGGTGGATACGGCTAAGGCGCTGCACGATGACGATATCTTTAAAGTCTTCTATTCGGTCACGCCGGGAAAAATATCGTACATGAATATTCCGCGGCGCGACGACCTTAAGATATACAAGGAACTGATGTATGGGCAGCATGTGCCCGGTGCAGTATACGAGCAGGATATCCTGACGTACTTTATCAATCCGAACAAGCTATCGCTCACCAACACGGTGCCGCAGTTATACCAGCAAGTCCAAATACAGCCACTGGTCTACGAATCTATGGATACAGACCCCAACCTATTGACCACGGAAACCCCCCTGCCCGGTGCGTTGGCCGATTACAAGATCTATTTCAGTTCCAGCCGCCCGTTTTTGCGGTCAGAGATTAACCGGCGTTTCCTGCCGGTGATGGCCGGCGTGGTGGGGATATACCTGTTGTTGGCTATTGTGGCCTACTTGATTTACCGCAATCTGTATGTGAACAGGCGTCTGTTCAAATTGCAATACGATTTCATCAACAACCTGACGCACGAGTTTAAGACTCCCGTGAGCGTAATCAAGATCGCCGGTAATAACATCCATAGCGCCAAACAGCTCTCGGACAATGAACGGCGGCACTACGGGAAGATATTGGATGAAGAAGCAGATAAGTTGAACAACTTGATGAATACCCTGCTTTCCTTTACGCAGATCGAAAACAAATCGATTAAGATGAAGCGCGAAGAGGTCGATTTGCACGAATTTTGCGATAAGGTATTGGCGGCTACGCGTATTAAGTATGGTGATTTCGATGTGCGATGCCGGGTGGATGCAAAAAAGACACTTTTTGTGGATCCGGTGTTATTGGGCAGCATTTTCCAAAATTTGATCGATAATGCTTATAAATACTCCAAGCCGGAAAGCGCATTGTTGGAGATTAACGTGGCGCAAACAAAGAAGCAGGTAGTTATGCGGTTTTCCGACAGGGGTATCGGTATTGCCAAAAAAGAGCTGGAGCACATATTCAAGAAGTTTTACCGTGTGCAGAACCAATATAACCAAAAGGGCAGCGTAGGTTTAGGGCTTGCATTTTGCAAAGAATTGGTTAACTTCATGGGCGGAAATATCACGGTTGAAAGTGAATTGGGCAGCGGTACAACGTTCAGTATCGTATTTCCGTTGGATTGATTATCTTGCCCTTGGTTTTTCCTTTTGACTTTTGACTTTTAAATTATGCATAAGAACATCAAAATAGCCATTGTCGAAGACGATGAAAACTTGCGTTTTCTGGTTGCTCACCGGCTCGAGTCTGAGAATTATACGATTGTACAGACCGGGAATGGTGATGAGGCCGAACGATTGATATTGGAACAGAAGCCGGACATTGTGCTGCTCGATTGGATGCTCCCGGGCAAGCAAGGTGCCGAGGTATGCGCAAATTTGCGCAAGGCCGGGTTTGCCAACCTCATTATCATGATGACAGCCAAATCGCAGGATGTCGATAAAATCGATGCCTACAGTTTCGGTGTGTCGGATTACATTACCAAACCGTTCAGTATGGATGTGCTGGTAGCGATGATTGAAAACAAGGTGAAATATTTCGTCAACAACCACGGAGCAGATCTATACACGTTTGGTGAAACGGAGCACCATCCCAATATACACTCACTGGTGCGCGATGGAAAGAAGATAGAGCTCACTATCCTGGAAAACCGCATCTTGCTGTACTTCCTTCAAAATATCGGCCGTGTTATCAGTCGCGACGAACTGATGCAAGTGGTATGGGGCTATAGCTCCAACGTAAATACCCGGACACTCGATATGCACATTGTGCGTTTACGGAAAAAAATAGAGCTGAATGTAGATAAACCCGCTTATTTGCAGACTATAAGGGGCATGGGATATAAATTTGTCGACAACCCGGAATAGGGCGCGCGGTATTCCTTACTTTTTTTTGTTTATTAAAAAGTATTCCCTATCTTCGTAACAATCGAGCAAGGCCATACCTCACGACGGTATGGTCTTGCTTCTTTTTTTGACTTTATTTTTAATTCATAATTATGGCAGAAGTAACGTATTACAGCAAAGAGGGATTGGAAAAACTCAAGGATGAGTTGCAGTATCTCAAAACGGAAGGCCGGGCGAAAATAGCCAAAGCTATTGCGGAAGCGCGCGACAAGGGGGATTTGTCTGAAAATGCCGAATATGACGCGGCAAAAGACGCCCAGGGGCTGCACGAAGCGAAAATTGCAAAGCTGGAAGAGAGCCTGTCCAGTGCGCGTGTGATCGATGAATCCACGTTGGATGCTTCCAAGGTATTGGCATTGTCGATCGTGAAGCTGAAGAATGTGAAGAACGGAAGTGTGATGACCTACCAGCTGGTGTCTGAAACGGAAGCCGATCTGAAGGCCGGTAAGATATCGGTCAAGTCGCCCATAGCACAGGGTTTGCTGGGCAAATCCATTGGGGATAAAGCGCAGATACAGGTGCCTGCGGGCCAAGTGGAGCTGGAAATCCTGGATATTTCCCGATAAGCGATGTAACGGTTATGTGCGGGTTTGCCATAACCGCACATGCTGAACCAACTACGCTGGATCGATATGATTGGCGGCTGTTTGCAAAAACGGCCGCTTTTTTTATATTTGTCATATCGATTTGTTTCATTTCATTTCATTGGTTATACATGCCCACCATATTCTCAAAAATCATCGACGGCGAAATACCTGCGTTCAAAGTAGCTGAAAGCAATGATTACCTCGCTTTTTTAGATATCAACCCCCTAGCCAAAGGGCACGTGCTGGTTATCCCCAAACGGGAGACCGATTACCTGTTTGATATCGGCGACGACGAATACATGGGGCTCTGGGTTTTTGCCAAGATCGTGGCCCAAGGTATTAAGCGCGTTTACCCCTGCGAACGGATAGGCGTGGCGGTGGTGGGTCTTGAGGTGGCCCATGCGCATATCCATTTGATCCCCATCAACCACGTGGGCGATATTGATTTCAACCGGCCTAAACTTAAACTGAGCCAGGAAGCGTTTGCGGAGAGCGCCGAAGCGATCAAGCAAGCGATCCTGTCGATAACCCAAGGCTAAGGCTCCATAGACCAATGGGTTCTACCGGTTGTTCTACAACATCCAAAGGCGTTTGCTGGGACCATAAAGTGTTTTGGCGATATAGGCAATTTGTGTAAGTTTGTAACTGATAGATATGCAAGAGTTCTGGGATTCTTTTTTACAATTGCTGGATGCGGAAGCATTGCTAAGGTCCGGAGGCTTCTATCTTGTTATATTCGTCGTTTTTGCAGAGACCGGCCTTTTTTTCGGTTTTTTCCTTCCTGGAGATTATCTCCTGTTTCTGGCCGGTTTGTTTTGTGCGTCGGGTATGTTGAATGTGGATATAACGACGTTGTGTTTGGGGCTCTTCGGAGCAGGCGTGCTGGGCAATTTCACGGGTTATTGGTTTGGTTGGCGAACAGGGCCGATGCTATTTAAGCGGAAGGATACCTGGCTTTTCAAGCGACGATATGTGGTAATGGCCGAAGAGTTTTACCACAAGTATGGCGGTGCGGCGTTGATTATCGGCCGTTTCGTGCCGATAATCCGTACATTTGCTCCGATATTGGCGGGGATTGTGCAACTTAATTTCCGTAGATTTGTGTGGTATAATATCTCCGGGTGTGCGATTTGGGTATTGCTCCTAACGCTGTCGGGTTTTTTTTTGGGGCGTGAGTTTCCGCAAATCATCCACTATATCGAGTATATTATTGTGGGGTTCATTGCGATTTCATTTACACCTATATTAATTGCGTTGATCAGGAGGAAACGGCAACACAATAAGAAGAACATTGAAACAGAGAAATAATAACACTAATTGCAATCCAGCATGAGCATATCGCACCCATGGCATGAAGTATCCCCCGGCGATGACCTGCCGTCGTCGGTCAATGCCATCATCGAAATTCCGAAAGGATCAAAGGCGAAATATGAAATAGATAAGGAAAGCGGGCTGATCAAATTGGACCGTGTATTGTTTTCGTCGGTGATGTATCCGGCCAATTACGGTTTTATCCCTAAAACCTACTGCGACGATAAAGACCCCTTGGATATCCTGGTGCTCTGCTCGGTCGATGTATATCCCATGAGTATCATCGAAGCCAAAGTAATCGGCGTGATGCACATGATCGATAACGGGGAGCAAGACGATAAAATCATCGCTGTAGCTAAAAACGATATGTCTGTCAACTATATCAACGACCTATCCGAGCTGCCACCGCACACAATGAAAGAGATTGTTCGTTTTTTCCAGGATTACAAGGCCTTGGAGCGGAAAAACGTAACGATAGAGCGTCTTTTTGGTCGATCGTATGCCTACCAAGTAATCCAGGATGGTATAGATTTGTACCAAAAGGAGTTTGCTAACCTAACGATGACTTAATGGGCTGGGAAATTTTTTGGACATTTTTTCTGGTTTTTGCCAACGGCTTTTTTGTGGCCGCCGAGTTTGCGATTGTCAAGGTCAGGGCCTCCCAGATTGAGATCAAGATTAAAACCGGTAGCCAGGTTGCCCAGGTAGCCAAGCATATTACTACCCATCTAGACGGTTATTTGGCTGCAACCCAATTGGGTATCACGATATCTTCCTTGGCATTGGGCTGGATCGGCGAAGCCGTGATGACGGATATCGTCGGAACGGTTTTCGGTTGGTTCAATGTGGAGCTCACGGGTTCGGTGGCCAAAAACCTGGGGCATGTGCTGGCATTTAGTATCATCACCGTACTGCACATCGTATTCGGCGAGCTGGCACCCAAGTCCATCGCCATCCAGCGTCCCGTAGGTACAACCCTGGGTATCGCATTGCCCCTGCGTTTTTTCTACTTGTTATTCCGGCCCATTATCTGGGTGTTGAACGGTTTTGCCAATATGTTGCTCCGGCTGATGGGGTTTCAGGTAAACGTGGGAGAGGCGCACCATTCGTCGGAAGAGCTGCAATATCTACTCGACCAAGGACGCGAGAGTGGCGCCCTGGATACCGTTGAACACGAATTGATCAAGAACGTGTTTGACTTCAATGAGCGTATCGTGAAAAACATCATGGTGCCGCGTACCAAGATTTCGGCCATCGAGATGAATTGCTCGGGCAAGGAGGTCATTGAGCGCATCACCCATGAGGGGTATTCACGTATTCCGATTTACGACGACAATATCGACCAGATTATCGGGATTGTGCATACCAAAGATATTTTGCCCATCTTAGCCAACGGCAAGGAGCTGGTGCTTCGAAATATCATACGTAAGCCGTATTTCATTCCAGAAACCAAGAAAATCAACGATCTGATGGCTGAATTTCAGCAGCGACGCCTACAGATCGCCATCGTGCTGGACGAGTTTGGAGGTACAGCAGGAATGGTGACGCTGGAAGACATCGTAGAAGAGCTGGTGGGGGAGATCCAAGACGAATACGATGAGGAAACTCCCATTGTGGAGAAAATTTCCGATACGGAATACATGGTGGAGGCCAGTGCCAATGTGCACGACGTGAATGAGTTTTTGCCCAAGGAGCTGCCCGAGAGTAGCGATTATGATACCATTTCGGGCTTGGTGAGCGACTTGTTCGATAAGATACCCGATGTAGGGGAGCATACCGAATTTCATGGATATAATTTCATCATCATGAAAAAGACGCAACAGAATATCGAGTTTGTGAAGCTGGAGCTGATTGCCGTCTTGGACGATGAGGATGAAGAGTAACGTTCAGCGATTTGCACCTTTTCTATACGCCAGACATACAACCGCAGCACAAGGCTTTTATCCTGAGCGAGGAGGAAAGCAAGCACGCCGTTCGTGTACTTCGCCTATCTACCGGCCAGCCACTCCAATTGGTTGATGGCAAGGGTGGGCGCTATACGGCCGTGATTAGCGATGCGCATCCCAAGCGTACGGTGCTCGAAATTACGACTGTTAGCCAGGGTGATGGAAGGCGGCCGAATTACCTGCATATCGCCGTTGCGCCCACGAAGAGTATCGACCGGCTGGAATGGTTCCTTGAAAAAGCCACCGAAGTGGGCGTGGACGAAATCACGCCGATTATCTGTGACCACTCGGAGCGGAAGGAAGTCAAATTGGAGCGCTTATACAAGGTGGTCGTGGCTGCCATGAAACAATCGCAGGGTGCCTACCTGCCGAAAATCAACCCGGCTACCCGGTTTGCGGATTTTGTCAGTGGTGACGACCTGTCGGGTCAGTGTTTTATCGCCCACTGCGCCGAAGGGGAAAAGCGGCACCTTACGGAAGCGATGCAGCGGGGAGGGGAAGCCTTGATACTCATCGGGCCCGAAGGCGATTTCAGCCCGGGGGAAATCGATGCGGCCGCTCATGCTGGTTTTAAGCCCATTACTTTTGGCCGCGCGCGCCTGCGTACAGAGACAGCGGCTTTGATGGCCTGTTGGGAGACGGCTTTGATTAACCGATAGGAAATACCGGTGGGTCGAAAAACTTTTCCCTGGCTTTAGCCAGGGAAAAGTTGTAGATACGTCAGTCAACCTTCAGTTTATAGATTCCGGAATATTCGCCGATACCGCTGTTGCCGGCGATGTTGACGTTTACCCGTACATATAGATTGCCGTCACTATCCGCGCACATCAGGTCGATGAAGTAGTCGAAGGTGCGACCATTGACGGTCGCTTGCTTCGCGATCGTTACCTGGCCTTTTTGCGTATTGGCCGACCAATCGGCATTTACTTCAAACAAATTGTAGCTGTTTGCCATCGGGGATTTGAGCATGGCGAATTTTTCCATGCCGGCCCGCGCCAGTAGGTAGTTGGCAACAATGGCCACGGGTTGCCGTTGCGGCGTTCCCGCTACTCCTTCGGTGATGTCGACATACTGGCTTCCGGTAAAGGCATAATCGTAAAGCGCCCTGAAAGTCGTTTCATTGATGCGGATCAAGCTGTTAGATCCACTGAATTTATTATCTATGACATGTATAAAGGAAGACAGGTCACTGTTGAATTTTGCCAAAGCTTGAAAATTAGTAATGCCACCCTCGTTGTGCCGGGTATATATGTTTTCCTCGTTATCGACAAAAAGAGGTAGTCTTGCTCCACCCCCAGTAAGACCGCCCAGTCCCGCCAGCCCTATTTTTCTGTTGCCAATCGGCGTTACCTCCCCGTTGGTTGTGCCTACCTTGAAGACATTGGTTTGTGTAGCAACGTTGTTGTTGGTGGTACACAACAGATACAGCGAACGGCCGTCATCGGACAAGGCCATGCTACTGGGATAGAACGGCGCTGCCGAATTGCCCAGCAGAAATGGCGAAACGCCGTCGAGTAGCACGGTTTGCGAAAGGGATGCCAGATCCACTTTAAGGAGTTGCTTTTGGTCCGCGGAAAGGGCGTAGAGGGTGTTTCGTATGTCGTCTACGATAAATACCTCTCCGCTCCCCAGGATTTTTGTGGGGGTGATGTTGCCGGAAACGACTGTAAATAAGTCCGTGGTTTCTTCTTCGCCAACGATGGTGAAAATAGGGCCAGTTACGGGTTCACGGCCTTTCAGGGCCACCGTTATGCTTCCTGTGGAAGCCCCTTCCGGCACGGTTACCGTCAGGGTGGTTGCCGTAGCCACTGAGATGGTAGCGGCTGTCCCGTTAAATGTAACTTCCATTGTTGATGGGTCGGCAATGAAATGCTTGCCGGTCACGGCGACGGCATCTCCGATTTTTCCGGATTCCGAATCCAGTCCATCAATTTCCGGTGTGTAGTAGAACTTGTCGGCCGAGATGGCCGATTTGCTTTTAACCTTTACCTCTATGTTGCCATGGGATGCATTCCCAGGCGCTTTTATGACCAGTTGGCTGACGGTGGCCGAAACAACTTCGGCACTGATACCATTTAGTGCAACGGTATTTTCGGTGGTGATTGTGCTGAATCCCGTTCCCGTGACTACGATTTCGTCAAAAGCGCGGCCATAGTCGGGCTGAATAGAGGTAATGGCCACTTCGGCATCCGGTTCGTTATTCGGTTCGATGCTGTTCTTTTTGCATGCGATAACGGATGCGCAGGCAATGAGAAGGAGTATGCTGTTTTTCATTTGTATAATTTGTTTTTTATGGCAATGAAGCTTGCATAAATTATTCACATCCTTTTGTTTATGGCAATTTATGCAGGTTTCATCTGTCTAAATTTGTTTATTCATCCTTGTTTTGTACTGGTATTTCGCTTAATTATTTAGTGTTAGTTGTTTGCTTTGATGTAAGCAATCAGGTATTCGTTGAAACGATCCAACGCGTCCAATGCTGCCTTACGGTATTTTTCACGGTCGATTTGCACCGCAAACATGAATTCGGCCCCGGCCCTGCCGGAGTTGGCGGTGCCACGCGAGAAGATACTGACCAGATCGGACACCACCTCACTTTTGATTTTCTTCATGCTCTCGGGGAATTCTTTCGAGCTTTCCACTTCGGTGGCAAACGCCTGCAGCGAATAGATAGGCGAGCTGCCCAGTACGGCATTGCAGAAACTCCAGTTACCACCCACGAATTTGGCGTATGTGCCGTCGCCGCCGAATACTTTGCTACTGGTTACCCCTTCGATGCGAATCATGGGTACCAGCGTCGTCTTGGCCGATGTCTCTTTGGTGCGGATTTCATGTGGTAGGGCAAATGGGTAATGGGCGGATACTTTTTGCACGATGTCGGCAAAGTCAATGGTAATAAGAAGTGTTCCTACGGGCATGTCCTGTTCGTTGCCCATTTTTGCATGGGCGGCCGTAGCCATCAGCGGGTATTCGATATAGGGTTGGTCATGTGCCGTGAAAACTTGAGCTACGCCCCAGTCTTTGCTATCGGTTATCCGGCTGCGGTCTGCAGAACGTTCAACGAGGCTTTGGTAGTGTTTCGAACGCTTGTAGCCGTCGGACGTGTTCCATCCGTTTTCGTGCAGTTTGTTGGCCAGCCTGTTGTAGTACTCATCAGCAATCTCTTGGAAGAGTATTGAGTCCACTCCTTCGAGGAATGCCCATGTAACGGCCGAGCCGGCGTTACGTTTCTCGGTATACGCTCGCGTAGCGGTTTTAAATCGCAGGTTTACACTCGCCAAACCCACCTCATTGTTTTTTTTGAACGGTGCCCGGTGGGTGCCCTTCGGCCCGAATAGTTTCTGTGCCTCTTTGGCGGTGATAGGCTGTGCGATTGTCCAGCCCGTTGTGAGCAAACAGATCGCAATTGTCAATACAGTTTTCATTTTTTTTATATTAAATTCGTACGATCAAAAGTATAGCGGGCCGGGGTACCGGGAAATACGAACAATTCCGTATTTTTGATCACAACGAGAAAAATAATCAACCTATGGCATTCACTCAATTAAGATACTTTGCCTTATTGTGTGTTGTTTTCGGTAGCTGGTCCCCGTCCGTACGCGCACAGCGGGTATCGGAAGCAACGATAGACTCCCTGAATGCACACAGCCTTCAGTTGTTGGCCTATCCGGATTCGCTCGCCGTCGAGGCGGACAAGGTGTATCGCATAGCCAAGAAATCTGGCTATACGCGCGGCGCGGCCACGGCGGCAAAAATCATGGGAGTGGCCTCCTATTTCCATAGCAAGTTCGATGAATCGATTGCCTATTATTCTGAATCGCTGGCACTGTATGAGCAATTGAACGATACGTTGGAGATAGCCAAGGCCTATCTGAATATTGCCACATCCCTCGGGGTGAAGGGGAGTTATGAAAAGACCATTGAGCAAAGCCTAATCGCCCTCCGGTTTTTCCAACAATTGGGCGATGCAAACGGCGAAGGCAGGGTCTATAATTTAATGGGGGTTACGGCACACGCGCACGAAGACTATGCAAAAGCATTGTCCTATTTCAAGAAGCACCTGGATAAGGCAATCAACGTGTCTGATTCCGTTGAAATAGCAACCAGTTATAACAACATAGGTACCATATATAAGGAGTTGGGCAATGTGGATTCTGCGATTGCCTACCTGCTACGTTCGGAAAAAGTGAATCGACAGATCGGGTTTGAGAGAAATAATGGCAATGTATATCAAAACCTAGGTTCCTTATACGAGGGGCAGCGGCAGTTCGATCGGGCCCAGCATTTCAACCGGCAGGCGTTAGACATCCACCGGTCGGTCGGAGACAGACAGCGCGAATCGGAACTGCTTTATAATATGGGATACGTATACCATAGACAACAGCGGCTCAATGAAGCTGAAGCCCAATTTGGGGCCTCTATCGAAGTCGCTAGGGAAATCGGCTATGTCGCCCAATTGGCTAAATCGGCAAGTGAATTGGCGCTGGTCAAGGCAGATCAGGGCGACTACCATGCGGCGTACAACCACCAGCGTGAAGCAGCCGTATTCAGGGATTCGGCGGCTACTGTTGAACGGTTGAAAGAAGCAAATGAACTGCGAACAAAGTTTGAGACCGAACAGAAAGAGCAGCAGATCGAATTGCTCAACCGGCAAGCCACCATCCAGCAACTCGGTATCCGTCAACGTAACCTCTACCTGGCGATTGCGTCCTTGCTTTTCTTGGCGGCTGTATGTGGTGCCTGGCTCATCCACCACAACAAGCGGCTTCGGGAAAGGCAGTTGAAGAAAGAAGCGCTGTTGAAGGAGCAGTTGCTTCGCTTCGAGGCACAAAATGCTTTACAGCAGGATCGGCTGCGCATTTCCCGCGAACTGCACGATAACATTGGTTCGCAGCTTACATTCATCAAATCGACGGTAGATGGGAATGCACAGGAATTGTCGTCTGACGAAGCCTTCAGGCAGGTAAGGGAAATGACCGATGGGACCATCCGTGAATTGCGGAAAACGGTTTGGCTAATAAACAAACCGTCCGTGGAAGCCGACGAATTTACCATCAAACTGCGGGCATATTTTGACGGTAGGAGCGATATTACGGTGGTCACGACAGGATTGGTGGGTGTCGTATTGACTTCGCCAGTCGCTACCCAACTATTCCGTGTCATCCAGGAGGCTGTGAACAACGCGATGAAGCATGCTTCGGCTTCCCGAATTGAGATCACACTGGACTGCCCCGACGGGATACTTAAGATCGCAGTGACAGATAACGGCCGTGGATTCCGAGCTGATGAGGTGAACGAAGGGTTCGGCATGATGAGCATGCGCTCGAGAATGGAAGAGGTTCACGGAAGTATGACTATCGAATCTGCACCCGGAAAGGGGACGATCGTCGGGTTCCACTTGCCTATTACCAAACAAGATACGGAAATTTCCGTATAGGTGCGTGCCTCTGCGTATGCTAACTTTGAAAAAAACAAATGATGCAACCATTGAATATTGCTATAGCAGAGGATAATCCGTTTGCCCTGCAGGCCGTGCTGCGCAAACTGAAAGCATATGATGATATCGTGATCAGACTGGTGGCCGTAAACGGCCAGCAACTATTGGATTGCTTTCCGAACAGTCCTGTTTCCGTGGTGCTGATGGATCTTGAAATGCCGGTAATGGACGGGATACGGGCTACGGTTTTGCTGAAGGGCCGCCATCCCCATATAAAAGTATTGGTATTAACCACCTTCGACGATGATGACAAAGTGTTTGAAGCGATAAAGAGCGGGGCGAGCGGTTACCTGTTGAAAGAAGCGGAGCCCGAGCGACTGCGGGAGGCCATACTGGATGTGATGCGCGGCGGAGCGCCCATGTCGCCATCCATTGCTTTCAAAGTGCTGAATATGGTGCGTAATGCTCCTTCGGCTGTGCCTATCTCGCCCACCGACCATGGGCTTACCAAACGGGAGTTAGAGATTCTAGAGCAATTGAAAAACGGCCTTACCTACCAGCAGATTGCTGATAACCTCTATATTAGCTTCGGTACCGTCCGTAAACATATAGATAATATCTATGGTAAGTTGCACGTGAGCAATAAGGTAGCGGCGCTGCAGAAAGTTGCCGGGGCAACGCGAGGCTAGATCAGCTCCGCATCCAAGATCTGGATTTCGGAATTCCCTTCCTGGGTATTTGAGTTGAGACGAACGGTCCCCTTTATTTTGATGGGTTCTTCCGTGAACCGGACCTTTTTGCCTTTTTTCATGAAAATCTCTACCATCGGCGGGACGTCGCCCTGTCCGCAGAACATGCATTGCATAATGGGAAGTACCGAAAGCATGAACGTTTCATGGTCACGGCCACCGTTTACCGGAACGAGGTAACCGGGCAGGGTGACCACCTTTTTATCGATGGCTTTCAACTCATCGGGGAAATGGGGAGTGTATATGGTCTGGTTATCCTTATGGGTTACCTTGTACATAAGTTTATTGATGGTTTCCCACGTGTCGTTCATCATGGGGGTATGGTCGGGAACCTGCCCGAACAGCTCGTCTTGCTGCGCATTTGCGGCTTGTATGCCGAGGGCCATGAACGCGATGATGATCAATTTCTTCATTGTGTGTCTAATTTCCTGCTAACGTGTGTGATATCGATGTTCTGTATGCCTTCACCGCCGGAATAGCAGCAGCTACGAAGCCAATGGCAACCCCGATAGCAATCAACCCTGCTTCTTGTGGCAGCAGCGCAAACGCTTCCACGAATGTGGTTGTGCCGTCGGTGCTGGCTCCAATGATATAGAGCGCAGTATGCCCAACCACAATACCGGCTATCGCTCCGACAAAAGTAAGCAATATTCCTTCTGCAATCACTATGCCGAAGAGCTTTCCCTGCGATGCGCCGAGTGTACGCATCACGGCGAGATCGTATTTCCTGCTTTGGAGAGCGTTGTACAGACTGATGAAGACGCTGAGCGCCGCCATGAACATAATCACGTAAGCCAGCACTTGCAGTGAATCAATACCGATGCCTAGCAGGGAAAACAAGCGGGCGCTTTCCAGCGCCGGCGATGCAGCCTGCATCGACGAATGTTGGTTAACCAAACGCGGGAACATGCCGATAGCTGCCGGATTGCGGTACTGGATGAGCATGCTGGTGATTTCGCGCTCGCCAGAGCCGATGTCGCCCATCATGCTTTTAACCAGTGCCGGGTGTTCGGCAGCAGGTGATTGATGGCCATCGGTGCCAGCAGGTTCGTGATTTTCGCTGTGGTCATGATCGTGATGCTCGCCGTGGTGGTGTTCGTGTTCTTCCACACCTTCCACGTCATGTTCGTGCCCCTGCTCCGCCGCATGATCATGGGGCTCGTCATTCGTATGGTCGCCATGCATGCGCCATATACTGGCCAGGTTGGAAATGATCAGCCGGTCTACCACCTGGTGGCCGGGCTTTAAAATGCCGGTGATGGTATATGGGTGCTCGTCGTGCGTATGCCCTTCACTGCTCAGCCCGTGCGCACCGTAGATGGTGTCGCCGATTTTAAGCCCATGCTTACGGGCTACTTCCGCGCCGATCACGGCTTCGAAGTCGGTTTGCCATAACCGGCCGCCATCAAACTCCAACCCATATAATTGCAGAAAAGTACTATCCGTCCCCACAATCCGGTGCCCGCGGTAATTGTCGCCCAACGAAAGGGGCACTGCCAGTTTAACCATCGGATTGGCGGCCAGCTTCTGCGCCTCGGCCAGGCTGATATTTCCCGTAGGGTTGTCCATGTGGTAAATACTGCTCAGGATAAGCTGTATGGGGCTTCCCTTCGCACCAACCACGAGGTCGATGCCCCGGCTATTGCTGTCGAGCTGCTCTTCGATTTGGTGGGATGTGAGAAGCAACACACAAAGGATTCCCGTACCGAATGCGGTGAGCAAAATCCCTAAGATCGACGTAGCCGGATTCTGGCGGATGTTTTTCCAAGCAATCTGTAAGATATTCATGCTGCACCTCCCACTTGGTACGTATGTGCGAAATGTGTTTTCACCCGTTTATCGTGCGTGGCAATAATCAATGTGGCGCCATGTTGGGTAGCCTGTGCAAACAAGAGGTCCAATACGCGTTCGGTATTTCGGTCGTCGAGCGAGGCGGTGGGTTCGTCGGCTACCAAGATGGCCGGGTGGTTGACGACAGCCCGTGCTATGGCTGCCCGTTGTATTTGCCCTCTACTCAATTTGCTCGGGTAGCTGTGGGCTTTATGGTCGAGTTCGAGCAGCGTCAATACCTCTCGGATGCGGCTGTTGTCTACCCGGGTACCGGCAAAGCCCTGCGCGATCTGCAGGTTTTCCCTTACGGTAAGGCTTTTTACCAAATGCGCTTCCTGGAAAATCAGCCCGATCCGCTGTCCACGGTAAGCATCCAGTCTCCGCGAGGAGAGTTGGTAGAGTTCCTGTCCATCGATCTGCACCGAACCGGCTTGCGGCTTGAGCAGTCCGCTGAGGATATGCAGCAACGTAGTTTTGCCACTGCCCGAATTACCGAGTATCAAGGTATGCTGGCCGGCAGAAACGTTCAGGTCTGCAAACTGGAGCGTTTCCCCGCCGGGATATCGGTGTGTGATGCCGCTTAGGGAAGCGACCGATTTTAACAGGTCTTGTTGCGTCATATCAAACAATGTTTTCTGCCCAACGCAAACCTAAGTTATTCCAGTCACATCCGCACCATGATAATGCAACTTTATTGTGATAGAGCGGGTGCGGGCCATGGAGACGAAGTACAGTCATTAATGGATAGGTGAAGTTAAATTAACTTTTGTAATAACCTGAAAATAAGATGTATAACATTATTTTAACTTAAATCTAAACATTCGTTCATCCTTGGTTAACAAACAGGTAATGTTAAGTTAGGATTATTGCAACGGAATTTTAGTCAAACCATGCAAAATAGAAAAAACAACACATTGTTAATGCTCATCGGCCTTCTTTTGGCTGTTGTGGGCGCGAACGCGCAAGTTCCGAAGGGGATGGTCAAAGGGTCGATCAAGGACGCCGCTACCGGCGAGACCGTCATCGGTGCATCCGTGAGCCTTGTAGGGACCACCTATGGTACCATTTCGGATCAACAGGGGAGCTTTTTGCTCTCCGGTATCCAGTCCGGCCAGTACGTATTACAGGTAAGTTACATCGGGTATGCCACCATCCGGGTTGAAGACGTTGCCGTTAAAGACGGCGCGGAAACGGTTTTGGACATCAGCCTGGAAGCATCGGGAGAACTGATGGACGAAGTGGTGGTAACCACCACCCGGCGTCGGGGGAGCGACATCGCCCTACTGGCTGAACAGAAGAAAGCTAGTTTGGTGATCCAGCGTATCGGCGCGCAGGAACTATCGCGGGTGGGCGTCAGCGACGCTTCGGCAGCCGTGGCAAAGATGTCGGGGATTTCCAAGGAAGAAGGCGGCACCCAGGTATATATCCGCGGACTCGGAGACCGGTATGTTACCACCTCGTTCAATGGACTTCCCCTGCCGTCCAACGATCCTGAATTGAAGAATATTGCACTGGATCTATTTTCTACGGACATCATTGAGTTCGTGGCGGTCGACAAGCTCTACAATAGCAAGATGTTCGGCGATTTTGGCGGGGGCAATATCGATATCTATTCGAAAAACTACTCCGGCAACGGCATGCTCGAAGTGTCGGTATCTACCACGTTGAATACCAACGCTGTTTCGCGTGCGGATAACTTCCTGTTGCTTCCCGGTGGCAGCAAATGGGGGTTCGATGAGTATTCTATTCCGCAGAATCCGTTGAGTGGGTTCCACTTCACCAACAGTGCGAATCCGGTATCGCGTAGTCCGTATCCCGCGGATGTGCGGCTACTGGGCGGAAAGTCGTTTAATGTGGGTAGTGAAGGAAGGCTCAACTTCTTTGGCACGGCAAGTTTCGGGAACGGGTTTGAGTACCGTGAGGGAATCAACCGCGACGTCAGTGCCCAAGGGGCCCGGATACGGTGGGCGGAGCAGGAACGGTTTGGTTACAAAACCAATACCACCGGATTGTTCAATGTGGGGTACCTACTTAATCCAACGCATAAATTTTCATATAACTTCTTGTTCGTTAACAGCAGCGATCAGTGGAATGATAACTACGACGGGTATTTTCGGGATATCACCGAAGGGGGTACTGGTCTACGCCGACTGGGATCGTACGCACAGAACCGGTTGTTTGTCAATCAACTGTTGGGCACGCACCAGTTGAGCGACCGGATTGAGGTGGATTGGGGAGTATCGGCAAACAGTGTTAGCTACGCCATGCCCGATCGGGTGCAGAATACGTTGCGGCTAATTGATGGACAGGGCTATGTGAATACGAATAATGCCGATACGGATAATAACCGATTTAACCAACGGCTGGATGAAAAGGAGTATGCGGTTAACCTAAACGGCAGTTATAAGCTGGGCCACGGGGACCAGCCGCAAGGTATACTCCGGGTAGGGTACCAAGGCCGCATAAAAAAGCGTGATTTCGAATCGATACAATTCAATTTTGATATCACCGACCGGATGTCGATCGTAGATCCCAATAATTTAGATGCTTTTTACAACCAGGAAGGTTTCGAAAGCGGTCGCTTCAGCATCGGTTCGTTTTTCGGTGAATCGCCGCAAACCTACCAAGGCGAGCAACAGATCCACGCAGGTTTTGCCAGCTTGGAGTACGATTTGACTGATCGGCTCACTTCCGTCGTTGGGGTACGGTACGAATTTATCCGCCAGCATGTCGAATGGATTACCCAATTCGACCCCGGGAATAGTAATAGGCTGACAAAAAGCCCCTTCCTGCCCAGTCTGAACCTGAAATACGAATTGAACGAAAAGCAGAACCTCCGCCTGGGGGCCAGCAAGACGTATACACTGCCCCAATTCAAGGAGCGGGCACCGTTTGTATATGACGATGGTACGGTGCCCCGGCAAGGTAACCCGTACGTATACCCTTCAGACAACTACAACCTCGACCTCAAGTGGGAACTTTTCCCTTCGTCGTCTGAATTGGTGTCGCTGGCCGCATTCGGTAAATACATCCAAAATCCAATCAACGAAATCAACGTGGCGGCAACGGCCAATGATATCTCTTATGTCAATATCGGCGAAGTAGGTACGGTGATGGGTGTCGAACTGGAATTGAAGAAAGATATTCTTCGCTGGGACCGTGACCGCAACCTGTTTTCGGCCGGTTTGAATGTTGCTTACATGAATACCGACCAGAAAATCGACTTAGAGAAGGTGCAGCGGGAAACGGCGTTCGATGTGCGGCCTACCCATACCCGTTCGAGTTTCGCGGGGGCCTCCGACCTCCTGGTGAATGCGGACCTTACGTATTCGAAGCGGTGGCACCAAGACGGTAACGTGATGGCAACGGTTGCCTATTCGTATTTTTCGGATAAGATTTATGCCCTGGGCAACGAGCAAAAAGGCAACTTGGTGGATCATGGGGTAGGTACGCTTGATTTCATTGTCAGGAGCAAAATCAGTCGGCGCATCGGGGTTGACTTGCTGGTCCGGAATATCCTCGATCCGGAATACCGCCGGGTGCAGGAGAACGCAAGTGGCCATGTACCTGTATTCACTTATAAAAAGGGGCGGTTCTTTACACTGGGATTGAATTATCAGTTCTGATTCTCTCAATGGCGACGGTTAACAATTTAATCATATACGGTTAACGGTCAGGTTACCATTAATATACAACTTTGTGTTAAAATTAAAATGAATGAACATGGAAATGAAAAAGACGTTTAGATGGATGATGGGTGTTGCCGCTCTTATGGGCGCCGTAGTTGTTACCTCTTGTAGCGATGATGAGAACCCGGAACCCGAACCCGGCGATGAGTTCGTGGTTGATCGCAACGACCTGAAAGGAGAGATCAAGACTGGGGAAGTGGTCCTTGAGTCGGGAACCTATAAGCTGACCGGTGCATTGGTAGTGAAAGAAGGTGCTAAATTGGTGGTCAAGGCCGGCGTAACGGTGGAGGCAACCGAGGTAGCGTCAGATCAGCATTCGCAAGTGCGTTTTATCGGGGTATCACGCGGTGCCCAGATCGACGTGCAGGGTACGGCAAGCAGCCCCGTGGTGTTCACCTCAGCGAAACAGACACCGGGTGCATGGGGTGGTTTGGTGCTTTGCGGCGCAGCCCCTATCAATAAGGGTGCAACGGCCAAGTCGGAAGTAGGTGATTTGGACTACGGCGGCTCAAACGCGAATGACAATTCGGGTTCCGTTAAATACCTCCGTATCGAGTATTCCGGTTTTGCATATAACAGTGAAAAGGAGTTTAACGGCCTGTCGCTTTTCGGTGTAGGTAAAGGCACCGTCATTGAGAACATTCAGGTACACGAAGGCTCGGACGATGGTTTTGAGTGGTTTGGCGGTACAGTAGACGCGAAGAACCTGATTGTTACCAATTATGCGGCTGAAGTGGGTGACGACCTGTTTGATTGGACAGAGGGATGGAACGGTAACGGCGAGAACTGGTACGGTATCCGTACGAACAATGGTAACCGTGGTATCGAAGCAGACAATAACAGCAACAACCACGCCGCTACGCCGGTTTCTAACCCCACCATCAAAAACCTGACCTTGATCGGGAACGGCGACGCAGGCAGCCCCGAGCCGCAGGCCATGAAATTGCGGGTAGGCACCAAGGCTAGCTTTGAAAATGTGGTGCTGGCCAACTGGGCTACCGGATTTGATGTAGAGCACGACGAAGGCATCTCATTTGTAGGCGACGGTTCATTGAAAGCGATTGGTGTGCGGTTTGTCAATGTAGGTACGAAAGCCAAGGGCAAGAAAACCGATGGCAGTAGCGCTGACGTAAATGCGGTATTTACCGAAAATGCGGCTGCTACCGGTGCCGGAGCAGGTATTGATGTGCCTGAATGGGCCAAAGGCTGGACCGTAGGGTTGGACTAACAGCCCGTCCAAAATTGTCTTTGACCAATAAAAAAATCCCCGGGTGGAAAAACACCCGGGGATTTTTTTATTGGCGGTTAATCGGCTGCTGCTACAATTCCTTGATCCGGATGTTGCGGTAAGCAACCACGTCGCCATGGTCCTGCAGGGCAATCTTCCCTTTCGGATATTTGGCAAACCCTTCCCAATCTTTAAACTTGCTAGCATTAAGAACCTGCTCCCACTCCGGTGTGCCGATGGTTACGTCAGCGGTTTGCACGTCGTTGAGCCAAAGCGTGATTTGGCCGTTGTTTTTGCGGATACGCGCTTGGTTCCATTCGCCTACCGGTTTTGGCTGCGATACTTCGGTGCTTCCGATCAAATCATACAGCGTGCCGGCGAGGTGGTTTTCGATCTTGTTGTCGCCCGCATCGATGTTATCGAGTACCTGCATCTCGATGCCTGTTTGATAGGTAGCGCCGAATTCAGGGACTTCATGGACACTGAAAATGATGCCACTGTTGCCACCCGATGAGATCTGCCACTCCAGCTCCAATTCGTAGTTTTCATATTCGCCGTCGGTTACAATGTCGCCGCGTTGCTCGCGGGGTACATCGGGGTTGAAGCGTAGCTCGCCGTTGCTCGCTGTCCAGGCTGCGGAAACCGTGTCGCGTAGATAGGTATGCCAGCCGTTGGTGGTTTGCCCGTCGAATAGCGATACCCAGCCATCGTTTCCAGCCGCAGGATCGGTGGCGGCCGTGGAATCTTGTCCGTCTTCATTTTTTTGTCCGGACCCGCATGCAGCCAGGAATACGACCGCGAAAGCAACAGTTAACCAATTTTTCGAATTTTTCATGTTTAAAGTACTGTGATGTTTTTAAATAGTTCGTTTAAGGGTCAATACTACGAACTTATTTTGAAATCGCCGTATGTTTTTAAGGGAATAATTTGAATCCTTATGCGTATGGAAGGTTGTTATGAACGTAAAAAACCCTTCCTACCAATGATAGAAAGGGTTCTTTTTGGAGCGAAAGACGAGGTTCGAACTCGCGACCTCAACCTTGGCAAGGTTGCGCTCTACCAACTGAGCTACTTTCGCTTGCTGTTTGTGGATGCAAATATAGTGGAGTTTTCGGCTTCTGTCAAATAATTTTTGGAAAAAATCACAAGTCATTGTCATTCAATAACTCGAGGATGAGCTCGCTTTCGTATCCCTTGCCCAGCGCATAGCGAACCAGCTTGTTTCTCCGCTTATAGGGGTGTTTTTCCTTCTCCTGGCGGGCCTTGGCCTCTAGTAGGCCCATCAGTTTGTCGTGGTATTCCCGTTCGTCCAGACTGGCCAATGCAGTCCGGATAAGGGGGGCGGAGACAGCTTTCTGAACGAGCCCCTGTTTTATTTTATGCCTGCCCCAGCCATTCATACGGAATTTGCCCGATGCATAAGCGCGTGCAAACCGCTCCTCATTTAAGAAACCATCTGCAATGAGCGTAGCGATAAGTTGTTCCACATCTGTGCGGTGCAGCCCCCAATGATAAAGTTTGTCGCGTACTTCTTGTTGTGAGCGCTCCTGGTAAGCACAATAGGCTTCTGCCTTGCTTTTGGCCTGCTGTGGCATCAGTTTTCCGCGGCTTTGGTCAGATAAATCGTCCATACCACCAAAATGGCAAAAAATTCCCGCAGTACCCAAAAAATGTTGAAATTCGTGGCATGGCTGTTCACACGCAATCTTATACCATCCGGCAGGTTTCGGACATGATGCAAACGGTGGGTGTTTCGCTGGTCGATGAGACGGCCACCGTCACAACATTGCTATACGATAGCCGGCGGCTGGCCGATGTGGCGCAAGGGCTTTTCTTTGCGTTGGTAGACCGGCGGGATGGGCATCGGTATATCGGTGACGCGTATGATGCCGGTGTCAGGAACTTTGTGGTCATGGATGGGTGGGCCGACCGAGAATTGTTTGCTGAAGCCAATTTCATCGTGGTGGCCGACACGATCCGGGCGCTCCAAGAGCTAGCGGCAAGCCACCGGGCCCGGTTTGCCTACCCAGTGATCGGCATTACGGGCAGCAATGGCAAAACCATCGTGAAAGAATGGCTGATGCAGTTGCTGGCTCCGGATTATCGGATAGCTCGAAGCCCCAAGAGCTACAACTCGCAGATTGGCGTGGCCCTTTCGTTGTGGCAGATGGGTGCCGGCCACGAGCTGGCCATTATTGAAGCGGGGGTGAGCCGGCTGGGAGAGATGGAGGCACTGCACCGGATGATCCAGCCCGATATAGCCGTACTCACTACCATAGGTCCGGCGCACGACGATGGTTTCGCCTCGCGCCAGGAGAAAGTACGCGAAAAGCTCCAGCTGTTCCATGGTGCGCGCCTGGCGGTATATTCGCCTGATGCCATTGCCGATGTACCCGTACCCTCCGATGGTACACACGTTACCTGGGGTAGGCACGGGGCAACGTTGATGGTACTTGGTTTTGAAGCGGCCGATGATGCCCAATGTACAATCCGGGCACATTATCAAGGGGAGGATGTCGCTATCAACATCCCCTTTACCGATGCCGCGGCACGGGCCAATGCACTTTGCTGCTGGGCGGTGCTGTTGGCGATGGGTTACCGGCAAACGGTGATCCGGGAGCGGATGGCACTGCTGCAACCGGTGGAGATGCGCCTCGAAATGAAGAAAGGCATCAACCATTGTACGGTAATAGATGATAGCTATAGCAACGACCTCGCATCGTTGTCTATCGCACTCGATTTCCTGAAGCAACAGCATCGGCATCCCATGCGGACGCTTATCCTTTCTGACTTGCCGGGGGAGTCCGAGCATAAAGGTGATGTTTATAAAAATTTATTTAAGTTGTTGGAAGATAGCGGTATCAATCGTTTGATTACGGTGGGACCCGCCTTGCAAAAACTCGCAGGTACCTACAACGGGATGCCACACGAATCCTTTGCCAACACCGATACGCTGCTAGCGGCGTTGCCTACGTTGGAGTTTCAGCATGAGACCATTCTGTTGAAAGGAGCGCGGCGCTTCGCGTTCGAACGGATCAGTACGGCACTCACGGCCAAGGTACACGATACGGTGCTGGCAATCAATCTGAGCGCTGTGGAACACAACCTGAACCAATACCGGTCGTTGCTTCCTAAGAAGGTCAAATTGATGGCGATGGTGAAAGCGTTCTCTTACGGCAGCGGCGACTTCGAAATCGCGAGCCTGCTGCAGTTTAACCGGGTAGACTACCTCGCCGTAGCGTATGCCGATGAGGGGGTGGAACTACGGAAGGCGGGTATATGGATGCCGATTATGGTGATGAATCCGCGACCGGCGTCTTTCGGCGCCCTGCTGGAGCATCAGCTGGAGCCCGAAATATACAGTTTTGACATCCTGGAAGAGCTGCTGGGTATGCTGGTATCGCGGGGCATCACCGACCACCCCATCCACATCAAGGTAGACACCGGGATGCATCGGTTGGGCTTTTCGGAAGGGGATGCGGCACCGTTGGCACAGCTATTGCAAAATGCCGCAGGGGTGAAGGTGAAATCGGTATTTTCGCACCTGGCCGCGGCCGGCGACGCAAAGCACGACGCGTTCACTGCCGGCCAACTGGCTGCTTTCCATGTATTTGCCGACGAGCTCACGGCCGCACTGGGATATCCGGTGCTCCGCCACATTGCCAATACGGCCGGTATCCAGCGATGGCCGCAGGCACACCTGGATATGGTGCGACTGGGAATCGGTTTATACGGGGTAGGCGATTTGGGTGGAAACCGGTTGCAATTGCAGCAAACGGGCTCATTGAAAACGGTCATTACGCAACTACGGCAGGTGCCGGCAGGCGACAGCGTAGGGTATGGCCGGCGTGGCCGTGTAACGGAAAGCAGCCTTATCGCAACGGTCAA
This sequence comes from Parapedobacter sp. 2B3, assembly GCF_041925275.1. Taxonomy (NCBI): domain Bacteria; kingdom Pseudomonadati; phylum Bacteroidota; class Sphingobacteriia; order Sphingobacteriales; family Sphingobacteriaceae; genus Parapedobacter; species Parapedobacter sp. 2B3. Next base: position 15,279 of record NZ_JBHEUZ010000008.1, on the reverse strand, counting down.
CATCGGTTACGCCGACGGCTACGACCGGCGGTTTGGCAACGGGGTGGGGTATATGGTGGTGAATGGAGCCAAAGCCCCGACGGTGGGAGATATATGCATGGATATGACCATGCTGGACCTAACCGGTATCCATGCCCAAGTAGGCGACGAGGTGGTGGTGTTCGACGATATGGAGGAACAAGCAGCAGCAATCGGCACCATCCCTTATGAATTGCTCACCGGCATATCGCAGCGCGTCAAACGGATTTATTATTATGAGATGTGAGATTTGAGATACTAGACAAACGACTAACACATGAAACCATCATGATTTTTCAGAATACTGTTGAAAAATCCGATAGCTTCATCACCGAAAAAAAGCAAATTTAGAGAGATGAAAAATAGAACGGTACGCTTATTTTTTAATTACCTCATTAAGGGCACCCTGGTGGTGCTGCCGCTTGCTGGCGCATTGTTTCTGATCGTATGGATCGTAGCAAGCATCGACTCGGCGCTCAACCTAAGCAGCTGGTTTTGGGAAGACGAGTCCGGAAGGCCGCTGTACGTCCCCGGACTGGGGATACTGACGGTCATCATCGGGCTGGTGATTGTAGGGATGATATTCACCAATGTGGTCACTGCACCGATATACAATTGGTTCAACGACCTAATCAATCGGATTCCGCTGTTCAATACACTGTATTCTTCCATCAAGGATTTTACAGAGGCATTTGTGGGCGACGCGAAAAAATTCAACGAGCCTGTCTTGGTGGAAGTGAACGAAACAGGATTGAAAAAGGTAGGTTTTCTTACCCAACGTGATTTAAGTAAAATTGGGTTGGAAGATGAAGTGGTTGTTTATTTTCCTTATTCTTATTCATTTGCCGGACAAGTGGTTGTTGTTAAGTCAGCGCGAGTGAAACCCCTTGCCATGAGTGCAACAGACGCCATGAAATTGGTGGTGTCCGGTGGCGTGAGTGGATTGGAGTAATGTGGCTGCTGGTTCCATACGTATATCAGTTCAATACGTATAAAAGCCCTGCCCCGATTTCCGTCCTAATTTGCCGGCCGTAACCATATTGACCAGCAAAGGACACGGTGCATATTTCGGATTCCCAAAACCTTCGTACAGCACCCGCAGTATGGCCAGGCATACGTCCAAGCCAATGAAGTCGGCCAATTGCAACGGCCCCATCGGATGTGCCATGCCTAGTTTCATTACGTTGTCTATCGCTTCCACGTCGGCAACTCCCTCGTAAACCGAGTAGACCGCTTCGTTGATCATGGGCATCAGGATGCGGTTAGCCACAAATCCGGGGTAATCGTTTACCTCTACGGGAATTTTATCCAATTGTATGGCAAGTGCTGTTATTTCAGCTGTTGTGTCAGTTGATGTGGAATGCCCTTTGACTACCTCCACCAATTTCATTACGGGCACGGGGTTCATGAAATGCATACCAATCACTTTTTCCGGGCGTTGCGTAGCAGCTGCTATTTTGGTGATCGAGATGGATGAGGTATTGCTCGCAAGGATGGTGTGCGCGGCACATTGCTTGTCAAGCTGTTCGAATAAAGAACGTTTCACCTGCTCGTTTTCCGTAGCCGCTTCCACCACCAGGTCGGCGTTTCGCACCCCCGCCGCCAGGTCGGTATACGTAGTGATACGGTTGAGGATAAGTTGCTTGTCGGTCTCCGTGAGGGTTTCTTTTTTGATCTGGCGGTCCAGGTTGCTCGCTATGGTCGCTCGTGCACTCGCTAGCGCAGCGGCGTTGATGTCGACCAAAGCGACTTCAAACCCATGTTGTGCAAAGGTGTGGGCAATGCCATTGCCCATGGTGCCCGATCCGATGACGCTGATCCGTTGCATAGTGACTCAATTGGTTCCGGACAAACTTAGATAAACTTGACTATAGAAGCAAGTTTATTCGCCTCGTCCCGCTTTCATTGGTGCTCATGAGCGCTTACGCGGTTATCGATCTCTCCTCTGCCATTGAGAACTATTTTACAGAGGAAACATAGCAAAAAAAACGCCCATCCGCCAAAAGGCGGAATGGGCGCTCATCATCAAACTTAACCAAAAATATGAACTTCTACTTCGTTTCTTCGGGCACCGTTGTCCGGGCGCTGTCTGTTTTCTTGTGGGATTTGTGGAAGCCGTGCTTGCTCTTTCCCGAGCGCCCCCCCTTGTACTTGCCATCTTTGTGCGTTTCACGCATCGACTTCATTTTCGCGGCGCGCTCCGCCTGTTGTTGCTTGAGCAACGCTTGTTGTTCGCTGGTGAGGATTTCGTTCAAGCGCTCTTGCGAGGCTTTCATCTCCGCACGCTGTTCGTCCATCTTGGCGGCCTTTGCTTTCTGCATTTCTGCCAAGCGTGCTGCGCGCTCCTCGTGGGTGGCTTGCATCTTTTTGGCATTTTCCAAGCTCAATGCATAAACCGCTTGCTGTTGGTTTTCGGTCAGGCTCAGCTGTTCTGTCAACCGGTCGGTGCGCATCTGCGCGATTTCCTCGGCACTTTTTGATACCCGTGGTGCCCGTTCCTGTGCTACCGCCGAAAAGGCTATGCCTGAAATCAAAAGCGTAATGAATGCTGCATTTCTCATATTGTCCTCCCTTTATTAATAGTTGTCACCTTTATTTTTCCGGTTGCCTTGTATGACCGGTTTCTATTGATGAGAGTGTTCCCGTACCCAAAAGTTTAATCAAGCAAAGTGTTAAAAAATGTTAATTGCCTAAATGGCACATTGTGAAATATTTTGTATCATTGTAGTAACCCAATTGTAACTAAGAACGCTATGGCACACATGATGACCCTTAGGCGCTTTGGATGGTACGTCTCACTATTCGCGCTCCAGTTGTTTTTCTTACCTGCTTTTGCACAGACCACCCTCTCAGGAGCGGTTGCCGACGCCACGGGCCGGCCATTGGTTGGGGTAAGTATCCAGGTGAAAGGAAAGGTCGTCGGTACAACGACGAACGATGCCGGTCAGTTTACCCTGCGGGTAAACGACCAATTGCCGCTCACATTGCAGGTATCATCCATCGGTTACGCACCACAGGAGGTAACGGTAACCGAATCGGCGGCGATATCCATTGCCCTGCAGGAGCAAACCATCATGGCCTCGGAGGTCGTAGTATCGGCCTCACGGATAGAGGAAAGCGTGATGCAATCGCCGGTTTCCATCGAAAAGCTGAATGTATTGGGTATCAGGGAAAGCCCGCAGCCCAGTTTCTATGACGCGCTGCAGAACCTGAAGGGCGTTGAGATGAGCACCCAATCGCTGACCTTCCGGTCGGTCAATACGCGGGGATTCGGTTCCAATGGCAATACGCGGCTGGTGCAGCTCATGGACGGCATGGACAACCAGGCCCCGGGCCTCAATTTCGCGGTGGGGAATGTGGTAGGTATGTCTGAGTTGGATGTGGAAAGCGTGGAGCTCCTGCCGGGCGCGGCATCGGCGTTATATGGCCCCAATGCCATTAACGGGCTGTTGTTGATGAATAGCAAATCACCCTTTACCTACCAGGGGTTGAGTGCCTATGTGAAAACGGGATTGATGAGTGCCTCCAACCGTACGCAAGCAAATACGGCATTTTACGATGTAGCCGTGCGTTTCGCGAAGGCGTTCAATGATAAGTTCGCTTTCAAGGCCAATATCGCCTACCTCAAGGCCGATGATTGGCAGGCAACGGACTACCGCGACCAAAGTTTCACCAATAATACCAACCTCGAAAACAACACGGGCAATACTCAGGGCAACGCCACGTATGACGGCGTTAACTGGTATGGCGATGTAGGTGCGAACCTGTATGATATACTGTATGCCAATGGCATGCCGGGCGATGGTTCCAACGGGTCGTCTGCGGCACTGGGCGCGATATACAGTACGCAGATCCCCCAAATTGGCAACGCCACGCTGCCGCAGTTCATCGCGGGGGGCGACCCCTTGCAGCAGGTTGCCGTAGCGCGCGACATCTTCCAGAACATGGTGCCCCAGTATTACCAGGCTGCGCCGGGTTATTCCGAACAGCAATTGACCGACTACCCGACCAAAAGTTTGAAGCTCAATGCTTCCCTGCATTATCGGGTCAACGATCAAGTCGAGGCGATATTGCAAGCCAATTGGGGTAAGGGCTCTACCGTATATACTGCCGCCGATCGCTACAATATCCAGAATTTCACCATGGGCCAATATAAGGCCGAGTTGCGCGGCGACAATTTTTTCGTACGGGGATACACGACGAGGGAAAATTCGGGCGACGCCCATGCGCTCGGTGTGCTGGGTAGCCTCATGAGCCAACGGTACCTGCAAACGGCTATTGGTGCGGGTGCACCCACATTCGTGGGAAATGCTTACACCCAATATGCAGGTGCCTTTTTGATGGCCTACCAGCAGGCCACGCAGGGTGGGGCCGACCATGGCACGGCGGTGGGTATCGCCCAGAATGCTGCCAACGCCTATGCGGGCGCCAATCGGGGCGGGTGGATGGACGATGCCATGGCACCGGCACTGCAAACGGCCAATGCCCTATTCCTGCCCAGCGGGGAGGAATTTGAGGCAACCATGGCCGATATCAAAACGCGGGCCATTCCCGCCGGAGCCAATTTCCTGGACCGTTCCAATATGTACCACGCCGAAGGCATGTTCAATTTCAAGCAGCAAATCGATCCGGCCATCGTGGAACTGATTGCGGGTGCAAACTACCGGGTGTACGACCTCAATTCGGAAGGGACACTCTTTGCCCGCGATGATAACGACGAGGAGTTCAACATCCGCGAGTGGGGGGCATATGTGCAGGCCGGCCGGAATTTCAACGATGTTTTCAAACTGACAGCCTCCTTGCGCTATGATAAGAACGAGAACTTCAAAGGGCAGTTTAGCCCCCGTATATCGGGGGTGCTTACCGTTGCGGACAACCACAATTTCAGGGCCTCATTCCAACGGGGTTTCCGTATACCGACTACGCAAAACCAGTACATCGACCTGTTGACACCGCAAGCACGGCTCGTTGGCGGCCTGCCACTGTTCCGCGACCGGTACAACATGGTCACCAACCCGGTGTATGCACTCTCGGACGTGCAAAGTGGCAACATCACCCCGTACCAATTCAAGGATTGGGAGCCGGAGAAGGTGGAAACTTACGAGTTGGGCTATAAGAGTGTGATCGATAACCGGTTCTTTATCGACCTTTTCTATTACTACAACCGATTCCTTACGTTCGAAGGGATTGCGGTGTTGGTGCAATTGAAAGACCCGAACGGATCCCTTGCCGATTTGGGCGACCCGACACGGCGTAACGTATACAGTATGCCGGTGAATGCACCGCAGGTGCTTAAGAACTCGGGCTGGGGCATCGGGTTGGATTACGTGATCGGAAGGGGTTATACGCTCACCGGAAATGTAACGCAGAACGTATTGCTCAACGACGATGAGTTGCAGGAGCAAGACCCTGCCTTTATCACGTTTTTCAACTCGCCGAAATATCGGTTCAACGTCGGGTTTTCCAATCGCGACATCAACCGGTCGGGCTGGGGCTTTGGCCTCACATTCCGCCACCAAAGCGAGTTCCTGTGGAATGGCTCAATTGGTACGCCGGCCGTCAATATCGGCAGGCATTCCATGATCCCTGCTTACTCCACTTTCGACGCGCAGGTAAGCAAGAAGGTTCCTGCCATCAAATCCATTGTGAAATTGGGCGGCACCAATATCGGCAATAGACTATATACCACCAGTTGGGGCAATCCGTCGGTTGGCGGTATGTACTATGTTTCGCTGCTGTTTGATGAGTTGTTGAATTGATAGCCAAAATCCGTGCCGGGGCTGTAACAATCCCAGCGTACGTGCGTCATACGTGCAAAACCACGACAACACACGATGCTGGAGATCAAAAATATTGTCAAACAATATGCTAACCACCGCGCACTGGACGATGTGTCCACGCGCGTAGAGCAGGGGAGTATATTCGGCCTTTTGGGCCCAAATGGCGCCGGGAAAACGTCGCTCATCCGTATCATTAACCAAATCACGGCCCCCGACGGGGGGGCGGTTTACTTTGATGGCGAGCGGCTTAACCCCAATCACATCAGCCGGATCGGTTACCTGCCCGAAGAGCGGGGCCTTTACAAAAAAATGGAGATCGGGGAGCAGATGCTTTACCTCGCCCAACTGAAAGGACTCTCGAAGAGCGACGCTACCGATCGCATAAAGCACTGGTTCGAGAAAATGGAGATGCAGAGTTGGTGGCACAAAAAAGTGGAAGACCTCAGCAAAGGCATGCAGCAAAAGGTGCAATTCGTAGCCACGGTGGTGCACCAGCCCGATCTGATTATCCTTGACGAACCGTTTACGGGATTTGACCCGGTGAATGTGAACATTATCAAAGAGGAAATCCTCGCCCTGAACCGCAATGGAGCAACCATCATTTTCTCTACCCACCGGATGGAATCGGTCGAAGAATTATGCGATAGCATTGTACTCATCAACAAATCGAAAAAAATTCTGGATGGCAAGGTAAAGGAAATCAGGAATACCTATCGCACAAATACCTACCGGGTAGAATACCTGCATCAGGAAGAGACGCTTTCCGATGTTGAAGGCCTGTTTACGATCGTGGGCCAGGAAACGACGGCCGACCATACCACGCTCACCCTGCAGATTGCCGACGGTAAAACCATCAATGATGTACTGGTGCATTTGATCCCATTGGTACACATCCATGAGCTCAAGGAGGTAGTCCCAAGTATCCATGATATTTTTGTGCAGCAAGTCACGGCCAAAACCAAAACAACCATAAACGAAACCCTATCATGAATAAGATATTACTGATCATCAAACGCGAGTACCTCAGCCGGGTAAAGAAGAAGTCTTTTTTGTTGGTGACTTTCCTCGTGCCGCTGTTTCTCATCGGGATCTATGCCCTTACCATATATCTTACCGCCAAGAGCTTCGAGAATAACGAGGCGACGGTCTACATGATCGACCAAAGCGGCCTTTTTGCAGGGAAGGTTGAAAATACGAAGAGCACTACGTTTTTGGAAAAGGAGGGCGATATCGCTGCCGAAAAGGAACGTATACTCACCGAAGAGGGCAAAACATTCCTCCTGGTTATCCCACCGGACGTGGCAACGTCGTCACGGGTGGAGCTTTTCTCAAAAGAGACGGCCAGCTTTGGTGTGCAGGGCGATGTGACCGATCAGTTGGAAGAGGTACTTCGCGACAAGGCGTATGCCGAAGCCGGGATCGACCGGGCCACCGTTGAAAGTATTAGTCCGCATGTGAGCCTTTCTGCGAAGGAAATCACGGATGAGGGCGAGAAAGACAGCAGTGCCGGTGCAGCCATGGGAATTGCCATGGCGCTATCTATCTTGGTTTATATTTGCCTTTTCCTCTACGGCGCCCAAGTGATGCGGGGCATCATTGAAGAAAAGAGTAGCCGTATTGTAGAAGTGGTGATCTCATCGGTGAAACCTTTCCAATTGATGATGGGAAAAATCATTGGTATCGGGTTGGTGGGGCTTACCCAGTTTATCCTGTGGATCGTGCTCTCAACGGCATTGATGAGCATTGCGGGAACAGGGATGATGGGTGGCAGCGGAATGGAAGCACAGGTGGAACAACTACAGGAGGGCGGCGTTGCTGTCTCGGCGTCCGGATCCGAAACGGGCATGGTAGGCAAGGTAACGCAGGAGTTGGCCAAAGTCGATTTCCAGACCATCATCACCACCTTTTTACTTTATTTTTTTGGTGGCTACCTGCTTTACAGTGCGTTGTTTGCCGCTGTGGGTTCGGCTGTGGATAGTGAAACGGAAACGCAGCAATTTATGCTTCCCATTACCATACCGCTGCTGTTTACCTATATCCTGTCGTTCGGCGTACTGGTAAATGACCCCCACGGCCCATTGGCCTTTTGGTTGAGCATGATACCTTTCACTTCGCCCATAGCCATGCTGGTCCGTGTGCCGTTTGGCGTGCCCATATGGGAAATCGCGTTGTCTTTTGCGCTGCTGGTGGGCGGCTTTATCCTTACCACCTGGGTGGCGGGCCGTATCTACCGGGTGGGTATTTTGATGTATGGCAAGAAAGCCAGTTACAAGGAACTGGTCAAGTGGTTCCGTTACAAAGGCTGATTTTTTGATTTAATGTGTTAATATGATTGAAAGTCCATCTCGTTTAAAGCGAGATGGCTTTTTTATATAATACCGTGCAGCGGCCCGCCTTGCGCCCCCAATGCCTCCACGCGCTTTTCCGTTTCGGCGTCTTTGATGAGCTCGGGAGCGTGGTGCGGCTTTTTGCGTGCGTCGATGATCAACGGCCCGCGGCACCGCCAGTGTTTATGCCGGGTAAAACTGCCCACGCCGTGGATGTCATGCGATGGATTGCTTCGCGTAAAGGAGACCCACACGAAATTATCGGGGTTGGCGGCGGTGAACGCCGCATCATCGCACAGCACGAGGAGTTGTATGCCGGCGAAATCGGCATCGTGGACCTCGCGGCACCAGGTTTCGATCCGGCTGCTTTCCGTCGCTTCGTCGGTATATGCAGGCGCCTCTACGGCCACCACACCCGGCAACGCTAGTTTGCAAACCTGGAAAGGCTGTGGCAAAGTAAAACCACCGGGCAATTCGGTGGCCAACTCACGTTTTTTACTACCCACTGCCGCAAAGACAACCTTGGAGCCGGCATTTAGGCCATCGCCAGAATAATCTAGTGTATCAATGGTTGTCTGCGTGTGGAAGTGGAGGTCGCGCTCCAAATCAATCCGTTCGAAAACATGGGTTAAGAACGCCGTGACATCGTGGATGTCCAGTTGCGGGTTATCCTGGTATGCCGAGATAAACAGGTATTTGGCCAGACTCAGCTGGTTCTTGCCCAGTATCTGGTTGGCGATGGTGAGAATTTCCTGTGGGCGTTGCGTTTCCACGTAGGGCGTGTAGCGCTCGCTGCCGATGGCAAACAGCAGGGGGTGTACACCCGCCGCATCCACGGCATGGACGGCGTGGAGGCCGTTTATTTCCTGCGGAATGGCCGACCCCGTGATTTCGTGTATCAGTGCACCGAAACTCGTATCCTCCTGCGGCGGCCGCCCCACCACGGTGAATGACCAGATGGGGTCTTTGCGATGGTACACGTTGTGCACGCGCATCAACGGAAAAGGGTGCACCAAGCTATAGTAGCCCAGGTGGTCGCCGAAGGGGCCCTCCGGTTTGTTTTCCTGCGGATAGACCGTTCCGGTGATCACGAAATCGGCATCGGCAGAGATACAGAATCCCTCCGCATCATAAAAGTACCGGAAGCGCCGGTTACCCAGTGCGCCTGCAAAGGTCAGCTCGGATAGCCCCTCCGGCAGCGGCATCACGGCTGCCAAGGCATGGGCAGGCGGACCTCCTACGAAGATGCTTACTTTCAGCGGTTGGCCTAGTTCGTTGGCTTTCGTTTGGTGTATGCCGATGCCACGGTGCAGCTGGTAATGGAGCCCTATCTCGGTATCCGGTGTATAGTCGTTGCCTCCCAGTTGGATGCGGTACATGCCCAGGTTGGCATGCATGGCACCCGGTTTGGTCACGTCTTCGGTATACACTTGCGGCATGGTAACGAAGGGGCCGCCATCCATCGGCCAATTGACAATTTGAGGTAACTGGCTGATGCGTGTGGTGCTGTGTAAAATAGGGGCGTTCCTTTGCGTTTTCCAGGGAAGGGCAGACCATGCTGTCGTAGCGACGTTCGCATAGCGGAATGGGTTTTTCAGCGCCTGCATAGGGTCCGACTTGACGTCTACCAACACCTTGATTTTATCCAGCGTATCCCTGAACATGAACCGTGAGCGATCCAACGTGCCAAATAGATTGGATACCGCCGGGAAGGGACTTCCTTTGACGTTTTCAAACAGCACGGCGGGGCCCTGTGCATCGTATACACGCATGTGGATGGCCGCCATTTCCAGGTATGGGTCTACCTCCTGTTTGATACGGATGAGGTGTCCGTGGTGCTCCAAATCATTGATGCATTCGGCGAGGCTGCAATATCCCATGGTTTTCGTTATTGTTTGGTGCAAAGATAAGCTAATTCCCCCTAACGACCTCGTTTAGGATGCGGTATGACTTCAGCCGCGCGCCCTGATCATAGATATTTCCCGTGGTCATCAGTTCGTCGGCGCCGGTCTCCTCAAGGAAGGTGGTAAGCTGCTGTGACAGGCTCTCTGGCCCGCCGATGAAGGTGCATGCCGTCATTTGTTTTACCGCGGCCTCCACTTCTGGCGACCAGTAAGGGTCCATGGACGGTACGGGCGGTTGCAGGGGCCGGCGGGTGTTCGTAACGATACCGAGGAACATACGGTACATGCTGGTGGCTAATACGTGGGCTTCGTCGTCGGTATCGGCAGCGATCACATTGATACAGGCCAGTACATAAGGCTTATCCAGTTGGGCCGAAGGCTTGAAATGTTGCCGGTAGATGGCGATCGCGCGGTGCAGCTGGGCCGGCGCAAAATGGGAAGCAAATGCATACGGCAATCCCAGTTCTGCGGCCAGATAGGCGCTGTCTGTACTCGATCCCAGTATCCAGATGGGGATGTCTAGGCCTTCAGCCGGGAATGCCCGTACGCGGCCATCGATGTTGTCGTCGCTGAAATACAGCTGGAGTTCACGGATATCGGAAGGGAAGTGGTAGGCTGTGCCGAGGTTGTTACGCCGTAGCGCGGCGGCAGTCAATTGGTCGGTACCAGGTGCGCGGCCCAATCCGAGATCGATACGGCCCGGATAGAGCGATTCGAGTGTGCCAAACTGCTCGGCAATGGCCAATGGCGCGTGGTTGGGCAGCATGATGCCGCCCGAGCCCACACGGATACTGCTTGTTTTTCCGGCCACATGGCCAATCAGCACCGACGTGGCCGAGCTGGCAATGTTTTCCATGTTGTGGTGCTCGGCGAGCCAGAGGCGGGCATAGCCGAGTTGTTCCGTGTATCGGGCCGCTTCGACCGTGCGGGCAATGGCTGAAGTGGCATCGCCACCTTCGATGATAACCGAAAGGTCGAGTGCAGAGAGCTTGACTTGTTTGTGCATGGTTACAAAGTACCGCAATAACGGTATCACGGGCAAACCCTACTCAGCATTTTGATGCAAAGATGACCAACAGCTCATCGTTGGGGCCCGTACAGAAGAATAACTGGCGGCTCCCGTCTTCGCTGATGCGGTGGCGCTTGCGGAGGGTTTCTGCTTTGAGCGGAAAATTCCGTGTGCTCACGTTTCCCTGCCACCGGACTTTCGATTTCTTAAAATCACCGTAGCTCATCACGTCCGTTATCCGGAAAATTTTCCCCATGAAATCATCGTCCGGTTCGTTTGCGGTATAGAGGTGGGTGTGGCGGTGGAGTTTGTGCAATCCGTAGCGCGTGCTTATCAATTTGAAGGCGCCCGATTTGAGCAGGGCGGCATCGGGCTCATGGAGGTATCCGGCGGGCGCGCCGAATGTGGGGGTTGCCGTTTGCTCTTCAGCAGGCATGAACGCAAACCACGCGACCGTATCCGCTGTCAACGCGGTGGCCACGAGCTGCGGTTCGCCGCTATGTGCGCGGTCCATGACAAACAGGAGTTCCTTGCATTCATTGCCGGTACTGATGATATGCACCGCGCTTACATGTTCCAGGACCTGCAGGGCGGCCGTGATATCCAGCAAGGGCGCGGATTTAACAATCAGTTGCGGTACTTTTCGGAGTAGTTCGTGCTGGTTGGCAACCACATCGGGCACGCAGTCTTCCAGCCGGAACACCTTGCGCTGCGCCACACGGCGCGACGGATCGATGTAAGCCACATCAAACGTATCTTCCGGCACGTTTTGCACGTGCCGGAGCCCATCCGTGGCCATGAACGTGCCATTCGTCACCCCCAGTACGGATGCGTTGTGACCAGCGATTTCGGAAAGGCCGGCATTGGTTTCGCAATGGGTAACTGCCGCTGCCCGTTGCGCGAAGAAGAGGCTATCGACGCCGAAGCCGCCGGTGAGGTCAATAACCCGCGATCCCTTGGGTACGATGCCGGCTTTGTGGGTTGCCGTAACCTGCGAGGATGCTTGCTCGATGGACAGCTTTTCGGGATAGTAGATGCCCGGCGTGTCATACCATATCGGCAACTTTTTACGGCAACGCTGGCGGCTATCCAGTTGCTGCGCCAGTTCGGCTGGTGAGACCGTCGGAAACGGACTTTTCTGCAAGGCCACCGTTGCCGGGTCGCTTTGCTCGTGCTCCCTTAAATAGCGCTGTACTTCAGGTGTTAGGATGTGTCTATTCACGCCGTGCTTGTTAAGAAAAAACCAATTGTTGGATATATGAAAACGAAGCCTGAGCGGCTTCTATCTGTCGGTTACGTGAGCGTTCCAGTGCCGTGCGGTCGGCGGCCAGCGCCCGGTCGACCCCTTCATGTATTTCCCTTAAAGGTACGGTGCGGTTTATTCCATCCACGCCCCAGGTGGTGAGGTAACTATGTAGCTTTGGTACCGCGATACCCACATAAGGCACGGCATAGCTCATGGCCGTAATAGCCCCATGCAGGCTGGTGCCCGCGTAAACACCGGCGTTGGCGATAAGGTACATGATATCCCAGATGGTCACTTCATCAAATAAGGTATTGGGATGTGCCAGTAAAGGGGCAATGCGTTGCAGGGCGAGGTGGTCGTCATGGTTCAGCGCTTTACCGATGGGGCAGAGGCACAGGTGGAGGCCTGTTTGGGTAGCAATGGCATCCAGTTGCCGGGCGATGAGCTGTTCGTTTGCTTTGGCGTGGTTGTTCTTCACCTGGAAGAACAGGTAACGGTGCCGGTTTTGGGCAACGTATTCGGCTACCTGTTGAGATACCCGCTCGGCAAGCTGCGCCGTAGGATAAAAGTTGGACATGAGGATGGCCGAATCGGGGTACAAGTGCGTGTCGACACCCTGCTCGGCGAGGTTACGTTGCGTGGCTTGGTCGCGCACGGCAAAATAGTCGACCCCGCGCAGCTTGTCGCGGAGCGAACCAAATCGGTCGAAGGTGGCCGGATCGATTTCCGAACCTCCCAGTGAGTTGAAAATTACCCGGTCAACGCCAGCGAAGTCCGACGCGGTGAAGACAAAGGGCAGTTCGGTCTGTCCGTGTAGTTTCCGTTTGGCGAATGCATTGAGGTCAACGATCTTGTTCAGGTGGTGATGGAAGCGATGTGTGCGCTTAAACATGCTGCTCAATGCCAATAGCAGGGAGCTCCATGTAACCGCCACCGCCTCGCCGCCAGCGACGATGACGCTGGTATGCCCCGTGCTTTCCCGGCAGGCCCGGTAGAATGCCTGTATATCGTCGGTGGGTTTGCCCCCCAACGCATTGAGGTCGCTTTCGATGATACCGAAGTAACGGACATCGAAAGCGTGTCCGTATGTAGCCAGTTGCGCTTCAATGACGAGCGGAAACAGGAGGTCGCCGTAGTTGAAGCGATCGAAAGCACCGATGATTAAGATGTGGTTGTCAGTAGCCAATACGTAAAAAATAAAAATAGCTTCAACAAGATTCGTACCTAAATACGAGCGTTATTCCACCAGCCCGGCCTCGTGCAGTTGCCAGATGGGCGAGGAAGCCCGTAACTGGTTCACCACCGTGGTGAGCTTCCCGATGGCGGCGTTTACTTCCGCTTCGGTATTGAACCGGCCTAGGCTGAACCGCAACGACGCATGGGCGTCGGGTGCTGAAAGCCCCATGGCCATCAATACGTGGGATGGATCGCGTGTGCCACTCACGCACGCCGAGCCGGAAGCCAGGGCAATATCCGGCACGCTGAACATGATTTGATCAGCCCGGAGGTGCCTGAACGTAATATTGCTCACGTGCGGTAGCCGCGGTGCGCCTTGTCCGTTTATCGCGGTAGCCGGTAGTTTGCGCAGTGCCGTTTCCAATGTGTCGCGTAGTGCGGTAAGGCGCGGTGCCTCTTCGGTAAGTTGCTGCCGGGCTATTTCGGCCGCTTTCCCCAATCCCACGATACCGGGTACATTCAGTGTGCCAGCACGGAGTTTGTTTTCCTGCCCGCCACCGTGCAATAATGCCCCGGTCTGTATACGTTTGCTACGGCGGCGGATATATAGCGCACCGATACCCTTCGGACCGTAGAGCTTATGGGCGCTCAGGCAGAGCAAGTCGGGCCCTGTGCCGCTGACGTCGACCCCCACTTTTCCAATCGCCTGGGTGGCATCGCAGAAAAATAAGGTTTGGTGTTTATCGGAAAGTTCGGCGATACGGGCTATGGGATGGATTATGCCGGTTTCATTGTTGGCATACATGAGTGCCAACAAAATCGTATCCGGACGGATGGCCGAATCCAATGCGTCTAAATCGATGCGGCCGTCGCTGTCGGTGGGCAGATAGGTAACCTCGGCACCTTTTTTTTCAAGATAGGCGAGGGTGTCCAATACCGCTTTGTGTTCGGTGCGGCAGCTGATGATGTGTTTGCCTTTGCGGTGGTAGTGTTCGAAGACACCTTTGATGGCCATGTTGATGGCTTCCGTGGCGCCCGAGGTAAACGTGATTTCCCTAGCCGATGCACCGACAAGCGCAGCAACCTGTTCGCGCGCGCCGTCTACCGCTGCCGCCGCCAAGCGGCCCGCACGGTGCGTGAGGCTTGACGCATTAGCAAAATGGGTGGTAAAATACGGCATCATCGCGTTCAGTACGTTGGGGTCCAACGGCGTGGTTGCATTGTTGTCGAAATAGATCAACCTGTCCATCTTGCGAATTTATAAACAATTCATGGCATTGGGTGTTTTCTGAATAACTTATAACGTATAAACACGATAACGATGAAATTTACCAGAAAGGCAAGTGCCCATTGGAAGGGTACCGGAAAAGATGGCAGTGGTACCGTCAGCACGCAAAGCACCGTATTGGACAAAACCGCTTATTCCTACAAGACGCGGTTCGAAGACGGGGTAGGGACGAACCCTGAAGAGTTGATCGGAGCAGCGCATGCGGGGTGTTTTACCATGCAACTCAGTTTTTTACTCAGTGAGAAAGGGTACACGCCCGGTCACCTCCACACGGAGGCTAAAGTGACGTTTGAAGATGGAAGCATCACATCCATACAGCTGGATTTGAAAGGAACGGTTGAGGGGATTTCCGAATCGGAATTTGGTGAGATTGCCGAAAAGGCGAAGGCCATCTGCCCCATTTCAAAATTGTTAAATACGACGATTGAGTTGACGGCTATACTGATGTGAGCACGTATCCGCCCGACCAACTACAGGTTTGATTCCTGAAGATTATTTTTATAGTTCTGTGGGTATAGGTCTTTCAGGTTT
>NZ_JBHEUZ010000007.1:36661-241438 GCF_041925275.1 Parapedobacter sp. 2B3 | reverse complement strand
TGCCAGCCGCGTCCTTCAGCTGCACCGTGATGGTACTATTGCCATCCGTGGTCATGCTCGGCGGAACAGCCGTGATCGTGGTAGTGGCCACAGCCGCTGCCCCTACACCGATCGTAACCGTGGCATCGTCCGCGATGGTCGTGCCATCCAGTGTACCCGTGATGGTGGCCGTACCCGTAGCAGTAGACGTCAGTGTAGCCGTGTACGTGCCATTGTTGTTATCCGTAACCGTGCCCAGCGTACCAACCGTCGTGCTCAGCGCAACCGTGCCCGAAGAAGCCGTCAGATTGTTGCCAGCCGCGTCTTTCAGCTGCACCGTGATGGTACTATTGCCATCCGTGGTCATGCTCGGCGGAATAGCCGTGATTGTCGTAGTACTTACCGCCGCCGCTCCCACACCGATCGTAACCGTGGCATCGTCCGCGATGGTCGCGCCATCCAGCGTACCCGTGATGGTGGCCGTACCCGTCGCTGCCGAGGTCAGCGTGGCCGTGTACGTGCCATTGTTGTTATCCGTAACCGTGCCCAATGTACCAACCGTCGTGCTCAGCGCAACCGTGCCCGCAGAAGCCGCCAGGTTGTTGCCAGCCGCGTCCTTCAGCTGCACGGTAATTATGGATGAATCGTCCGTGGTTATGCTTGTCGGGAAAGCCGTGATCTCAGTGGTGGCAACGGAAGCGGAGCCCACACCGATCGTAACCGTGGCGTCGTCCGCGATGGTCGTGCCATCCAGTGTACCCGTGATGGTGGCCGTACCCGTCGCTGCCGAGGTCAGCGTAGCCGTGTACGTGCCATTGTTATTATCCGTAACCGTACCCAGTGTACCGATGGTCGTGCTCAGCGCAACCGTGCCCGCAGAAGCCGCCAGGTTGTTGCCCGCCGCGTCCTTCAGCTGCACCGTGATGGTCGATGAGCCGTCAGTCGTCATGCTCGGCGGAATAGCCGTGATGGTAGTGATGGCAGCGGAAGCTGCACCCACCGTGATGCTCACCGTGGCGTTATCCGTGATGGTCGTGCCATCCAGTGTACCCGTGATGGTGGCCGTGCCCGTCGCTGCCGAGGTCAGCGTGGCCGTGTACGTGCCGTTGTTGTTATCCGTAACCGCACCCAGTGTACCGATGGTCGTGCTCAGCGCAACCGCGCCCGCAGAAGCCGCCAGGTTGTTGCCCGCCGCGTCCTTCAACTGCACGGTAATTATGGATGAACCGTCCGTGGTCATACTGGTAGGGTCGGCAACAATCGTGCTCTTATCTGCATCAGCGGGCCCCGGTGCTGCCGTTGCCGTAAAGTCGATAAATCCATCGGGAGCATTTCCGATGTAATCAGCCTGCACGGTGTAATCACCGCTCTTGTCGCCCAGAGTTAATTTGGCAGCGGCCAAACCATCTGCGTCCGTAACAACAGATGCCTCATCCAAAGCTTGCCCGCTTGACAAAGGAGGAGTGTCTCCAATAGCAAACAAAACCGTAACACCCGGAACAGGATTACCATACGTATCAACAGCTTTAACAACAAACGGATTATCTAACTCCGTCGCAACCACCCCTGTTTGTCCGTTTCCGCTTATCCTTTCAATGGCATTGATTCCTGCGTGAATAACTTCGGTATCAGCCCCCTGAATGGAACCAAAACCAGGTATAACGATATCCGAGACACTTATCCATCTATCGGTACCCGCCGTTTTAAAAATAATATTCAGCGTTTCTGTGCCGTCCTGAACATTAAACAAGGCCAAATTGGGCAACAAAGTCGTTCCATCAGCAAGTGTTGCTTTTGCATCATTGCTAGCTAATTTGACACCGGCGTCTGCGTTCGCGACTATATTCCAGTTTGCATCTACAATATTTACTGTCAACGCAAACACATCTCCTGCAGTTTGTATGGTAGGGGTACCGGTTTTTCCGGTAGGTGTTCCCGGTGCTGCCGTTTCCCCCGGCATTAGTACTTGAAATTTAGTTGCAGGTCCGGTGGTAAATATAACCGTTACCTGATCTGTATTCAATTCCGTTCCGCCTGCCGTTGCCGTATACGTTACGGTCTCTGCTTTGGTATTGGTAACCGTGAACGTGACCACTCCGCTCGCATTGGAGAGCCCGCTTGCCGCCGAAATTTGGGAATTACCGCCAGCATTTTGAGCCAGCGTTACAGTCGTGCCGGGAATTGGCTGGTTATCTGCATCCTTTACCGTAACCGTTACCATTGATGTGGTTACGCCATCTGCCACCACACTCGCCGGACTGGATACGACTGTGGAGTGGCCTGCGTTTACGACCTGTGCAGTAAATGCCAATGCTGGCTGCTGTGTGATCTGTACGCCATTGACAGTGACCCGGACAGTCCCGGACTGCGTAGCGGTATTTTTTGCACGGAATGTATAAACCCCGGCGCCGTCCTCCGTGAAGTCGGTAAATGTGGTTGTTCCACTCGGGGTTCCTGCCACCATCAGTTGTGGGTTGAATGCCGCCGACCCCAGGCCCGTGATGGCCGTACCGGCAGCATCCTTCACCGTTACCGTCACCGTCGAATAGCTAGCCCCGTTGGCGATCACACTTGCGGGGGATACTGCGACGGCAGAATTTCCTGCATGTACCGGTGCAACATTGATAGTACGACTGCCGGATGCACTTCCAGTGGCCGTTATGGAATTGATCTTTACAATTATACCCGCAGGGTTTAAAGTCTCCCCTTCATTCTTAACCCTGAAATCAAACGTGTTTTGGCCAGATACCAGATTATGTGCGGAGGTGATTGAAAAAGGAGTAGGAGCCGAGTTGAACGTTGACCCGCCATGACCCGTATTAACACCATTTACAAAAATACCTTGTGGTGTGTTATCACAGGCCCAAGTCCCTGAAATGTTGATCGACGACGGGTTGAGATTGGTGAAATTGACAGTGAGACGATAGTCGTTTACTTGACTACCTGGAGCATTCACATTGCCAGGTTGTGGTACGATCCATGCGCCTGCTTGAGCAACATTAGGATTATTCGTCGTCCAAGTGTCTACGACCTCATTTCTATAAGCAGGGCCAAAAGACCCGCTCGGTGCGACTCGGACCGTCCAACGCGGATCGGGAGTATTACCGGTACCAAACGGAATTACGGTCCCGTTGGCAGCAAGACCGGTACCTCTTATGCCAAGTTCTGCTAATGTAGCTCCTGATTTATTAGCCGAAATATTAATCGAAAACGAAATCGTCCGCTGCGCCGTACTCGGATTACCTCCTCCACCAGCTTTGAACTTTATCGTTCTTAGTCGAGCTTGAAAATCCTCTTTGTTGACATTGCCCACCGACGTTAAAGTAAGTGTAGTCCCCGAAAAAGAGCCGTTAACGTTTCCGCCATTGGCATAAATCAATTCATCCCCCGACTGTGCATTCCCAATAGTCACTGTACCCCCTGTCACCCAAGTAATGGCCGTACCCGTTATCGTCAGCCCCGGATCGACCTCTTGCCCATCGTTTACTTTCACATAGGAAAGTGAACCCGACGATGTACCAATAGTAGGTGTCACTTGCGCCCAAACGGTCGGAGCACTTAACATCACGACCATTCCCCATACCATCAACGTCCGCATAAAAACGACCAGCTTATTACTCATCTTTGTTCTCTTCTTATTTCCGGTAACATTCATTTGTTGTATTTCGATATTTATCCCATCCATCCATACTTCCCTACCAATCCATCCCTGCTATTCAACTGCAACTTCCCATACACATTCCTTATATGGAACTTCACGGTAGCCACGCTGATAGAAAGTTGTTCGGCTACTTGTCTATAGCCCCCCCCTTTTTGCAGCAGGGAAATGATTTCCGTTTCACGCGGGGTGAGTTGTTCGCCACCGATACCGACAGCATCGTTGGCAAGTGCATTGAAATGTCCAAGGATCATCCGGGCCACTTGCGGGCTCATTGCCGAACCGCCGCGAAGCACCTCCAACAGACGAGCTTCGACCTGCGGCAAAGGCGTGTTCTTGAGCAGGTAGTCCGAAGCCCCGGCACACAGTGCCTGGAATACGGTCTCTTTGTTGTCAAACATAGTAAACATGACGACCTGCGTGGTGGAGGATTTCCGCTTCGCATACCACGCTATTTCAACACCTGACTTCCCCCGAAGACTGATGTCGCACAGCAACAAATCGATGCGCTGCTCCTGCCAGCTTTCAATAAACTGCTCGGCAGACTCCGCGGCTAAAATTGGATTGAAATTCGGCGACGACGAAAAATACGCAAGTAATGCATCAAGAATAACCGGCTTGTCTTCTACAATGGCTAGGTAATAGTTAGCGGGCTCCATGGGATGCTTTCATGTGGTAGTTATGTAAGTTTTACGGCTACAAAACTATCACCCCAAGGAACACGTTTTCCCACCCGAATGGGTGGTTTTCAAGATAGTTCGAAGCGGCAAGCTATGCAACCTCTGCTGCTCGCTGCTGAAAAAGCAGTCCCAAAATCCGATCCATCCGTACAACGATAACCACCTCGTTACCATTGTTATCCACAAAATCAGCTTGGACTGTCATCTTGTATTTGTCACCTAACTCTACTTTAGCGGAAGCAACACGCTGATGCAAGAAGACTTTGGCCCAGAGCCCCATCGCCTCGCCGGTGCCGTCTTGATCCGCTAGTACCAAAGCCAGGTATTCCTGAATGCGAGTAATGCCTATAAAGTCAAGCAATTCGGTTTCTCCATAATACGCCACGGCAGTGGCGATATCGGTATCCTTCAACTGTAAATCTGAATTTTCCATAGTTCGTAGGTTTATCAAAAAGTAGTTAATCCGAGTAGAAAACAATTCACTAACAAAGTTAAAATATTCCGTTTAGGAATAAACTACCTGAAAAGGGTAGTTTTAATTCAGCCTAAGATCAGCATGGCCAGCAAATAAAAATGACTTTCTCTTGGACAAAATATCCAAAAATCACTGAGCGGGACGGAAGGGAAAAACTAGGTGGGATAACAAAAAACATGCACCCGGCAACAATACCAGCGTTGCGTTCTACCACCGCAACATGGGGAAATCTGGTATTGGCCGGAATGCATGTTAAGCCGTCACGTTGGCCGTTTATATTTATTAATCAGTTCTGTACGGCTACTGATCTGCAACTTGCCGTATATATTACGGATATGATATTTTACGGTATCGACGCTAACGTATAGCTGCGCAGCCACTTGCTTATACGAATGGCCATCTTGCAGTAGGGAAACAATTTCAATTTCCCGTGGTGTCAGTCGCTCTGCATCCGGTGCGTACGGCTTATCCAAATGGGGGTTGAAATGGCTGATAACCATCCGTGCCACATGGGGGCTCATCACCGACCCACCGTTCAACACTTCTATCAATCGTTCTTCAACTTGGGGCAACGGCGTATTTTTCAATAGATAGCCAGACGCACCCGCGCAGAGTGCTTGGAAAATGGCATCCTTATCGTCAAAAACAGTGTACATCACCACTTGCGTCGACGACGAACGCCGCTTGGTATACCACGCCACCTCGATACCCGATTTACCCGGCAGCCCAATGTCACACAGTAACAAATCGATTCGTTCGTCTCCCCAACGCTCCATGAACTGCTCGGCAGAGTCGGCCGTGAGTATCAACTCGAATCGCTCGGAAGATTCAAAGAACACAGTGAGTGAGTCGAGAATAACCTGCCTGTCTTCGATAATCGCTAACGTCCTTGTATTTGAGACCATATATTGTTTTTCATCCAGGTATTTGCAAAAGTACGGGATGTGACCGTAAGTTTTCCCACCCATACGGGTAGTTCTTCAAAAATACGGTAATTGGACAGTGGTTTGGTGGTTTAGAACTTGTTGATTAACTCGGATCGCGAATTGATTTGTAACTTACTATAAATATTGCGTATATGGAATTTCACCGTATCAACGCTGATAAAAAGCCGCTCCGAAACGGTTCGGTAAGTGGCTCCGTGTTGCAGCATGGATACAATCTCGATTTCCCGATGAGTAAGCCGGTCGATTTCGTTATTCTCTTTCTTATCCAATAACGGATTGAAATAACCGACAACCATCCGAGCTACCTGCGGGCTCATCACAGAACCGCCATCCATCACTTCCAGCAACTGCTCTTCAATCTTGGCCATCGGCGTGTCTTTGAGTAGATAGCCCGAGGCCCCCGCGCAAAGGGCTTGGAAAATCGTTTCCTTATCTTCGAATACCGTGAACATGACCACCTGGGTTGCCGACGATTTACGCTTCACATACCAGGTTGCTTCGATGCCCGACTTGCCAGGCAAACCGATGTCGCAAAGCAGGACATCGATACGTTGGTCTTCCCACGTGTCGATAAAGGCTTCGGTTGAAGTGGCGGAAAATAATAGGTTAAAAGCAGATGTGGCCCTGAAATACCCCTCCAGCATCTTCATAATCATTAGGTTATCTTCAATGATAACCAGATTGAATCTATCCGTTTTCATAAAGTAGTGTAAAATTATTCCAATGCGACAGGAATAGTGTTTTTCAATGATGGTGTAAAGGTAATTGGTTTCGAAAACGGTTGTACTACCCGTTTGGGGTAGTTTTCCAAAACAGTAACGACTACCTCCGGGGCCGAAGCCGAGCTCCAAAACACACCCATATACTGAATAGGAGGTAAAGTGCGCTTACCCAAATGAGCTGGTGGGCATCTTTCAGGATGTAGGATGCCTGTACGCGGTTAAACAATATATTCAGCACCATGCTCACCTGCACTGCGACAAACAGCGAATAGATGATCGTAAGCATATACAATGAAAATAGAAGCCGCTTGGATATCCTGCCATCCTCCGTATCTGCCATAAACAACGAACGCCATTGTGCCAACAAATAAACAAATGCCAATAATAACCGGGCCACGTAATGCCACTGCTGGTTGATAAATCCATACTCATGCTCAAATCCTGTACGTATGTTGCTTACCAACCGTGCCATAAGCGCTTGTTTTTCGGCGGCGCTGGCGATGGCATACGGCATAATATCGATGAGACCGACTATAAACGGGATTAAATGGAGATACCAATGGCGTGGCAGCTTGTGCGTTTGCTGCAGTTTAAGCTGCACGTAGAAATATGCGCAGGGTGCGACCAAGTAATACATCGGAATACCTTTGTTGTAGAGGTTGGGAATACGCGCCACGTAGCCCGTGAGTATCATGATGTAGATGAAGGCGTACCACATAATGGCAAACAAAGCCACGCTGAGCAACAGCTCGGCCAGTTCTCGCCGCCGTTGGTAATCGATGGCCCGTAGTACAATACCCAATGCACTGAATATAATACCCACCATCCCGAAAGCGATTACCCACGTGTCCATGACTAGCCCAAATAGTTAAAGGGATTCGCGAAAAAACGACTACGGGTGGGTACCACGACCGACACTTGATAGCCAGCATGATCCGGCCCACCCGTAAACGTTCCGCCAAGCTGTTCGGCACGCAATTGCATATTGCGGTGGCCATGCCCCTTACGGCCGGTAAGCCGTTCCGCTTGGTGCTTGCCGGTGCCATCGTTGCGGACAACCAATTCTATGTGGCTACCCGTGTGGTGTAGTTTGATATAGACGGTCTTCGCCGTGGAATGCTTGCAGATATTATGTAGGGCTTCTTTGAAAATCAAGTAGAGATTCTGCCGTATTTTCTGCGAAATTTTCCGGTCATCCCGCTGGTCGATGTCGAAATTGACCACGACGTCCGTCGGCTCCAGCAATTGAGCTGCAAGGAACTTCATACGGTCACTCAGGCTACCTTGCTGGTTGTTGCGCGAATCCACGGCCCAGATGATATCGTCCATCATTTGGATAGCTTCCCGGCTATAGCTCCCAATCGATTCGATGGAAGGGGTATGGCCATCTTTAAGGCGAAGGAGGTCTGTCTGCATAGATATGCCCGTCAGCAATCCGCCCACTTCGTCGTGCAAATCGCGCGAGATCCGTTTCCGGAGCCGTTCTTCACCCTTGACTTTTCGCGCCCGTTCGTACACGATATAGCCCGACACGCCGCCAATAAAAAGGATCAATGACACGTAGAAAGTCAGCGTTTCCGTAAAAACAGGCACCTTGGAAACCAGCCACGTATGCTCGGATGCCACGCCACCGCCGTTGGCGGCCTCCATCTTTACCGACACGTGGTATTCGCCTGCAGATAAGCCCGACAGATTAATCTGTGCCGAAGCGGGCATTTCTTGGTACTCATTCATTAACGGCACGATCTTAAACAACATCCGATATACTTGGCGGTACGAATCGGGGCGTGCAAAATCCATCGAAAACCACGCTGCATCCGATGGGAGCTCGAGCGTATCGCCCAACTGTTGCCGCCCATAGTTTTCTACGTAGCGATTGGAACGAATCCCGAGCCGTATAGCGGCAAGTTGCGGACTGGGAATAACGACATCCGCAGCCCGCAGCAACTGCTCCGGCTCAAACGAGATGTAGCCACCTATGCCCCCCATAAATAGCCGATCCGTTTCGGCATCGTAAAAGGTTGCCTGGTGGTTGAACTCTTCGAACGGCAGTCCGTCGGTATGGTAATAGTTAAAAATCCTACCGTTTTCCCGTACCGATAAGCCTTCGTGGGTACCCATGAACAATGCTCCGCCCACCCAGGCCATCTGATACACGGTATTGCTTGCCATGCCATTCTCCACATTGATCATCTGGCTGGGGTGGCCGTGGTTATCGATCATAATAAGCCCTTGGCCTTTCGTCGCCAGATAAACCGTGTCGTCGTGCCGCACGTGGGTATAAACATTCAAATCAACGTGGCCAGCGGGATAGACTTTGCGGAAATGATCGTTCTCCCACGTAAAAAAGCCCCGATCCGTGGTAAATGAAATGCCCCCGTTATGCACCGACAGCGATTGCACACGCATGCCGCGGCTGAAGAACCCCGATGCGGGGCATACCAAGGGCATTACTTCCCCCGTCTGCCGGGCGTATTTCCATATCCCATTGTACGTGCCAACCAAAAGCGTATCGGATGCATAGTTGACTACACAATACGCCATCCCCGTGAAACGTTCGCCGGTTCCAGGTGGAACATGGAGAGGGGCAGGAACCAACTTGCCACGGACGAAATACGTGAGGAAATCACCTTCCAATGCAATACAGGTCGTGTCGGGCGATAAAGCGAGGAACGCATAGTAATTGTTTTCCGGCGCTTGGGTAAACGGCGCTACCTCGCCTCCCTCGGGTAGTGCATCGAGGTAGCCGTAGCCGCCGAAATAATAAGTTCCATGCTGCTTCATCATGCCCCGCGCGCTACCGCAATCAATGAAATCGAACTTTAACTTTGCCGGAAATACGCTGTACAACCCATGGTCGGTACATAACAACCATTCGTCGCCAGCCCGTTGCCACCCATTGAGCCGTTTGTACAGGATGTGTTCGTTGAATTGGTGGGTACCGGAGGTCAATAGCCGGAACGCGGTATCCCGGCTAAATTCGAAATATTGGGTCTCATGGAAAATGACCACCTTGTCTTTTGTTTCAAACGACCAGTGGTTCCAGTTGGTAAAATCGGTTGTGCGGAAGATAGACCGCGGCAACGCACGGAATGCCTCTCCATCACACACGTAGTAGCCCTGCGAGTAAATCCGGACCAATACCCCGCCAGCCACAGGCATCAGGTCCTCCATGCGACTGAACAATCCCGCCGGAAACCTCGAAACAGTCTGTTTGCCGGTCGCCAGGTCATACCCGTACAGATTATCGCCGAAGGCCAGCCAAAGCCGATCATGATCGGCCACGAGCAACCTACCCACGGGGCGGCGCTCAAAAACAGCATACGGATCGAACTGGAAAAGCGCCCGCTTGCCGTGTTCATTCACAAGCCACACATTGCCGCGCCTATCGGCTATATAGAATGCATCGTCAGCAGCAAAGAAAGAAACCACCTGTCGGCCAACCAGCTCGCCCAAGGGATGGCCCCGGTCTACGAACGACCACGTATTCAAATCAAATAATACAAGGCCGTTACGGGTGCTGATCCACAAGCGCCCCCACGGATCGGCGTGCAAACCATCGGCTTCATAAAACGGCAGCTCTTTGCCATATAGCTTCGCAAAAGCAATGACAGAAACCCCGTCAAAACGGGAAATCAATCCACCCGACAGCATCCACACCATCCCGAAAGGATCTTTGGTTGCCTGATTGATCATCGCGTGATGTTTGTCTATCCCTGGCAACACTTGGGCATAGTGGTAGGGCGATGCATCTAGACGAATCGATGCCGATACCATTGCAACCAACAGCGTGAAAACCACGCGGCTCCTTATTCGATAATTTGGTTTAGCATTCTTCATCTATTGGGTAGAAGTGACCTAACCACCCCGGCTTTTCAAGAACTTTTGAAGTTTCGGGGCGATTACTGCCGCACAATACGGATTTTGCGGGTTATTGTTAAAATAATCGTGATGGTAGTCCTCCGCTTCATAAAAAGGTTGGGCCGGGACAACCTCGGTAACGATCGGCTCGTCGTACACTTCATGGGCCGATAGTTGGCTGATGAACGCCTCCGCTGCCATACGCTGCTCTTCGTCATGGTAGAAGATTGCCGACCGGTATTGTGTGCCCACATCATTACCCTGTCGGTTAGGGGTAGTGGGGTCGTGTGTTTTGAAGAAAACCGCCAAGAGTGCTTCGTAAGCCACGGTTTGCTCGTCATAGTCAATCTGTACCACCTCCACGTGCCCCGTGGCTCCGCTACAAACTTGCTCATAGGTAGGATGTGCACGGTTGCCACCCATATAACCCGGGCGCACATGCGCAACCCCTGC
Organism: Parapedobacter sp. 2B3; assembly: GCF_041925275.1. NCBI lineage: Bacteria > Pseudomonadati > Bacteroidota > Sphingobacteriia > Sphingobacteriales > Sphingobacteriaceae > Parapedobacter > Parapedobacter sp. 2B3. The sequence continues at coordinate 230,663 of NZ_JBHEUZ010000007.1, read as the reverse complement.
CAGTTGCTGAAAAATCACTTCGGTGCACCAAAAGCACCCACCTCCAAACGTTGCTACCATTTTTTGCTTTTTTGCTGTTTGCCTCTTGCTGTTTGCTTTTTGCTGTTTGCTGTTTGCTTTTTTGCCTTTTGCTTTTTGCCGACTCTCCTGTCTAACCAGAAAACAGATACTCACCGGGCTCCCTACATCCACCAAATCCGGGCTCCATCGTCAAATCGTCCTATCAGAAAACATGTTCCCCATCCACGAGCAAGTCTTGCTGTTGCGCGTCGCAGACAGCATATGAAAAGCCCTTCTGAAGCGAAAACGCTCCGTACTCACCCTGTTTATTCAACGCCAGAAAGCCAACTTGGATTTCCTTGGCGGTTTCGGGCTTCTTTTTGATGATGCGCTCCACCGCTTCACGGCAAGCATCGCGCGGAGATAGCCCCTGCCTCATCAGCTCAACCACCAAGAAACTGCCTACCGTGCGGATTACCTCCTCGCCTACCCCCGTTGCCGTAGCACCGCCTACTTCGTTATCCACATACAATCCGGCCCCGATAATGGGGCTATCACCCACCCGGCCACGCATTTTAAACGCCATACCACTGGTTGTGCACGCCCCCGAGAGGTTACCATCGCTATCAAGCGCCAACATGCCGATCGTATCGTGGTTATACTGGTTACCGGGCAGTTTATCGGTGGTAAACGACTTATTTTCTATATTGACAACGGGCTCGTATTTGCCTTCTTTGAGCCAAGCCTTCCAAGCGGCTTCGCTTTTCGGCGTAAGGAGCTGTTCTTTCTCAAACCCATTTTGCAGGGCAAACTGCAGAGCGCCGTCACCTACAAGCATCACGTGGGGGGTCTTCTCCATCACCAATCGTGCCACTGAAATCGGATGGGCGATATGCTCCAACGCGGCAACGGAACCACAGTTGCCTTGATCGTCCATGATACACGCATCAAGCGTAACATGGCCGTCGCGATCCGGATATCCCCCTTTACCGACCGTTAAGTTTGATAAATCAGCTTCCGGCACGCGTACACCGGCCTCCACTGCATCCAGTGCGGCCCCGCCGTTCTTCAACACCGCCCAAGCGGCACGGTTGGCAGCCACACCGAAATCCCATGTGGAGATCACAATGGGCTTGTTGATAGCACCGCTCGTGCGTGCCCCGGCACCGCCGGCCGTTGCAAGCCCGCCTATCGAAAGTACCGAAGCGCCGATGGTGCCTGCTTTTATAAATGTTCTCCTATCGATCATTTTTCTGTGTTTTTTGCGGTTTGCTATTTGCGGTTTGCACTAAGCGTGCAGACTTATAGCCTATTGCTTTCCGTACCGAAAGGTAACGCCGACATGCACGTTCATGCAGTATTTTATCCGTAAAGGTGATTTTTATCATAAAAAATTGTACAATAACGAATTATCGCTTAACTTCGTATGAAACGCACCCAATGATGAAAACCCACTATACATTTATGTTACCATTATTTTACTGCTTTTTCGGTCTAACAGTTTATGCGCAAGTCGATTTGCAGGATTCGGACGAATACAGCAAAATCACGCAAATAGTTGAAGAAATAAAAACCCAACATGCCCCAGACAAACGTACGGCTCTTTTCGAGTTGCAGCGACTGGACAACGCAACGCCCTCCTACACAATCACCACGACGGAAGCGGAGGCGCTGAAGCTGTTCTCCCAAAGGCTTGCCGATTATCACATCTCCGAAACAAATATAACGATAAATCTATTGCCCGATAGCAGTGTGGGCGAGAATGTTTCGGGCGTAGTCAATCTCTCCGTAGCTAACTTGCGGGTTATGCCGCGGAACCAGGCCGAATTGGCGTCGCAGGTCTTATTGGGCACCACGGTTGATTTGCTGCAGCGGCAGGATGGCTACTACCGCGTCCGCACACCAGAAGGATACATCGCATGGGTGAGCACATCGTCCGTTACGCCCTTGGCTGCCAACCAAGCGAAGCAGTGGAAATCGGCGAAGAAAATCATCTTTACAGCCGATTTCGGGCACTCCTACACTCAGCCCGACATCCAATCGCTGCGCGTATCGGACTTGGTGATGGGCGATTTACTGATTGCCCTGGACCAGTCGGCTGGCTTTTACCAGGTACAATATCCGGATGGACGCCTAGCTTACATCGACAATAAATTGGCCCGTCCTTTTGACGAGTGGCTGAGCACCCGTGATGTAACCGCCGGAAACGTACTGGACATTGCCAAATCCATGATGGGTGTCCCTTATCTGTGGGGGGGCACTTCGGTGAAAGGTGTTGACTGCAGTGGCTTCACCAAAACAGCCTTTTTCATGAACGGTGTCATCATTCCACGGGATGCGTCTCAACAGGTACTCGCTGGTGAGCCAATTGATATCTTGTCGGCAGGCGAACTAGACACGGACAAAGCGCTCCGAAACCTGCGCCCGGCTGATTTGCTCTTTTTTGCCTCGGGCAACGGACGGTCGCCCGACGCACGCATTACCCACGTAGCGCTATACTTGGGAAACGGCGAGTTTATTCATGCTGCCGGCACGGTACGCATCAACAGCATGCTCCCAAGTGCACCCAATTATAGCGACTTCCAATCGCGCACCTTGGTAAGTGCACGAAGGTACATTGGGCAGGAGGACCCTGGTTTGCAATCCGTATCAACAAACCCATTCTATTAGGCCACACAAAAAAACACCGACAACCATGCAAACAACCTTGCGAAAATCCGGCAAATTTACCCTGAGATACCGTCCCTACACCCTTGAGCTCCGGCACGTGTTTACCATCGCTGCCGGTTCGCGCAGCACCACACCTGTTGTCCTTACCGAGCTGGAATACGATGGAGTAGTCGGGTACGGAGAGGCTTCCATGCCACCGTATTTGGGCGAGTCGCACGAAAGCGTAAGGACGTTTCTGGACCGGGTAGACCTTTCGGGATTCAACGACCCTTTCCATACGGCCGATATGCTCGCTTATATCGACCAGCTTGCACCGAAAAACACGGCAGCCAAAGCATCGGTTGACATAGCGCTGCACGACCTCTTGGGCAAACTCATGAACCAACCGTGGCACCGGATATGGGGATACAACACTGCCGATACGCCCCACACATCCTTCACCATCGGCATCGACACGGCGGATATGGTGCGGCAGAAAGTGCGAGAGGCTGCACCTTACAAGATACTCAAAGTGAAACTCGGGCTCGATACGGACAAGATGATGATCGAGACGATACGCGAGGTTACGGACAAGCCGCTTTGCGCCGACGTGAACCAAGGGTGGAAACGCCGGGAAGAAGGGCTGGAAATGGCACATTGGCTTGCCGAACGCGGTGTGATATTCCTCGAGCAGCCGATGCCCAAAGAGCAGGTGGACGACAACGCCTGGCTTACGGAAAACAGCCCCATACCCACTGTTGGCGACGAAGCGGTACAGCGCCTCCACGATGTGCGCAAAGCGCATGGTGTGTATAGCGGCATCAACATCAAACTGATGAAATGTACCGGGATGCGCGAGGCGCACCAAATGGCGGAATTGGCGCGGGCACTCGGCATGAAGGTCATGTTGGGCTGCATGACGGAGACATCGTGCGCCATCTCCGCTGCTGCCCAATTATCGCCTGTGGTAGACTGGGCCGACCTCGATGGCGCGCTACTTATCAACAACGATCTTTACCGCGGCATGGAAGTAGTTGATGGCAAGGTCATGCTGCCCCGTACTCCGGGCATCGGCATCCGACTAATGGGCCAAAAATAAGCTAAGCTAAGGAGCCGTTACCGTTTCCGCTTCCGTGAGTGCCTTCGTTGTCAAGTAATACTTTGCAATCATATTGGGCACCTCCCACTCAGGCATCGTTCCCGATTGCAGGAAGCCCAGGTATTTCTCGGCCACTTGCGCAAAATGCTCCTCGTGCGTAGTCACCAAGGATGGGTCTACACTGATCCGATACCGCCCGGGAGCCAGTTGCTCAAACGACAGTCCTTTGTAATCTGCGCCCAATTGCTCGACCGCTTGGGCGAGGGTGGCTTCAAATGCCGTGGCATCCCGTTCGCCTGTCGATTCCACATACAGCACGGGCTTGTATTGTTCGGCCGCACCTTGCTTGATAATCAAGTTGGCATACTTGCCGCGCATGATGGAGTAGTGCGTATCGCCCGTACCCTGCGGGGCCTCGAAGTTCCAGATGACCGATACCTTGGCATGCACTCCTTTCAGCGTATAATTGATCTCACCATTGGCATACGCAGCGAGGTTACCCGCTTCATCGACCGACTCGGCTAAAAATGCCGGAATCTCCGGTTGCCCGGTTGATCGCTCGAATTGGGCCGGTGTCACGACCGTTGGCCATCGCCTGGCGGATACCAGTTCGATGTCCTGTCCGTAATCGATAATCTCATCCGGGAAGCTCTCCCATTGCACCAAATCCACCAAGTGGGTAGTCACGTCAACGAGCCCCTCGCCCTGTTGCCGCGTATCATAAAACCACGCGGGGCGTACCAACGGCTTGCCCGACACTTCCTTAAAGAAATGGTGTACGCTCTCCTTGGTAATGGCGGGATTATCTGGCGTGCCCTTTTCCAACTCACCGAAAAACCCGCGAACCTGCGATAACTCCTTTTGCAGCATGGTATTGATTTCGTAGCGTTCGGTCATGATATCATAAAGCAAAACACCACGCTCCTCTGCCTTCGCGAAGGCGTCAACCAATTTTGAGAAACCTTCCGGATTGATGGCCATGGGTTTATCGGCAAGTACGTTCAAACCAGCATCGATAGACTGTGTGATGTAGTCTATTTTATCGCGGTTATTGCCCGCCAATACGACGACATTGCCTTTACGCTCTTTCAGCATCGTTTCCAGGAAATCAGCGCCCGTGTATACCACCTCTTTCCAGCGTGTCGGCATTTCCTGGCGTGTATTGTATTGGTCAATCAATGCCAAATGGGATTTCAGCTCGGTACCCTCGGGCGCATACACATGCACCACACTATCCACTTGTGGATACATGCTTTTTTGCACCAAGGCGGCATGGAAATGCCCAGGGGCTACGGTAATTAATTGAATTTCCTTTCGCTGCATATCGTCTTCGCGAGGGCCACACGCCGAAAGGCATACCGCTGCCATCAACATAAGCAGTCCTGTTTGTTTGTTCATCTATTTTTATCTATCAACTGTCAATTATCAACTAAAAATTACCCTTTGACATGCGACGTACCATAGGGGAATCGTTGCGGACGGGAAAGCAGTGCATTGGCCTCGTCATCACCGATAAACCGTTCTTTGGTAGCATCCCACCGAAGTTTGCGTCCCAGTTTCATGGCGGCGTGGGCAATTAGGCAAGCTGATCCCGAGCGGTGCGCTATTTCCACATGGCTGATGGTCTGCTTGCCGTTGCGGATACACTCCAGCCAATTCTGGTGTTGCTCCGGGCTTTCATACAGCTTCGTTTCATTTTCGCCAATGACTGATTGGAGTATCTTGTTGTCACTTGCTTTGAAAGCCTCGTTTTCCTTACCGTCGGCAGCACCCGGATCGGTTGCCGTGACCCCCACGTTACCCCGAGATACGAAAATCCATCCCTCCGTCCCTTCGAATCGTACGCCATTGGGATTCTTCCCGCTGATCTGCATCACTACATTGCCCGGGTACAGCATCTGTACTTCGAAATCGCCGTGCACATTCCACAAACCACTGGTGGGAAAGTCTGCCCAACCCTCGGCTTCCAACGGGCCGCTCAACTCGGTACCCAGCCCCCAATGGGCGATATCGATGTGGTGTGATCCCCACCCGGTAATCATACCTGCGCCGAATTGCTCACAGCGTAACCAACCTGGACGGTCATAGATGTTAGTTTGTGAGTGGACACGATCAAGCGTATAGGGCACCAGTGGCGTGGAACCCAGCCAACGGTCGTAGTCGAGGTTCGCTGGCACGGGCATTTCGGTAGGATCTCCCCCTGCCGGGTCGCCGGGAAGGCCGACAATAACCCGCTTGATGGTACCGATACGGCCGTTGCGTACCAATTCGCATGTACGTTTAAATTGGGGCCACGGCTGAACCGAGCGCTGCTGGCTACCCAATTGGAATACCACGCCTTTACGCGCTACCGCTTCGGCCATCATACGCCCTTCTTGTATGGTAAGCGACGTGGGTTTCTGTAGATAAATATGCTTTCCCGCAATCGCCGCTTCCATGGCGGGCTGTGCATGCCAGTGATCTGGCGTGCTGATGACCACCGCATCCACATCTTTACTGGCGATCAAGTCGCGGTAATCGCCGTACGTTTTCACATCGACGGGCGATTTCCCGCCGTTCTTCGCTGCTTGCTGTTGTTCCAACCATTCTTTGCCTGCCGCTGCCCGGCTACTGTCCACATCGGCCACGGCTACTAAGCGTACGTAATCGTGTTTTAACACTTCGGGCAGGTCATGTGACTTGGCTATGCGGCCAAAACCGATCTGCCCGATATTGATACGGTTGCTGGGTGCATTTTTTCCAAATACCGATGCCGGCACGATGGTTGGAAAAGTGGACGCGGCTGCCAACAGGGCCGCACCACCCGCGGTTTGCTTGATGAACGTCCGCCTATTTAAGTGCTTGTTTTGTTTATCCATGACGTATAATTTTTACGATTTCAATATTAATAATTAACGTTCTCTTACTTCGTCTTGCGGGGTGGTTGCATAGGCTTTACTGTAATCTCTTTTCTTGCTCCCTTTTACCACCCACTCGATGCCACCGAGGAGGTGTTTCCTAAATTCCTCGTCCATATAATCTTCTTTGCCGTGGCCAAGCGACGTATACCATGAACGGCCACCATCAAACTCGTGGCACCAAACCGACGGAAAGGCATCGCCGAATGTATCCAAACGCCGATTGTTTTCGCCTTGCAGTGTGGTGGCGTCATTGACCGCTACCACATGCAGATTTACATGCATTTGCTTCAGGTAATAAAACTCATCGCCTTTCACCCGTACCCATTTGCGTGGCAGGTGGGCTACCGAAGGGTGTTTGGCGTCGATGATGTTGACCGTAAATGGCTGGTACTTATCGTGCCAGTAAAAGGTGGCACCTAGCAACTGCTTGAACCATTTCCAACTACGCTCGGTGCCAGACGCCGAGTGGATGCCCACAAAACCACCCCCCGCCTGGATATAACGCATCAGCGCAACGCGCTGCGCATCGGTATCAAAAACATCGTTGTTGGTATTCGAAAAGACCAATGCATCGTACTTTTTCAGGTTTTCATCGGTAAACACCGACGGGTCTTCCGTAGCATCGACCGAAAATCCATGCTGTTCTCCCAATGCTTTAAGTGCAATGATGGAATTTTCGATGTTATCATGCACAAACCCGACGCCGTTTTTGGTGTAAACCAGCACGTTGATCTTTTTCCATTTTACCGATTGCGCAGAAAGCACGCCAGCAAACAGGAACAGTGGCAGGCTCAACAACGCCACCCGCGTTAACCGTGAAAAAAAGTTAGATCTCATAATTGTCTTAAAAAATATTGTTTCAGTAAAATGGGTAATCGTCTTAATTGGCAAAGGTTTGCCATAATTGCTCGGCTTCAGCAGCCGACAACTTGCCGTCGAAAATGACCAGCCGGTATTGCAGGGTATATGTTTTTCCTGCTTCCAATATCCAGTCCATATTTTTGGTCGGAGCAAAGTTAAAAAACTGGTCTCCCCGTCCGCCATTGGCGTTTTCAGGCCATATTCGTATGGGCTCGGGAGAATTGTAATTGTCGGGGTGCGAGAGGAAAAGCACGCCGCCTTCGCTATCCCCCAATTGGCCGTACATCATCCCCCAGCGTTCCAAGGAGCCATCCGCATCCTTGCGGGTTTTGCCGGTCGAGGTGAGCACGCCGCTATTCGTGTTGGTCCATTCGGGCGTTGCGCGGAGTCCGAGCCCGGCATACCGGTATTCCTTCAATACCACATCCGCATCGGTCGTAGGGACCAGCGTTGACCGGATATCCACGGCATACTTATCTGCGTCTAGCTGCGAAATAGCAATACGCCAGTTTTCCTTCATAATGACAGTCTCGCGGCCATCATCAAAAATAACGTGGTCGTGTATCGCTTCAAAACCAGCATGCGTTTTATCCTGAAAAATCTCGGCGAAGTCTACGAAGCGGACCGTCCCTTTTTTATCCCCGATATTCCACAGGTCGTACATTTTCCCTTTGTACTCCACATGCGTCCACGGGTTCCAAAGGCCATAGTGATGATAATGGTCTGCCGGTTGAATATGGGTAAGCACTTTACCGGCAATTGTCTGCAACGGGTGGATATATCCAGCACGGCCGTAGGCTTCGTCCACACCCGGCGGCGGAGGCTTCACCGTGTACCGATAGGTAAGCAAAGGCTTCCCGTCGGGGTTGCTCAACAAGAGTTCGTCACTTCCTTTCACTGCTGAATAAGATTTGCCGGTACCAGATGGCTGTCCCAGTACCCATAAGGTCCCCACACATAGCCAAAAAGCTGTCACTATTATTTTTAACATCGTTCTTGATAGATTTATAAATATTTCAAGGATAAAGTTATCAAAAATCCCACCGATACAGGCATCGGCTTTTTTTTTTGACTGGCTAAAGGGCCTATTCGGTGATTTCAGGGGTGTTCAACCGTTATACTAAAATCGCTAACGCTGGGCGGGCCAACAACCCGTTTGGTTGATTGTTGACCTTGCGTGCCGACCCTCGGTCACTGCACATAGTTTTTAAATGTTTCCTGTGGCGCGGCCGCAAGATCGATCAGGTAGCCGTTAATCACTGCGTACACGGGCTCACCGTCTTTTGAAAGGAAAAAATTGGCTGCCCTACCCAAATGCGGGCCGGCGGTACCAGGTGCCTGCTGGTAAAAGGCAACCATTGGCAGTCCATGATGGCGATTTTCGGGCATCTGTGCCAATTGGATAGCACAATAGCCCTGTCGCAACAGATCCATTGCCTGCTCCATCGACACGTCACCTACACGATCAAACACCCTTGGGTAAATCTTCCCCGCCATGAAGTGATAACCAACAGCATCTAGCTCCGCGTAGCCAAAATTCTCTCCCAAATCACCCACGTCGCTGATGCGCGACTGCACGTAGTATTCACTATCTACCGTATATTCATTGCGGTTAATGGACAAGTCTACGGTATATTCCATCGAATCGCGGGAAACGCTGACATGCCGCAGCAACACATCCGAGAGCTTGGAGTCGCTAAACGGAATCGACTCATAGGATTCGATATCGTACTGCGCATAACTGCCCTGAGCGATTTCAATCAGCGCATTGAGGATGACGATGAAGTTAAGCTTGCGGATGAACTGCTTTTCAGGATCGCCTTTGTACCCTCCCGACTCAATCAGTACCGTGCGCGTGCCCCACGTTTGGAAATTGTCGCCAAACGCCCGTGGCGAATAGGTATCGTCATATTTCGCCACGCCTCCTGGCACATAACCCTGCAACAATTGGTTTATTCCGGCCGCTATTCTCATCGCGTCGCCGCGCACTTCGTTGATTTCACGCTCCTCGTTGTATGCCGGAGCCAGCAGTGCTATGGTTACGGGGGTGGGCGTACCGGGCGTATTGTAGTAAATATGCATGTCGTGCAAGTTGAACCCGTAATCGGGCCGCACAGTTTTCGCGGCGTTAATCAATAGACGGCCTTCTACCGTAGCTCCCGAACGGGCATCGCGGTTCAGGTCCACGTCCATCGCATTGCGCCGGGTATATACATCCGCACCGTCCGGATTGAGCATCGGAATAAAATAGAGACTCGTCTGCGCTTTCAACAGGTTGCGTATGCTATCCATCCCGTCGCCCGATGCCTCCAGGAAGTTAAACAGGTCCATCAGCGCCATGGTAGCTGTGGGTTCATTGCCATGCATCTGCGACCAAAGCATCACCCGTTTGGGGCCTATACCATATTTGAGTTGGTAGATGGGCTTTTTAAGCACCGAAACGCCTAACTGCGTTACTTCAAAAGCGTTACCGCCTAACCGCTTAAGGATAAGTGGTTCGATATCGGCATGTTTGAAGCGACGGTTGTTGATGGTCGCTTCCCGATAGGTTTCAAACGCCTTTGCCAGCATAGCGGTATCCGGCTGGTAAGTAATCCGCCCCTGACCCACCCCTTCGCAGGCGGCCGAGACCAGGACAATGGTCAATAAGTGGATAACATGCTTCATGATACGATTAACTAGCCGGCGGGGAAAATGTTTTCAGTAACGGCAATCACTCCCCTGTCTGCGTCGATACGCGCTCTTGCCCCTACCGGTAGGATGAACTGCTCATCCATATGCCCGATCAACGCACCTTGGTAGGCAGGGATCCCCAGCGGCTTGATGTAATCGTCCAGTACTTGGTCCAACGTCAACGAGCTGCGCGGATTCGATGCCTCACAGTCCGAACACCGCCCGAAAACAAACCCCTTGATGCGCTGCAACACACCGGATAGAGCCAACTGACTGAACATCCGATCGATGCGGTAAGGCTCTTCACCGATATCTTCCAGAAAAAGGATGCTATCAGCAAAGTCCGGATAATACCGGGAACCCGCTATACCGGTCAAAACAGTGAGGTTCCCGCCCAGCAACCGCCCTTCGGCGGTTCCCGGTGTTAGCGTCCGTACCGGTCGCTGATTGGCCGAATATACGGGTGCTTTGCCTCGGAAAAACAGCTGCTCGAACTGATCGAGTACCATGGGTGTCCACCGGCTGTTTGCCACGGCCCCGTGGAATGTGATCAGTCCCGTTTGCGTATAGATAGCTTGGTGGAAAGCGGTAATATCGCTATAGCCCAGAAAAATCTTTGGATTACGGGCAATGAGTCCATAATCCAGTTTATCGAGTAGCCTCGCGGCACCGGAGCCCCCACGCAGGCATACAATGGCTTTTATTTGGGGGTTTGCAAACATATCGTGCAGATCGGCAATGCGCTCCTCGTCTTTACCGGCCAGGTATCCGTATTTCTTGCCCACGTGCTTGCCCCACTGGAGGCGAAGACCCAATGCCTCGAAATTTGCTTCGGCAATACGGTACCCTTCGTCGTCGACCAATGCCGACGAAGGGGTAATTACCCCGATGGTGTCTCCCTTTTTGATGGTAGGCGGATGAATGGACGGCCGGTAATGGCGTACGATGGCGGGACCACTGGTGGATATAGGCAATGCCGCCATGCCCAAGCCCAATGTTTTGATGAAGGTACGTTTATCCATATTCTCTTTACGAATGACTAGCGATCAAACGACAACCGTTGGCCGCTGCCTTTTTCCAATAACTCTCCGTGTTGATATACCAGCTTACCCGACACCCACGTATGGGTGATGGTGGACTTAAACGTATACCCTTCAAACGGTGACCACCTGCATTTGGATAATAGGTTACTCCGGCTCACGGTATAGGGTTTATTCAGATCGACCAACACGAGGTCGGCCCAATACCCCTCGCGTACGAAGCCACGTTCCGCTACCTGAAAACAGGTGGCCACGTTGTGAGCACCCTTCTGCACCAGTTGTTCCAGCGTGAGCCGGCCACCGTGGTACATATCCAATAGCGCCTGCAGGGCATGCTGCACCAGCGGACCACCCGACGGTGCCTGACCATAGGGCTGCGATTTCTCCGCCAGCGTATGTGGTGCGTGGTCGGTAGCGATAACGTCTATGTGTCCATCAAGTACGGCGGCCCATACGCCCTCGCGGTCCGCAGCTGTCTTTACTGCCGGGTTCCACTTGATGAAATTGCCTTTTTCGGCATAGTCGGCATCACTGAACCATAGGTGATGTATACACGCTTCCGCCGTAATTCGTTTATCAGCGAGGGGGATATTGCTTTCGAACAAGCCAATCTCTTTAGCGGTAGAAATATGCAGGATATGGAGTCGCGTACCATGCTTCCTCGCCAAGCCAACCGCGCGGGAAGAGGAGATGTAGCATGCTTCTGCCGACCGGATAAGGGGATGCATATCGGGAGTAAGCTTATCGCCATAGGTCGCTTTATATCGAGCCAGGTTTTGTTGGATGGTCGCCTCGTCCTCGCAGTGCGTGGCGATGAGCATGGGCGAACTGGCGAATATACTTTGAAGCGTATGCTCGTCATCCACCAGCATGTTGCCGGTAGACGACCCCATGAACACCTTGATGCCGCATACCTCTTTCGCATCGGTACGGAGTACTTCGTCTAGGTTATCGTTGGCAGCGCCCATGTAGAACGAATAGTTGGCCAGCGATTGACGCGCGGCCACGTCATATTTATCTTGCAGGAGCGCTTGGGTGAGCGTATTGGGCACCGTATTGGGCATTTCCATAAATGAGGTGGTGCCACCCGCTACAGCAGCGCGGCTTTCGTGCCAAATGTCTGCCTTATAGGTAAGCCCCGGTTCACGGAAATGCACTTGGTCATCGATCAGGCCCGGCAAGAGATGCAACCCCTCGGCATTGATTTCAACGTCTGCAACGACAGCCAGCTGAGGAGCTACTTTTTCAATACGGCCATCAACGATCAAGACATCACAGGTGTCTATCTTCCCTTCATTGACAACGGTTGCGGCTTTAATAACGGTTTTGGACATGTGTTGGCCTTTTTTGCAAACTTAGCTAAAGTTTAAATAAATACCAATCCGTTTGGCCGGCGACGCTTCTGAAAAAGAGAAAGATACCGAACTGGTGCTCAGCACCTTTCTCCTGAATGACGATTGCGTTGTTATAGAGGCAGATTGGCCATAAACTGCACATTCAGTCCACCAATATTCACACCCATCATAAAAGACGGCATGGTATGGGCAAATACCCAGGCATTGTTTCGATGGTATACGTACCCCCGCCGATAGGGGTCATAGTAAGTACGGTACTTAGGGAAATACACATATTCGCTCCGGTGGTAGAACCGCTTACCATAGTACCAGTCGTCGTGGTCACGATAGTGGTGTCTTTTCTGCTTTATGTATTTCCTGTATTCGCGATCACGTTTCTCATAAAACTTGCGGTATTCATGGTCACGCTTTTTTGCATATTTCCAGTAGGCTTTTTCCTGCTTCTGGTGGTGCTTTACATATTCCTTCTTTTGCTTACCTCTACGGTCCTTGCCCCGCCCCTGCGCGTCGGCTTCCAAAGTGGTGCCCATAATAAAGGCGAAGGCGGCGATTACGATGGCTAACTTTTTCATGGCATCAATCTTTTACGTGAAACATACAAAACAAACTCCTACCCGTAAGACAGCAGAAGTGATGCCAAGGTTTAAGCAAGACCAGAAATCGTAGGTCAATTTTTCAACAGCCGCTGGATCTCATCCAGCTTCATCAGCGCTTCAACGGGGGTCAGCGTATTCACATCGAGGTTGTTGAGCATATCCCTGATTTTTGCAAGGATGGGGTCGTCGATTGAAAACATCTGCAACTGGTAGGCCTGCTTCTGGATTTTCTTGATGCTATCTTTGATGTGCTCGCCCCCGGTGCGCTCCTGCTCCAGCCGCTTGAGGATTTCGTTGGCACGTTGCAGCAACCTGGGTGGCATACCGGCCAGCTTGGCCACATGGATACCGAAACTGTGTTCGCTGCCACCCGGCACCAGCTTGCGGAGGAAAATCACCTTATTCGCTACTTCCTTTACAGACACATTGAAATTCTTGATCCGCGGGAAAGAAGTAGCGAGTTCGTTCAACTCGTGATAGTGGGTGGCAAAGAGCGTTTTTGCCCTTGCCGTGGGATGACCATGGAGGAACTCCGCGATGGCCCATGCGATGGATATGCCATCGTAGGTACTCGTACCCCGTCCGATCTCATCGAGCAGGATGAGGCTCCGATCGGAGAGGTTGTTCATGATACTGGCCGTCTCGTTCATCTCCACCATGAAGGTCGACTCGCCCGACGACAGGTTATCTGACGCACCCACGCGGGTAAATATCTTGTCGACCAACCCTATGCGTGCTTCCTTGGCCGGCACAAAACTACCCATCTGTGCCATGAGCACAATCAGTCCAGTCTGCCGCAACAGGGCGGATTTACCCGCCATGTTGGGTCCCGTGATGATGATGATCTGCTGGGTATCGTTGTCGAGAAAAACATCGTTGGTAATATAATCTTCGCCTACCGGTAGGTTTTGCTCAATGACCGGGTGGCGGCCGCCTTTGATATCGATTGCATTGTTCAGGTCGATCGCGGGCTTCACATAATGGTTCCGCTCCGCAATCACGGCAAAATTAAGCAGTACATCCAGCCGGGCCACGAGCTGGGCATCAAGCTGTATCGGCTTAATGTATTCGGCAACGGCCGCAACCAGCTCGCCGTACAACCGGGCTTCCAGTGTCTGAATCTTTTCCTCAGCGCCCAGTATCTGGTCTTCGTAGGTCTTTAGCTCTTCGGTAATGTACCGCTCTGCGTTGACCAGCGTCTGCTTGCGTACCCACTCCGCCGGCACCTTGTCCTTGTGGGCGTTGGTCACCTCCAGGTAATAGCCGAACACATTATTAAAAGCTATTTTAAGCGACGGGATGCCCGTGGCTTCCGCTTCACGCTTTTGGATGGCGAGCAGATAATCTTTCCCACCGAAGGCAATTTCTCGCAGCTTGTCAAGCTCGCTGTTCACTCCATCGGCAATGACATTCCCTTTATTCAACGCAACCGGCGGTTCCGGCTGCAACTGCGTTTCGATGCGTTCGCGGACCGGGGTACAGGCGTTGAGCTGGTCGGCAATGGTGTTGAGCGCAGCCACCGATATATTGCCGATACGTTCCCTCAGTGCATCGATCGCATACAGCGCCCGTTTGAGTTGGACAACTTCGCGGGGGTTGGCCTTCTGGAGGCCGATCTTGCTGATAAGCCGCTCCAGATCGCCGATTTGTTTGATTTCGCGGATCAACTCCTCGCGGAGCTCTCCGTGCCGATACAGGTAGTCGACTACCTCAAGCCGTTCGGTAATGGCTTTTTGGTCTTTCAGTGGCATCACCATCCAGCGCTTCAGCAGTCGTGCACCCATGGGCGACGCGGTTTGGTCCATCACATCGGCCAATGTAACAGCCTGTTCATTTGCCGATGCCACTAATTCGAGGTTGCGGATGGTGAAGCGGTCGAGCCACATGAAGCGGTCTTCCTCGATACGCGAAATGGTCGATATATGCTGCAGGTTGCGGTGCTCGGTTTCATTGAGGTAGTGCAACGCTACCCCCGCCGCCACAATACCCAGCGGCAAACGATCCACGCCAAAGCCTTTCAGCGATTTGACCTCGAAGTGTTTAAGCAAGGTTTCGGTGGCATAGTCGCCGGTATATGCCCACTCATCAAGCGCGTACGTATAGAACTGGCTACCGAATTGGTCGATGAACGATTTGTATTGGCGTTTGCCCATGATGACTTCCGTCGGTTTGAACCCTTGGAGCAACTTATCAATGTAAGCCGCTGTACCCTGTGCTACCAGAAATTCACCCGTGGAAATATCAAGAAAAGACACCCCTACGGCCTGTTTATCGAAAAAGACGGACGCGAGGTAATTGTTGGATTTCTGTTGGACGATGTTATCGTTATAGGAAACCCCCGGCGTTACCAGTTCGGTTACACCGCGCTTTACAATGGTCTTGGTGGTCTTGGGGTCTTCCAGTTGGTCGCATATTGCTACGCGTTGGCCGGCGCGCACCAGTTTTGGCAGGTATGTCTCGAGCGAGTGGTGCGGAAAACCGGCCAACGCGGTTTCCGACTCGCTGCCATTGCCCCGCTTGGTCAGCACGATACCGAGAATACCGGCGGCCTTGATGGCATCCTCGCCGAATGTCTCATAAAAGTCGCCCACGCGGAAAAGCAACAACGCTCCGGGGTATTTCACCTTGATGGCGTTGTACTGTTGCATTAATGGGGTTTCTTTCTTCGCCGCGTTTTTCACCGCCTTACTTGCTGTCTTTGCCATGTCAAGGGGGTAAAAATAGGATTATTGGCGTGATTTGGCAAACGGTATTCGTATATTCGCCACAGGAAGACCATGGTAACCAAACGAAAACGAAGACGTAAGCAAAAAGGGATAATGCAGTACATCCCGAGGGTTAAAAACAAATACCTCCGGTGGTCCCTGCGGGTCGTTGCTGGCTTTTTTATCATCACCTTTGCGTGGGTGATCCTGCTCGCCGTCATCAATCCGCCCATCACCTGGCTAATGGTGCAGCGTGGCATTGAGCGAAAAGCCGACGGCAAGGAATGGAAAATCACGAAGAAATGGATACGTTACGACGACCTGTCGGATAACCTGAAGCGTGCCGCCATTGCCGGCGAAGACGCCCGTTTCATGGAGCATTGGGGACTTGATCGCAAAGCTATCGCTGATGCCTACCAGCGCAACAAAGACGGCGGCAGGCTGCGTGGCGGCAGCACCATTAGCCAACAGACCGCCAAGAATGTATTCCTGTGGCCCCGCCGATCGTGGATAAGGAAAGGCTTCGAAACCTATTTTACGTTATTGATTGAACTGTTCTGGAGCAAGAAACGCATCCTGGAAGTATACCTCAATGTGATTGAAACGGGAGACGGATTATACGGTGCTGAGGCGGCCACCCAGCATTATTTTGGCAAATCGGCGCAAAGCCTTACCAAGCGGCAGGCTGCGTTGATTGTTGCCGTATTACCCAACCCGCGCCGATGGTCACCGGCAAAACCGACAGCATTTATTAACCGCAAAGCCAATACGATTGTACGGTATATGGGTTATAGTGAAATTCCTTAAATTAATGGTTAATGGCCAATTGTCAACTGTCAATTAAAAAAACCTGCGCATGCCAGCTTTCTTTCAACGGCACCTCCCAATGCGTTTCCAGCTCGGGGTAGTCTGTAATCAGGTTGTTGAACACGACGGTGTCACCGCTTACTTCACCGGCGGCGATAAGACGTTCAAACTCATTGCGCGGGGCAACGACGATTTGGTCCCCTTGCCGGTAAGCCATCTGCAGGCGATCGAAGAGGTTCAACCCGGTTTCCTTTTCTATTTCCTTAAGTAGGTAGACGGATTTATCGATGGAACAGCCCGTTGGCGGTGCAATGGCATCATCCACCATCAGGATGATGAAGCGATCATAACGGATTTCGGCCTTCGCGGCGAGCGGCTGGCCATGTGCCTTCCATTCGGCGGTGAAGAGGGTCAATTTATCGAGTACCTTCGCCTTATCGGCAGGAGTCAGTTGCCGATCGGCCTGATATATCCAAATACGTTGCATGGCACAAAGTTACAGCTTTTTGATGCACGCATCAACTTCCGTAATACGGCGAGATCATTAAATACACCACCACGCCGGTAACCGCCACATACAGCCAAAGGGGAAATGTATACTTGGCCAATTTCCGATGCCGTAGAAAGTCGCCCGATAAGCCGCGGACAAACGTAATCAATACAAAAGGAATCACAACGATCGAAAGCAGGATATGGGAAATCAAGATAAAGAAATATATGTAGCGGATGGTGCCCTCGCCACCGAAAGGCGTCGACTCGGCCGTCATGTGGTACGCTACGTACATCAGCAGAAATGCCGCCGAACAACCGATACATATCTTCACCAATGTTTCGTGCACCTTTTGTTGGCCGTTCTTGATAGCCACTACCGCCGCAATCAGCAATACGGCCGTCAAGCCATTTATCGTAGCATAAATCGGGGGCAGGAAGGTCAGCGGTTTCACATCGTACCCCAAATCCCGTAGATTAACGCCAAACAGGATGGCTACGACTACGGGAATAGCGACGGACAGGATAACAATCCACCTGTTGTATTTCTGCTCTTTGCTCATTGCTCTTTGCTATTCGCTTTTTGCTCAAATCTCACGTCTCAAATCTCACATCTCAAACTCAATACGGACTGGTCTCCCTAATCTCCTGCACCAACAGCAATTTAACTTCGTCAATCAATCGGTCTACTTCTTTCTTCGTGTTGACGTCATAATACCCCCGGATGCGCCGTTTGGAATCTACCAATATGAGTGACGAGCTGTGGATGAAGTTCGCTTCACGCGTTGTATCCCGTACCGCATCGACCAGGAAACCATTTCGGGCGATTTCGTATACGTCATCCTCGCCGCTGGTTAGGAAATGCCATTTCTTGGTGTCGGGCTGGTAAACCTCGGCGTATGCCCTGAGTACCTCCGGTGTATCATAAACCGTGTCTACCGTGAGGGTATAAAAGTTCACCATTCCATTACCGGCAAAACGCTCTGCTACCCGATTCATTTCATCGTTCATATGCTTACAGAAGGTGGCGCAGCGCGTAAAGAAGAAATTAACTACTGATATGGTTGTATCATTCATCAATACCGATACGGGGTCACCGTGGGCGTCCGTGAGCGAAAAAGGCGTGATCTGGTGAAAAAGCGTATCGGGTACCTGCTTCCCCATCCTGTTGGTGAATGTACCTGTCAGAGTTTTCTCGCCATAGATAGGCAGGTTCTGGTAGCGGTTTTCGCCTTTCCTTTCCAGTAAAAAATATAAAAATCCTGGCAGGATTAAGATGGTTGCCAGGATTAAGATTTTCTTTATACCGCTGGTATTCGCAGTGTTCGTCATTGCGGATTGGCCCAGTGGGGGAACGGATTGTAATGTGTGTGTAGGTATCCGCCCTCAGTAAGCATCAGTGCGATGAAGTAAATGATAAACAGGAACACGACAGCCACAGACATGATAAACCCAAAAGTTTCAAACTTAAGGTGCATGAAATAGGCTACGATATAATATGCCTTAACCAGCGTAAGTACGATGTAAACAGCATTCACTGCGAGCCCCTTTTGCACCACGCCGCCGTGCACCAATACCAACGCGATAAAAAACTCCAACGCTGTGAGCGCCAGTAGGTAAAAAAAGACGCGCCAAATCTTGCCCTTGGTCATACCCTCGTGGTGCTGCCCTTCTGCGTGTTCTACTGTATGATCTTGATGATGAGAAGCCATAATTTTTCAATAACTGCTTTAATTGTTTATACCAAATAAAAGAACGTAAACACGAATACCCACACCAAATCTACAAAGTGCCAGTATAGCCCCACCTTCTCTACCATCAGGTAGCTGCCCCGACGTTGAAAAGTGCCTGCCAGCGTCATACCGAGGATGATGATGTTCAACAAAATCCCCACGGATACGTGGAAACCGTGGAAACCGGTGATGGTAAAGAAAAGATTGGCAAACTGCAGAGCAGATACTTCCGAAATGTCTTTCGAAAAATACGGGGCCAGCGTAACCTCTGGCGACACGCCCTCCTGGGACGGAATACTTCCCCACCAGAAACCGGCATGGTGCAGGTGTGTCCATTCCAATGCCTGGCAACCAATAAACATCAATCCACCGATAATGGTCGCGATCATCCAACCGACCACCTCCTTTTTTGAATTACGGTGCCCCGCCTCTACGGCCAATACCATCGTTACCGAACTCATGATGAGGATAAACGTCATGATGCCCACAAATACCAACGGATAGCCGTAGTCTGCAATAAAAGGGATCGACTGGAACACCTTATCCGGATCCACCCAAGTCATGTGGGCGAACCGTTGCGAGCCATAGTAGATCAAAAATGCGGAAAATGTAAATGCATCGGACGTAAGGAAAAACCACATCATGATTTTGCCGTACTCCACATTGAAAGGCGACCTACCACCGTTCCATCGTCCGGTTTTTACCTTATCTAATTCCGTTACAGTTGTACTCATTGTTCAGTATTATTGGTTCAAAAGTAAAAAAACATAAATATAAATCCACAAAAAGCCTAGAAAATGCCAGAATAGCGTGGCCAGATCCATCCGGAAGACATTACTTACTTGCTTCACCCCTTGCAGACGCCCTACCAACGCACGGCCAAGCACGATAATCCCCGCAATAATGTGCGCCAGGTGCATACCTGTAAAGACATAGATGAACGATTGGGATGCATTGTTATTCACAAATACAACGCCCCTGCCCGTGAGGACACCCCAAGCGTATACCTGGACGGCAAAAAAGCCGACCCCCAATAAAAGCGTTACCATAAGCAACAGCTTCTGCCGGGCAAACCGTGTCTTCTTTGCAGCTACATAGGCAAGCTGCATGGTTACACTGCTCGCCACAATCAGTAGGGTACTGTAAATAAATGCATCGGGCAATATGGTTTTGATGCCCCGATCCACTCCGCCTGCCGTGTAGACAATAAAACCGCTGGACAGCGCAGCAAACATCATAAACATCCCAATCATGCCAAGCCAAAGGTTGAATTTCTTCGCCTTTTGCTGCACCAAATCTTCTTTATTTTGGGTGTATTGTACCATGGCTATCATAACGCTACAAAATCAAACAGCAATACCAACTGGATGAGTGGCAAATAGAAAAACGACGTAAACATAACCTTTCGCGCCGATGCTAGATCACACTTGATAAATAGCCTCAGACCATACCAGCTGAATAGCAACGCGCCGGCAAGCGACACCAACGATACGGCAATGCCACCAAACCCGAAGTAGTACGGCAGCAAGCTCACCGGCACCATCAGTAAGGTTGAAAACAATACCATGAATGCCGATACCTTGTCGCGGCGCGTGGTGGGCAATAACCGGAATCCTGCCCGCTTGTAATCTTCATCGAGTACCCAGGCAATACCCCAGAAATGCGGGAACTGCCACACGAACTGGATGGCAAACAAAACCAAGGGGACAATAACAATCGCAGCGGCGTTTGTTTGGCTATATAGTGCCAAGTCGTTTTGGCTGAAAGCCGCGTAATAGCCGATCAACGGCGGGAGTGCTCCGGGAAAAGCTCCAACGAATACCGCAATCGGCGACTTTCGCTTCAGCGGTGTATAGATAAAGGCGTAAAGGATGATGGAAAAAACAGATAGTACACCCGCCATGAAATTGAGCGTAACCAGCGTGTATGTACCTGCAATCCCCATCAGCAAACTCAGCACCAGCGCCTGCCCCGTGGTCATGCGACCGGCAGGGATTGGCCGGTCGGCGGTACGCTTCATCAGCTTGTCCAGGTCGCGTTCGATAATCTCGTTGAAACCATTGGCCGAACCCGTAACCAGAAAACCACCAAGTGTCAGTATCGCCCAATTGAGCCAATTAATATCGCCTTGCTGTTTACTGCCAATAAGGAATGCAATGGACGCAGAAAACACCACCGTCATGGTCAATCGCATTTTGACCAGCTTCTTCAAGTCGTCTACAAACTGCTTCACCTCTACGAGCGCCGCCCCCCGATGATGTTTGTGCACAACGACATTTCCCCCGTGTTTCTTGGCTTGTATGTCATTATCCGATATATTCATTCGAAAACAATCTATTCTCAATGGCCTCATGGAACCTGCACTTTCGTCGCCTTTTGTACCGAGCCCTTACATGGCAGGTTTCATTCACTCTCTTTCAAATTATAAAATGCCCTTACGCGGCACCGCGCTCAATAGGAGCATTACGTAATACTGCGTTCCAAACAACAAGCAGGCCGCCATTAGGTGGACCGTCTGTGCATATGGAGGCATCGCTAAGTAGGCCAGCACCAGCGCGCTCACCAGTTGCAACACCAACATTATAAGCAACAAATTCGTAAACCGGCTCTGATGGGTGTTGGCGGCGAACCGCGAACGTACCACAAAAAACAGTACGACGATTGCAATGCTCGATAGCCAAGCCAAACTGCGATGTATCTCAAATACCCCGCTCACCTGCTCCAACCACTCGCTCCGATCGGGCGAGTTGCCCGAAGACGCTATCAGATCAATTTCCTCCCGTACACCGGTACCAATGGCCACCTGCAATACAATCAACAGCAAGGAAAAAACGGCCAACGGCTTTATCCAACGTGACGTGTGATTGACCAGCAGGTCCTTATCGCGCATTGCCCTTACCTTGAAGTAGGTATAGATGCTAATGCCCAAAATGACCAAAGCCAACAGCATGTGCACCGTGATGATCCAGGGCATGAGGTTGGTGGATACCACAATGGACCCCAACCACGCTTGGTACCCGAGCGCAAATACATTGATCACACTCCAAACGAAGATGGATCGCTTTGTTTTAAAGAACGTAATGGAGCAAATAGCGGTAAGCAACACCAATATCCCCGTTACCGCACCCACCAATCGGTTGATATACTCTGTCCACGTCTTCGCGGCGTTGAACTCCTCATGCCTGAGGATACTTTCATCGTGCCGGATACGGTCGGCCAGCTCCTTATTGCCGAACCGTTCAAGCATACCGGCGAAACGTTCATTTTTTGCCTTGCGTCCGGCTATGTGCCTTTCCTCGTAACCCAGCGGCAATTGCGATTCGTCTGTTGGAGGAACCAGCCTGTCAAAGCACTTGGGCCAGTCTGGGCACCCCATGCCCGAACCCGTACTACGCACCACACCACCTGCAAGGATTACCAGGAATATCGAAACAATCGCTATCTTGTTAACCCTTAAAAACCGTCGTTCAGCGGGTGGAAGCATGTTCGGTTACTCCGTTTCCTTTGCCGGTTGCGGGCTATTCGCCAATTCCCACTCCCGTTGGATGCGCTCGGCCTCCGGATTGCCTTCAAAATCATGCGGCAGGTTCGAACTCATCGTTTCGGAGAAGGGAACCGTTTGCGGAATGAAATCCTCGTGGTGCCCCGGCTTGCTGTAATCATACGGCCACCGGTAAACCGTGGGTATCTCGCCGGGCCAGTTACCATGGATATGTTTCACAGGCGTAGTCCACTCCAACGTATTGGAACCCCAAGGGTTCTGCGGAGCGACCTTGCCAAACCGCATGGAGGCAAAGAAATTCCACAGGAAAGCGATCTGCCCCAATCCGGCAATAATTGCCGACCACGTGATAAATACGTTGACTGACATCCACTTTTCCATGAACGGGAACTCGGTAAAAGCATAATACCTGCGCGGTACACCGTCGATCCCCATAAAGTGCATGGGAAAGAATACGAAATATGCGCCCACAAATGTAAGCCAGAAGTGGAGATACCCCAGCTTTTCATCCATCATGCGCCCGAACATTTTCGGATACCAATGGTAAACACCGCACAGCATCCCGAATATCGATGCCGACCCCATCACCAAGTGGAAGTGGGCGACTACGAAATAGGTATCGTGCAAGTTGATATCCAACGCCGAGTTACCGACATACAAGCCGGTTAACCCACCGGAAATGAAGAACGATACCATACCGATAGCGAACAGCATGGCCGGCGTGAACCGGATATTACCCCGCCATAACGTGGCGAGGTAGTTGAACGACTTAACCGCCGAAGGAACTGCAATGATCAAGGTGGTAATCATAAAGACACCGCCCAAGAACGGATTCATGCCCGTTACGAACATATGGTGCCCCCATACAATAAACGATAATACCGTGATACCCACCAACGAGTAGACCATCGCATGGTAACCGAAAATAGGCTTACGGGAATTGGTCGAAATGACTTCAGACGTGAGCCCAAGCGCAGGCATCAACACGATGTATACTTCTGGGTGGCCCAAAAACCAGAACAAGTGCTGGAACAAAATAGGGCTGCCCCCTTCATTGGGCAGTATCTGCCCTTGGATGACCAAATCAGACAGGTAAAAGCTCGTACCCATGCTACGGTCAAAGAAAAGCAATACGACCGCCGATACCAGTACAGGGAACGAAAGCAAACCTACAATGGCTGTCAGAAACAAGGCCCATATCGTCAACGGCATTTTCCAAAGGTCCATCCCTTTGGTCCGCATATTCAATATCGTACTGATATAATTGGTACCACCGAGTACCTGCGATATGATAAATAGGGTCATGCTGATCAACCAAAGTGTCATACCCAACCCAGATCCCGGCATCGCCTTCGGCACAGCCGACAAGGGCGGGTAAATAGTCCACCCCGCACTTGCAGGGCCACTCTCAATAAAGAACGACGACACCATGACAACACACGCCGCAAAGAAAAACCAATACGATAGCATGTTCATGAATGGCGATGCCATGTCTCTGGCCCCGATTTGGTAAGGGATAAGCAGATTGGCAAAAGTACCGCTGAGGCCCGCTGTAAGCACAAAAAACACCATGATGGTACCATGTATGGTAACCAACGCCAAAAAGAAATCGGGATTGATACGGCCGCCTTCAGCCCATTTGCCCAAGAAGACTTCCAGAATCGGAAATTCCTTATCGGGCCAGGCCAACTGCAGCCTGAACAAGATAGATAACACCATGGCAAATACGGCCATGATAATACCAGTGATCAAAAATTGCTTCGCAATCATTTTGTGATCCTGGCTAAATACATACTTAGTCCAAAATGATTCATGGTGATGTCCATGATCACCGTGATGATCCAAATGATGCGTATCTGCGCTTGCTATACTTGACATATCTCTGTATTAATACGTTTTATCCTCTATTCCTTAGTTAGCTTGGGCCAATAAGTTGGCGTCCACTTCATCACCGTTGGCGGCTTGTGATAATTGAAACTCCTTCCGCAAATCTTCGGTGAAGAAATAAGGCTGCTCATTGAGCCAAGCCTGGTACTCTTCCTCGGTAACCACTCGCACCTTCTTCTGCATGTTGTAGTGACCACCCCCGCATATCTTATTGCATAACATCACAAAATCGTAGTTATAGTCGTCCATTTTATCGCGCATCTCCTCAGTGGTCATAGTGGCTGTAAACTGGAAATAGGTCTTCATGCCCGGCACGGCATTCATCTGTACCCGGAAATCAGGAATATAGAAACTATGCAAAATATCTTTTGACCCAATTTGGAAACGAACCGGCTTATTCACCGGAATGACAATTTCACTTGCCAACTGGTCATCCCAACTGCTCTTATCGTTAAAGTCAATACCCAGCCCGTTGAGCGGCGTAGTAAGCCGGTAGTCGCGCTCACCTATTTTGCCATCACGGCCGGGGTACCGCACTGTCCATGTAAACTGTTCGCCTGTTACCTCGATTAGGATGGCTTCTTTCTGGGCCTCTTCAGAAACGTTGGTGATTGACCGCCAGGTGAAAAAGCCAAAGAGTACGAGTACTGTCAGCGTCACAGCCGGAATAATGGTCCAAATCTTTTCCAACGTATTGTTGTGCGGATAGAAATACGCTTTCCGCGTTGGCCGTGCACGGTAGATATAAGCGAACGAAAACATCGCAATGTGCATGATAACCAATACGACGGTACAGATAACGGTTGTAATGATAAACATCGTGTCAATCTGTGCCCCGTGTTCCGTTACGGCTGCGCGAAACGATTGGGCACCGTGATGCACGTACGACCAATACACGCCATACAACCCCAAAACGAGCGCTAATAAAAACAACTTGGCATTGAAATTACGCATGTAATAGGTCGTATCCTTGCCATTCATCCGCCGGGTCAGCTCGTATACCTGGATGATCCTACCGATCACACCAACCAACACGCAAACGAAAAACACCAACAACAAACCATAAAAGAAATTCATGTATACCTGCGGGTCAATATCGGAGCCACTCTCTTCCACCGCAGCGACCGCCGTTGTTTTCGTGCTTGCAACTGTGGCAGGTGCCGTCGCTGTGTCAGTAGCCGCTACGGTGTCCGTTGCGGCGGCCGTATCTGCCACTGCAACCGCCGCTGTGTCTACAGCCTGTGCTACCGCATCGGCAGCTTCCTGCGAAAATACACGGTTCGTCAGCCCTATTCCCACAATGAATGCCAGTACCACGACTGCCCTAAACTTGCTATTATTTATAAAGCCCATTTCTTTTATAACGATTATCCCAATTTTAGTGTTTCTATCTTCACTTATTTAATCTATAGCACCTTAAATCTGGTGGTGCAAACTCTCCTCCAAGAAGGGGTGCTTCGCAGGGGCCAACGCATGCTTGCTCAACTTGCTCAGCACGAGAAATGCGAACAGTCCCGTAAAGCCAAGCGCTGCGCCTATTTCAACCCAGCCAAAAGCACGGTGGGCCTCAACAGTACCGGGCATCACCATGATGTAAAAGTCGAGCCAATGCCCCAAAAGCAGCACAATACATACGGCCCCGAGTACCTTACTGTTTCGCACAAAGTCGCGATTGACCAATACCAATACCGGGACTACGAAATTGATGAGGATATTAATCCAAAACCATGGCTTGTATTCCGGCTCCCAACGTTTGTAGAAGTAAACAGTCTCCTCAGGGATGTTGGCGTACCAAATCAGCATAAACTGCGCGAACCAAACATACGTCCAAAAAATGGAAAACCCAAAAATCAACTTGCCGAGATCGTGCAAGTGGTTTTCGTTTACCCAAGCCAAATAACCGGCCTTTTTCAACAAGATAACGATCAACGTAATCACACAGAGGCCACTGACGAATATGGCCGCGAAATTATACCAGCCAAACATGGTAGAAAACCAATGCGCCTCCAACGACATGATCGTATCGAACATCCAGATGGGTGAGGTGAATCCGAAAATCACGAGAAATATCGCTGACAACCTGAAGCTCCTTTTGTATGAATTTAGCCCACCGTGAAGATCTTCACTATATGAATACCGCGCCAAAAGCCAAGCGCAAATACTGTAGGCACCCATAAAAGCCACCTGCCGAATCAAAAAGCCAGGTGCATTAAGGAAGGCCGACTTCCCGGCTATCAATGCATCGTAATTGGGGCTGTTCGGATCGGTAAGCCCCTCACCAAACCAGTGGTGGTAAAGATTATGCGAAAACAGCCCGCCTACGATAATGACCAGTAAAATCAATGCAGCAACGGGCAATACATAAGCCATTGCCTGCGGTATCCGTATCAAACCCGACGGCCACCCCGCTTGGGTAACGTACTGGATAGCAAGAAAACACCCGCCGGCCGCGCAGACACCGGTAAAATAATATCCCATCAGCAACAGGTTGGCATACGTGCGCTCCACGGTAACGTGGTCACTGGAAAGCAAGCCTATAGCGATAGTCACGATGCCAATGGCAAGCGCGACCAAACTCACCACTTTCCCCCTTCCAGTGAATTTAAATTGCTCGCTGAAGTTATAATCGTTATGATGACTGTGAGTTCCCATTTAATATAGCTGATATAATATTATTTCTTTTGTAATTCTCTAACATACATAACCACCTGCCAGCGCTCCTCGGGCGATAATTGCGACGCATGCGAACCCATCACGTTCAGTCCGTAGGTAATGGTGTGGTATATCTTGCCATCGGTAAGATCAGCCATCGCCCCCCCGCGCGAGGAATTGATACCGTCCGACCGGGCATAGGATGGTGGCGTTGGGAAATTTTCAAGCATGCGCGATTCGGCCTCCAATGTCCTGTCTTTCGTAATCGAACCATCGCCATGCCCCTCGGGTCCGTGGCATACCGCACAATAGACCTGGTAAAGCGCCTCGCCTTGTGCAAGGTTGGCTTCCGTACGTTCCAATGGATTCATCAACTCCGCACCCGCGCGCTCGTAGTCGGCCGTGGTATTTGCGTAGTCAAACCGTTCAAATCCAACCGGCACGGTCCCTGCGGGAGGTGTTTGCGCCGTCTTCCCATCAACGAAATTGGGGTTTGGCTGGTCGGGATTATAGCCCAAGGGATCATACATATTCCGTGAAAACTCCCAGCCCCGGCTACGTGTAGTGCCGTCTCCGCAGGAAGTCACCACTGCCGCAATCGCGACGGCTGCACCTACAGCGCTAAGAAGTTTCATCTTATTCATAGCTAACATATTTTCGTTCGTTGTACTTCACTTCAACCGCACCTGCCGATTTCAACAGGCTTTCTATCTTCTCGTGGTCCGTATTATCCTTGGCGTCAATGGCGATAATGAATCGGTCGTCCGTAGCACGCAGGTCCATCACCCGGGGAGCACGACCTGGAAACAAATGGTTACGGAAGAAAAAAGTAGCCACCATGCCCAGGGCACACAGCAGGATCGTCACCTCGAACGTAACGGGCACGAATGCTGGCAATGGGAGCGACGGCTTACCTCCGATGTTCATCGGCCAATCGTACGTCATCGTATAATAAAGCAAGCTGAATCCGAGGCATGTACCTGTAATCCCAAAGCAAAACGCTGCAATAGGGAGGCGTGAACGCCTCACGCCCAGCTTATCTTCGATCCCGTGGATCGGCATCGGGGTAAAGCAATCGTAGATGCTGATGTTGTTGGCTTGAAGTCTGTCAATCCCGTCCATCATCTCGTCCGGATCGGCAAAACTACCAAGGATATACTTAATATTGCTCATTGCGCTATTTCGTTTCTAATTCGTTAATTTCTTCGTCCTTTACGGAATCGTACTTCGTTAGCGTATTCCTGAAAAATTCAACCTGCTCGTTATCCAGGTGCCCTTCCTTAATCAGCTTGGTCTTCTGCTGGAGGCTCGCGCTCTTCAGCAACAGTTTCACTTCGGCAATGGCTATACCGGGCAGGAAGCGCAGAAACAACAGGAACAATGTGAAAAACACGCCAATGGAACCCACAAACACACCGACATCCACCCACGACGGATAAAACATCGCCCAGCTGGAAGGCAGGTAGTCGCGATGCAGCGAGGTGACAATGATCACGAAACGTTCAAACCACATCCCGATGTTGACCACGATGGAAAGTACCCAAGAAATGGGGATGCTGGTCCGGATGCGTTTAAACCAAAACAGTTGCGGCGAAATAACGTTACACGTCATCATCGTCCAATAGGCCCACCAATAGGGTCCGGCAATCCGGTTGGAAAACGCGTACATTTCATACTCCGATCCCGAATACCAAGCGATGAACAGCTCGGTCAAATACGCGACACCAACAATCGAACCCGTTGCCAAGATGATCTTGTTCATGGATTCGATGTGGAACATCGTAATATAGTTTTCGAAGTTGAGCACCTTGCGCATTACCAACAGCAGCGTCTGCACCATGGCAAAGCCGGAAAAGATAGCCCCCGCAACGAAATAAGGCGGGAAAATAGTAGTGTGCCAACCGGGAATCACCGACGTGGCAAAGTCCATGGATACAATGGTGTGTACGGAAAGTACCAGCGGTGTCGAAATACCGGCGAGGATCAACGAAACGATTTCAAACCGCTGCCAGGTTTTCACCGACCCGTTCCATCCGAACGACATGATGGAATAAATCCTCCGTTTCAAGCCAGCGGCACGGTCGCGCACCGACGCAATATCCGGCAGGAGCCCACAATACCAAAACACCAACGATACGGTAAAGTAGGTAGAGATAGCAAATGCATCCCATACCAGCGGCGAATTGAAGTTTACCCACAGCGAACCAAACTGGTTGGGTAATGGGAAAATCCAGTACGCCAGCCAAGGGCGTCCCATGTGGGCAACCACGTAAGTGGCGGCGCAGATTACCGCAAAGATGGTCATCGCTTCCGCCGAACGGTTGATGGAGTTACGCCAGTTCTGGCGGAAAATCAAGAGTACCGCGGAAATAAGTGTACCGGCGTGGCCGATACCTACCCACCATACAAAGTCGGTGATATCCCACGCCCAACCCACGGTCTTGTTCAATCCCCACGCTCCGATACCGGTCCAGAATGTGTAACCCACGCTAAACACCCACAACGACGCGCCCAATGCTGCCAACGTAAAGCCAATCCACCACGCCCTGTTGGGTTTGTTCTCTACCGGCAATAGGATGTCGTCAGTCACCTTGGCATAGGTGATGTCTTTGCCGGTTACTAAAGGTTCCCTTATTATTGATTCGTTATGCGATGACATAAATATGTTTTTTCAAATTAATTAAGCCTCGTACGTATTTCTAACCTTGGTCATATAACCAATGCCCGGTTGCACGTTGATTTCCTCCAGCACATAATATACGCGCTCGTTGTTCAGGGCTTTCGACACTTCCGATTCCGGATCGTTGGCATCGCCGAAAATGATGGCGTTTGCCGAACATGCCGACGAGCAGGCCAGCTTAATGTCGCCATCTTTCAATGGCCGCTTCTCAATCTTAGCCTGCAATTTACCGGCTTGGATACGTTGAATACACATCGAGCATTTTTCCATCACACCGCGCGACCGCGATACCACGTCGGGATTGAGCACCAAATGGGTAAATTCGTTATTCAAGTAGTTATCGAAACGCGAATCGTTCCAGTAGTTGAACCAGTTGAAACGGCGAACTTTGTAAGGGCAGTTGTTGGCGCAGTACCGCGTACCAAAACACCGGTTGTAGGCCATGTGGTTCAACCCTTCGGACGAGTGTACGGTAGCCAATACCGGGCATACCGTTTCACAAGGCGCATGCTCGCAATGCTGGCACATCATCGGCTGGTGTACCACCGACACGCTTTCCAGATCGTCCAAATGGCGTATTTCATCTTCTTCCGTATACGCCCGACCATCTTGCTCGATGGAGTAATACCGATCGATGCGTATCCAATGCATTTCACGGCGGCGGCGCACTTCGTCGCGCCCCACTACCGGGATATTATTCTCCAGGTTACAAGCTACGATACAAGAGCCGCAACCTGTACAGGCATTGAGATCGATGGCCATGACCCACTTGTGGCCCGGCTGCTCGTACTTGTTCCACAAATCGTAGGTTTTGTGCGTATCGGTCCACCGGCCGGCATTGTGGGCCGGATTCTCCTGGTATTTGGCAAAACTTGTTTCACGGATAATGTTACGGCCTTCGATGGTATGGTGGGTCTGGGTCTGCGCCAGCTCGTACGAGCCTCCGGCCTTCGTCAACTTGGCCGTGGTGTTGTATTGCATGGTACCGTTTTGTAGCTTCACAAACGGGTATGCGTTCTTACCCACACCGTTGCCTGCTTTACCAGCCTTCGTGCGACCGTAGCCTACCGCAATGGATACCGTGCCCATGGCCTGTCCGGGCTGCATCAGCACCGGCAGGGTTACTGTGTATCCGTTTTCACCTTCCACGGTTACCAGGCTGTTTTCTCCCAAGCCTAATGTTTCGGCAAATTTGGGGTTCAATGCCGCGTAGTTGTCCCACGTCACTTTCGATACCGGATCAGGCATTTCCTGCAAGTAAGCGTTGTTCGCCTGCTTGCCGTCTTTGAGCGCAACGCTTTGGTAGAGTTGCACTTCAACATCCTTTGCCAGCGTCTTGCTTTGGGCAACGATGGCCTGCGCCACCGCACCCAGAGCTGCTGTGTCGGCACTATAAGCCGATGCAGGCTGGTCACCCTTAAATTCAAATCCCGTTTGCAGCACATCTTTCCAAGTCTTGCTGCTGCCAGCAAGGATCTGCTGCTCCCAGTTATCTTTTACAAACGTATAATAGTCGGTCTTATCGCCCGCCCACAACAACAGGCTTTGCTCCGCTTGGCGGGTGTTGTATACCGGATTGATTGTTGGCTGAACAATGGTGTAGTACCCTCCGCGCGGATGTGCGTCGCCCCAAGACTCCAAGAAGTTGTGGTTCGGCGCGATGGCTTCCAGTTCCGATGCGGTTTCATCCTCGCGGTCGGCAAACGAAAGCTTAAACTTGATTTTGCCCAATGCGTCTGCCACGGCATCTGCCTTGGCGTATTCATAAACGGGATTGGTATTCAGGAAAAATGCCACATCCACCTCGCCACGACCCGCTTCGGCCAAAAACGCCTCAAACGCTTCGTCGCTGCCTTTATATTGATGGGAAGGGTTATCCAGATCAATGGTATTGCCGTAGCTTTGCAATGCTACGTTAAGGGCATTGGTAAGCGTTTGTATGGCCACGTCATTGGAACCCGAAACCACCACCGCGCGGCCACGGGCCTGCAGTAGCTCTTGGGCCACCAATTTCAAGGCAGTTTGGGCTTTAGGGTTACCCCCTAATGCGCCCGGCAGGCTTTCGCCCGCTACCGCGTTATACAAGGCAATCAACAAGGGCCCTTCTTCCGACGGTTTGATGGCTATACGCACATCCGCATTCGTTCCGGTAAGGCTCATCCCCCCTTCGAATTGGATATGGCGCGACATCTTGCCCTTCTTCAGGCTCTTGTAGTCGCGGTTGGTGATGTATTGCTGCGTATGCTCCTCGCCATTGAGCCACGTACCTAGGAAATCAGCGGCAACACTGACGATGACATCGGCATTGTCAAAGCGGTAATTAGGTACCACCGCCTTACCGAAACTAGCCTCGTTTGCCTTGATGATGCCACTATAGGAAACCGCGTCCACCTCTACCAGCTTGGTGGTTGGGTATTTCTCGGTAAACCGGGCGATGGCCGCAATGGTTGACGGGCTGTTAATGGTGGACGATAGGATGCGGATTTGCTTTCCGGCAGCACTGGCCGCTCCCAAAGCAGTCACCACATGGGTATCCAACGCATCCCAAGATATATCGGTACCTTCGAATTTCGGGCCTTTCAGCTTGGATTGATCGTACAGGTCCAATACAGATGCTTGCGTAGCCGCGTCGGTACCGCAATTCAAGCCCACAGCCGCCGGATTTGCCTCCAACAGGATGGGCCGCCCCTCGCGGGTCCGTACCAATACGCTCTGCCCTTTGTAACTGGATGCGTAGAAGTTGGGGATACCGGGGGTGACTTCCTCCGGTTTAATCAAATAAGGCACTGCTTTATGTACAGGCGTACGATTACAAGCGGCCAACGTGACGGCACCTACCCCAAAGCCCAATGCTTTCAGGAAGTCCCGACGTGGCGTTCTCGTGCTTAAGCCAGCCTCATTCAAAACATCTTCAACAGGAATCGGTTCGGCAAACTCACCCTTGCTTTTCGCTACGAAAGCCGGCGTCTGCTGCAACTCTTCCAAACCTTTCCAATATTTCTTGTTGCTATCCATTTAAGCTATGTATAAAGATTGCGTAGTCTATGATATGATTACGTAGTTGTTCATTAATAGTGGCATTTGCCGCATTCCAATCCACCCAACATGGCCGCAGTGACTTTCTCACCTTTCTTCAGTTGTTCGTGCGCGGCGATCAGCTGGTCGTAATAGGCATTGCCTTCGTGGTTTACCTCAGTCTCTTTGTGGCAATCGATACACCACTTCATCGTGAGCGGCGAGTACTGGTACACTTCGGCCATCGTCTCAATCGGACCATGGCATGTCTGGCACTCCACCCCTGCTACTACCACGTGCTGTGAGTGGTTAAAGTAAGCGAAGTCAGGCAAGTTGTGGATACGTACCCACTCGATGGGGCGTTGGTTCGTACCGTATTCCATCGTTTCCGGATTGTAATCCAATGCCCGGTAAATCTTGGCGATTTCAGGCGAAAGCTCACCGTCGTATTTGTCGCTGGCCGTAATGGCCGTATGGCAGTTCATACATACGTTGGCCGAAGGGATGGAGGCATTTTTCGACTTATATGCGCCACCATGGCAGTATTGGCAATCGATCTGATTGACCCCCGCATGCAGTTGGTGTGAAAACTTGATGGGCTGTACCGGCTTGTACCCTTCATGTACCCCCACATTCCAAAGCGTCTTCCAACCTGCGGAACCAAGGAAAACGGCCACCAACAGTACCGCAAAAAACACCAGTTTCTTGTTTTTGGCTAGCTTTTTCAGCTTGCCTAGGTAATCCTTGCCTTGCCCTTCTCCTTCCGCCACTTCAGGAATCAGTGTTTGGTTGCTGGCGATGACCCGCTCCAAGGTGCGGATTACTTTATTGAGCACCAGGATGACGGCAAAAGCGAGGAGGATCACCGCTACAAGGCCGATGATCATGAAATTGCTCGCATCGCCGCTCGCCCCCGCGGAACCACCGGCCGCACCCGTGGCACCGCCGGCCGCATCAGCTGCAGCAGCTTTTTCATCTTCCGCCTTGATATAAGCCAATATACTCTTGATCTGACCTTCCTGCAGCTGCGGGAACGCAGACATAGCCCCCGGAAACTGGGGTTCCAATTCCAATGCGATCGGATCGCCGGCTGCAATCATCGCAGGAGCATTGTGGATCCACTTCACCAACCACTCTTCCTCCCGATGCTCATAGACCTTTGTCAACGCCGGACCGATAAATTTGGTTGCTATCTTATGGCAACTGGTACAGTTGGCTTTAAAAATTGTCTCGCCCTCCTTCGCATCCTGAGC
This sequence comes from Parapedobacter sp. 2B3, assembly GCF_041925275.1. Lineage (NCBI taxonomy): Bacteria > Pseudomonadati > Bacteroidota > Sphingobacteriia > Sphingobacteriales > Sphingobacteriaceae > Parapedobacter > Parapedobacter sp. 2B3. Next base: position 196,767 of record NZ_JBHEUZ010000007.1, on the reverse strand, counting down.
TTGCAACGAAGAAACCGCAAACAACAACACCAACGCAACGGATATCGGCTTGGCAACTCTTTCAAAAACTAACGAGATATGTCTCATATCGAGCACGTTATACTGATTATGATAAATGTTAAAATTTGGGCAATCTGAATCAATGGAACTACACCCCTTTAATAATGCCACAAAAGTATAACTTATTGCCGTATCGATGACAATGGGATGACTGAATTTAATAATTTATAATCGTTCTAAATTGATTAAAATAAGCGATTAAAGCTCATATAGCATGATTTCAAGGAATGCCAACGACCGTCGATTATCGAGTTGGATTCGGATAGATTTGCGTTTCCCAAAATTATTTTTTATTATCGGAAAAGGCGTTCCCATAAGCCCCTTGGGCGGCAGCCACCGATTGAATTTTGTAGGCGGAGAATAATGACTTTCGGATGAAAACATTTTCACGATAAATAATGTATATTCGCATAAGGTGGGTTTTCACTTCCCCTACCGTAAACAAAATAAAATAGTACCGATGCGTTACCTCGGATTGATAGTTACAGTCTTATCGCTGCAAACGGCTTGTGGCCAAACTGCTCAAAAGCCGAACAGCCCCAAACAGGCAGGTGCTGCCCAACTTCATACAACAACAAATAAAATGGATACATCAAAATACAATGAATTGACCGCAGAAGAGGAATACGTTATCCTGCATAAGGGAACGGAACGGCCATTTACCGGGGCGTTGCTCAACAACAAAGCACAAGGCACTTATGTATGCAAGCGTTGTGATGCGCCGCTTTACCGGTCGGAAGACAAATTTGAATCCCATTGTGGATGGCCGAGTTTCGACGACGAAATCGACGGGGCTGTAAAACACGTGCCCGATGCGGATGGAAGGCGTACGGAAATCCTGTGTGCCAATTGCGGCGGTCACCTGGGCCACGTCTTCGTTGGCGAACGGTTCACGCCGAAAAATACGCGCCACTGCGTCAATTCCCTATCGATGAAATTTGTAGCATCGAAGACTCCCTAACGATCAGTTCCGACGGCAACACCACCTGTTTTGGCCCCTTCTCCTTACCATCGAGCTGGTTCAATAGGATGTTGATCAGCTCACTTGCAATGGCCTCAATGGGTTGGGATACCGCCGTGATGGTGGGGGTAAACAGCTTGAAAAGGGTATGGTCATCGTATGATACGACAGCGGGCATCGGCAACGCATACTGTTTCAAGGCTTTCAGGCCTGCTATGGCCAAATAGTTGGTGGCAAAGAACACCGCATCGGGTTCCTGCTCTTCCAAAAAAGTACGGAAATCGGCAATCGTGGCATGTTCGGTGTCGCCTATGTTTACCTTTTTCACATACGGTTGCAGCTTATAGGTATCAATGGCCCGCATATAACCATCCATCCGGTCGCGCATCTGCGTTTGCGAGGAGTAAAGCGTCACCATCGCAATGCGGCGATAACCCTGCTGTGCCAAGTGGGCAGTGGCGTCGTATGCCCCACGCACATTATCGGTGATCACATGGCTGGTATCCAAACCGGGGATATACCGGTCGAACAGCACAACGGGCAATTGGCTACCCAAAAGCGATGCTAGGGTATCGCGCACTCCCTCCGAGGGGGTGATGATATAGCCATCCACATGGCGGTCTCGGAACAACTGGATCAACTCGATGGCCTTTTCGGGCTGGTTATCGGTGCTGCAGTAGATAATCCGATACCCCCTGCTATAAGCTTTGGCCTCGATAAGTCGGGCGATGTTGGCGAAAAACGGATTGGAAATATCCTCGATGACCAAGCCGATGATCTTCGTTTTACCCGTACGGAGGCTTTTGGCCAGCTCATTGGGTTTGTAGCCTACTTTCTGCACGTGCTCGAGCACCCGTTTCGTCAATCCCTCGCTGATGCGCTTCTCCTTGGCTTTGCCGTTCAAGATAAAGGAGATGGTAGTAACCGATACCCCTAAATCCCTTGCGATGTCACTGATGAGTATTTTCTTCTTCATTTTAGCACCAAAAGCTTAATGTTTAGCAACGGCGCAAACCTATGGAATTTTCGCCATACTCTGACAAAATAAACCTTGAAAAATTCTTCTTTTTAGAATAATAAATTAGCTTTACAGCAACATATCGTGGTAACATTTTTGAGATAAATATGCTAAGGCGTTTGAGCATTTCCGCAATACTCATGCTATTCTGCACTTTTTGTCGGTCGCAGGATACGTTGATTTCGTATGTCGACCCGTTCATCGGTACGGGTGGCCACGGACACACATTTCCAGGCGCCACAGTGCCTTTCGGAATGGTCCAACTGAGCCCGGACAATGGTCGGGACGGCTGGGATTGGTGCAGCGGGTACCACTACAGCGACAGTCTCATTGCAGGGTTCAGCCACATGCACCTCAGCGGCACCGGCATCGGCGACTGGCTGGATATCTCTGTCATGCCGCTGAATGCCCCGCTCGCGGACACGGTCACGGTGTCGAAAGCATCATTTAAACATGACAACGAAACGGCATCACCGGGATATTACAGGGTAACATTCGATAACGGTATCCGCGCCGAACTGACCGCAACGGCACGGTGCGGCTTGCATCGCTACACTTTCCCAGCAGGTAGCACCCCTACGGTACGCATCGACCTGGCATTCCATCAGAACTGGGATACTCCCACGGAAACGCATGTCAGTATGCTCAACGACAGTACGCTGGTGGGCTATCGATTTTCATCCGGATGGGCCGGTGTGCAGCGGGTCTATTTCGCCGCCCGGACCGCGTCGCCCATCACACGGGCCATCTTTCACGACGGGCAGTCGGCATCAGACATGACCGACATGGCCGAAACCTACGACCGGGGTACCGGCGTGGCTGCACAGCTCCTATTCGACGATGCCGCAGGCAAATCCCTCATACTCAAAGTGGCTTTGTCTACTACCGGTTACCAAAAGGCGCTGACAGCATTGGGCGAAATACAGGGTTGGGATTTCGACCGCGTACATCAATCGGCCGCCGACCAGTGGGAGCACGAACTGCAAAAAGTCAGGATCACATCGGCCGATACGGCGTTGAAGCGTATTTTCTATACGGCACTTTACCATACGGCAATAGCCCCTACACTTTACTCGGATGCCGACGGCGAGTATCAAAATGCCGAGGGCGACGTACGGTCCCTCGCCGGAGTTAGCAGCCGCTATACACTTTTCTCCCTATGGGATACCTTCCGCGCACTGAAACCGCTCTTTACACTGACGCAACCCGATCGCTACACCGACATGCTCAATAGCATGCTGGCCTTCCATGACGAAAATGGCTTACTGCCGGTGTGGGACCTCAGTACGTGGGAAACCAATACGATGACCGGCTACCACGCCATCCCTGTGCTCGCAGATGCTATTCTGAAAGACTGGCCGGGGCTGGATGCCGAACGGGCATACCAAGCCATGTTGAAAAGTGCGCACCAGGATATCCGCGGTGTGCCCGACTATATCGAATATGGATACCTCCCCCAAGACAAAGCTGGCGGAAGCGTAACCATCACGTTGGAATACGCCTTTGATGACTGGTGCATTGCCCAAGTGGCCAAGAAACTGGGTAAGTCGGCCGATTATGCCACCTTTATGAACCGTGCAGCATCCTACATACAACTATTCGATCCGCAGACGGGCTTTATGCGCGCAAAACGATCGGATGGTCAGTTTGTAGAGCCATTCGACCCCTTCTGGTCGGAGCATGATTTCGACAAAAGCCAATACATTGAGGGAAACGCTTGGCAACATTCCTTCTTCGTACCCCATGATGTGGGGGGACTGGCTGCGCTATACGGCGGCAACGAAGCGTTGGCAGCGAAGCTCGATGAGCTTTTCGCCACCCCTTCGGAGATGCACGGTGATAACGTCTCACCTGATGCAAGCGGTTTTATTGGCCAGTATGCACACGGCAACGAGCCCAGCCATCACATTGCGTACATGTATAGTTACATCGGGGAGCCGTGGAAGACACAGGAGCGCGTGCGCCAGATTGTCGATTCGATGTACCACGATGGTCCCGACGGCTATGCAGGCAATGAAGACGCCGGCCAAATGAGTGCCTGGGCCGTATGGAGCATCGCTGGCCTCTATCCGGCAAACCCTGCCAGCGGCGAATATGTCATCGGTAGCCCTGTTGCTGACGAAACTACTTTCACCCTGCCGAACGGCAACCTGTTTACCATCCGTACAGTAGGGAACAGCACCGATGCACCGTATATACAGTCTGCCACACTCAATGGGGAACCTTATGACAAAACCTACATCCGCCACGAGGAAATGCTTAAGGGCGGTGAGCTCGTTTTCAAAATGGGAAAGAAACCCAGCAAAAGGTATGGAAAGGAACCCGACACTTGGCCGGGGTACTAGTTATTAGTCGTATACCATTAGTCTTACGTCCTGTATCCCAATCTTGGGTGTGGAGCCTTTTGCCAGTAAAAATAAAAGCCGTCCCCGCCTGAGGCGGGACGGCTTTTCCCAATTACGTAAGCAGACTATCGACTTACGACTAATAACAATCAACTATAGAATTAAGCCTCGTTCCGTTCAGGCCTTGGGAGCAACGCCTTGCGGGATAGTTTCAGCTTGCCTTGCTTATCGATATCCAGTAGCTTCACCTTCACGATATCGCCCACATTGAAGATACCGTCCATGTTCTCGAACCGCTTCCAGTCGATTTCGGAGATATGGAGCAAGCCGTCTTTTCCGGGGATGATTTCGATGAAAGCACCAAACGGCATGATCGATTTCACTTTGCCTTCATACACTTCACCCACTTCAGGTTTGGCGGCAATGGCCCGGATACGCCGTACGGCCTCATCGATAGAAGCCTTGTCATCTGCAAACACCTGTACCACCCCTCTATTGTCAACCTCATCGATTGAAATGGTGGCTCCGGTCTCGCGCTGCATCTCCTGGATGATTTTACCACCTGGCCCGATCACCGCACCGATAAATTCCTTATCGATTGAGAAGCTGATGATGCGGGGTGCATGCGGTTTGTAATCGACACGCGGTTCGGCGAGCGTTTTCTTCATCTCATTGAGGATATGCAACCGTGCTTCCTTCGCCTGCTCCAACGCCTGTGTAAGTACTTCCCACTTAAGGCCGTTGATTTTCAAGTCCATCTGGCAGCCCACGATACCTTTCTCGGTACCGGTCACTTTGAAGTCCATATCACCCAGGTGATCCTCATCGCCCAAGATATCGCTCAATATCGCGTATTTACCACTCTTCTCGTCGGTAATCAAGCCCATTGCAATGCCCGATACGGGTGCTTTGATCTTCACTCCCGCATCCATCAGTGCCAATGCACCGGCACAAACAGTTGCCATGGACGACGAACCGTTCGACTCGAGGATATCAGATACCACCCGGATGGTGTATGGGTTGTCATCGCCCGTGGGCAATACCTGCTTCAAGGAACGCATGGCCAAGTTACCGTGGCCTACCTCGCGGCGGCCGGGACCCCGGTTGGGCCGTACTTCACCTACCGAAAAAGCAGGGAAATTATAATGCAGGAGGAATTTATTATAGCCATGGATAAACGCTCCATCAATCATTTGCTCATCGTCTTTCGCACCGAGTGTCACCGACGTGAGGGATTGGGTTTCGCCACGGGTGAACACCGCTGAGCCGTGTGCTGCAGGTAGGTAGTCAACTTCACTCCATATAGGGCGTACCGTGCGGACGTCACGGCCGTCAAGCCGGATACCTTCGTCCAGTATCAAGTTACGTATCGCGTCGTACTGCACCTCGTGGTAATACTTCTTCACCAGGAATGCGGTATCGTCATCAAGCTCCGCATCGCCAAAGGCAGCCTCTACAAACGCGCTGCCGATTTGTTTGAACTGTTCACTCCGTTCGTGTTTGGCCGAAGCGGATTTCGCTACTGCATACACTTGATCATACGTAGCCGCGAACACCTGGTCGCGCAATTCCGGATTGCTGGGCTCGTGGCTATATACCCGTTTGGTTGTTTTTCCTACTAACTGAGCCAGTTCAACCTGTGCCTGTACCTGCTTCTTGATGGTTTGGTGGGCAAAGTCGATGGCTTCCACCATTTCCGCTTCCGAAATTTCCTTGGCTTCCCCTTCCACCATCACGATGTCGTTGGCCGATCCGGCGACGATAAACTCGAGTGTAGCGTTTTCAAGTTCGCTCAGCAAAGGATTGATGACCAGTTGGCCGTCGATCTTGGCGACGCGTACTTCCGAAATCGGCCCGTTAAAGGGGATATCGGATACCGCGATGGCCGCCGATGCTGCCAATCCGGCCAGCGCATCGGGCATGATGTCCTTGTCGGCCGATATCAGCGATATCATCACTTGTGTATCGGCGTGGTAGTCTTCGGGAAACAAGGGGCGCAAAGCACGGTCGACCAGCCGTGAGATAAGGATTTCATAGTCCGACAGGCGGGCTTCACGGCGCAGAAAACCGCCGGGAATCCGTCCCGTCGACGCATATTTCTCTTGGTAATCCACCGAAAGCGGCAAGAAGTCCGCTCCGGGTTTAGGTTCCTGTGCAGAAACCACTGTGGCCAACAGCATGGTTTTTCCCTGCTTGACCACCACCGATCCGTCTGCCTGCTTGGCCATCTTGCCGGTGGAGATCTCGATTTCGCGACCTGCGCCGATATCGATCGTTGTTTTGATTTCGTTGTAACTCATTTGTTGTTTCGATTCGGTGTGCTATTCGTCTTTGGGCGGCACACCATGTTCTATAGACTTTTACTTTGCGTGCAAAAGTAGACAAACGGTACTGTATATGCAAGTATTAATCAGCTTACACACCGCTGTTTATCCGCGGCATATCCCGCGAAGCGCGAATAAAGGCCATGCCGTTCCCTTAGGAAGTTGCTAAACAAAAAAAGCCATCCGCCGATGGCAGATGGCCTGATAAGGATTTTACCTGAACTTATTTGATGATGTCGCGCAGACCCAATGCCTTGATGATGGCGCGGTAGCGTGTGATGTCCTTGTGGAAAAGGTATTTCAACAAAGCCCGGCGCTTACCCACCAGCTTCTGTAAGGACCGCTGGGTCGCGAAATCTTTACGGTTCGACTTCAAATGCCCCGTGAGGTGGGCAATCCGCTTGGTAAACAAAGCCACCTGCCCTTCCGCAGAACCGGTGTTGTTTGTGTTTCCTGCAAATTCGGCGAAAATATCCGCCTTGTACTCTTTACTTAAATACATTACTTGAATAATATTAAAGCGTAAATAATAGAAAATAAATTAACGGCCGCAAAGGTACACCAATTTTCATTACGGTGCAAGTTGGCCTTGCTTTTTTTGCCATTTGCGCTTTGCTCCCTATCTTTTTAAGCCCTACTTCTTCATCCTCACCTATACGATGAAGTTGATTAGGTAAACTCAAAAAAATCTGTAACCGGCGCATGAAGTGCTTCTGCAAGCACGTATATCTGATAGGCCGATGGATTCACCCGTCCCTTTTCCATCCGGCTGATGGCTTGGAAATCTTTATCGATCAACGCCCCCAATTCCATCTGCGTAAGCCCACGGCGTTCCCTGAGTACCCGGATACGCTGGCCCAACTGGGTTTTGAATGTTTGAATATCTATTGCCATGCGGCAAACAAGGGAAATGTTTGAAATTCATACTAAACATATTTGTTTAATAAAAACAAAACACTTACCTTTGTTTCACCAAAGGGAACCAAATTATAAAAGATCGTGGAAAAGCAACCAGACTACACATCAAGACCGCACCGTCACTTCCGGAGGCTGTTGGCCACTGTAAAGTGTTCGCCTGAATAGACTCCCTTTAACCCGTTCAACTGCCCGGAAACATCGGGTGGCCTAATCCCTCCATTGTAATGCTATATTGCCAGGGGGAGGTATTATCAAAATTTTCAAACCCAAGACCGGATTATGCGGAAAACCAATTACCAAACACCAAAAAAAGCTACCGAGGCATTCCATCGGCTCAAGGCCGGCGACGAAACCGGGCTGAACTATTTCTATCACGCTTATTACGGCCACTACGCATGGCGAGCCGAGCGGTTCGTCAAGGACGACGTAGTGGGCAATGCCATTGCACAGGAAGGGTTTCTCCGCCTGTGGCTCATGCGTGATAATATACGCGATGTGGCCCACCTGCATGAGTTCCTCGGCCAGCAACTCCGCGAAGCGGGCATGGCCTACTACCGGAAGAGCCTCAACCGTTTCCACCGCAGCATGTTGCGACTGGATGGTATCGAGGATTTCCAGGAGTTTATGCTGGGCTACGAACCGGAGGACGAAGCCGAGGAGGACACCGTATACCTTGAACAGTTGGAAGCGGAAAAACAACGGCAGTTGGAGCAGGTAAACCGGCTGCTGCCCAACCTGACCGAGCAGCAGCAGCTATTCCTCCGGCTGTGCCTGCGGTACAGCTTCAACTACGAACGGATAGCGTATCATCTCGGCGGCATCTCGGACTACGAGGTGGCCCAGCGCGTGGAGCAATGCATTGCCAACCTGAAAGCTGCCCTTGCGGATACGACCAAGTTGGATGGCGCCACACGCACCAAGCCACTTATCGCCGAAGGCATGCTCACCGAAGAGCAGGCGCAGGTGCTGGCCATGCGGTACGACCTGCAATATTCCTTTGAGGAAATCGCCGCGGCGCTGCAACTCGACGACACACGGGTAAAGTCGCTGTTCGTGCAGGCGTATGCGGTCATCAATAAAGCGAAACAATCGGCCTGAACCATGGAAAAGAAAACCATCATCCTGACGCGGAAAATACAGGTGTACGTGGACTGCGAAGACAAAGCGCAAAAAGATGCCCACTATAAGCAGCTGTATGAATGGCAGTTCCTGGCTTTCCAGGCGGCCAACCTCATTTTTACGAACCTGTATGTGCAGGATCGAGTGAAAGACCTGATTTACTTTACCGACGAGGTGAAGGTGAAGCTGGCCGACCGCGCCAAGGATGGGGATGGCATCCTGAATACCTCGCGGATGAATACCACCTACCGCGTGCTGTCCAGCAAGCTGCTGGGTAAGATGCCTTCGGAAATCTTTTCCAACCTGAATAATTCATTGACCAGCGTGTACAGTGCCGAGCGCACGGCCTACTGGAAGGGCGAGAAATCACTGCGCAACTACAAGCGTAGCATTCCGCTGCCCTTTTCGGGCAAGTCGCTGAAATTCGTGGCCGACGAAAAGCACCGCGAATTCCGGTTCACACTGTTCAAAATCCCGTTCAAGACCTACCTCGGCAAGGACAAAACGGATAAGCGCGTGCTCATACAGCGCAACATCGCGGGTACGTTGAAACTCTGCGCCAGTTCGCTGAAAATAGACAAGGGCAAGCTGTACCTGCTAGCGGCGTTTGAGATGGAGCGCGATGCGCATCAGCTGAAGGACTCGGTCATTGCCGAGGCATCGCTCTCCATCGAGCATCCCATTGTGGTGAATGTGGGGAAAGCACAGTTCCAGATCGGCAACAAGGAGGAGTTCCTGCATCGTCGGTTGGCGATACAGGCTGCGCGGCACCGCTTGCAACGCGGGTCTACATACAACCGGCCCGGTAAGGGCCGCCAGCGCAAGCTGAAAAGCCTGGACGACTGGGACGCAAAGGAAAAGCAATATGTAGACAGTCGGCTGCACCTCTACAGCCGGCGGCTGATTGACCTGTGCGTGAAGTCGGAGGCGGGAACGCTGCTATTGGTGAACCAGCAGCAAAAAGAAGAAGTGGCCAAGGACGAGGAGTTTCTGCTACGCAATTGGAGTTACTACGGATTGAAGGAAAAAATTGCCTACAAGGCGAAGAAGGCCGGGATTAATGTGATTGAGGAGTAAGTGGCGAGTTGACTGATGACTTACAACTAAGATAGTTCTTTGAAATTTTTGAGGCTGCTTGTACAGCCATAGAGTGAGGCCAGATTGGCACTCACTGAATACTTTTTTATTTATTACGAGCTTATTGGAACGCGGATGACGCGGATTGGGCTGATTGACGCGGATTTTGTTTGGTTTGACGGATTTGAAAGGTGGCCGCTGTCCTTTGTTCTTGCTCCTTTCATCCTTGTTCAGCAAGAAGGCATCATTTTGAAAGGCATATGCAACTAAAGAACGTCATATGCACCCCCTGAATAGAATGTCACTAACCCCATCTTGAAAGGTATTTGCAACGTTTGTGAGTGAATAATTCTTCAATCGTTGGTGTTACTAACCCATTTTGAAAGGTATATGCAGTGTCAGCGCCAGCGTACCCTGCGGCGGTAACGGTATTACTAACCTCATTTTGAGAAGTATGTACAACCTTGACCGTTTTCCTCAACTAGATAGCTGTGGGGGGTACTAACCCCATTTTGAAAGGTGTACGCAACAAGAATGTTCCTTTATGAATGTCCGTGACGTGTGTTACTAACCTCAAATTTGAAAGGTATATGTAACGTGGTTCTCATATTCTCGGACGTGAGCGAAAAAATTTGAAAGATATGCAACTCGGAAAGGAGTTTGTCAGGGACGGCGCCAGGGTGATACCAACTCCATTTTGAAAGGTATATGCAACTTGCGATCCGCCGTATTATAATTCGGTTTTGGTATTACAGACTTCAAACTGACGCAGGTCTTATGCGATGTGATTGCGCGAAGGGCTGACTTGCACCTTTCTAAATGCGTAGTCTTTATTCTTTGCTCCTTTCATCATTGCTCCGGGCAAAAGGGAGTTAGTTTGAAAGGTATATGCAACACCCCATATAAAGACGCTAGGTCTCTATCTAATATCACCAACCCTAATTTGAAAGGTATGTGCAACCGTTAAGCTCTGGCGAGGTCTCCAACGAATGGTGTTACAGATCCATTTAGAAAGGTATGTGCAACTATATATCTGCCAAGTCAATCCACTGCTTTTTTTGGGGGGTGTTACAGACCCCATTTTGAAAGATTTAAGGTTTTGAGACATTAGATGTCAGATGGAGCCGCCGCCTGAGGATAGACATCACAGGGTTAAATTGAATGACGTTTGAATCTAATTTTTTTTGTATTTGACATTATGCAAGCACAAATAGATATCGGTTTTGAAGAGTCGGTCAAACTGGTCAAAGCATTGCCATCAAACCAACTACAGAAATTGAGGTCCGAAATCGACCGGAAAACTAACACCGTCAAATCCGAGGGTTTGGAATTACTATTGCTGAAGGGGCCGGTCGCTACAAAAAAACAGCTTGAGACGATTGAAAGCAATAGGCAAAGAATAAACCGATGGCGGCACTACCGGCAGGTCTGATATTGGTAGACACATCAATCCTCTAACAAATTCAGATAGTCATTCGGTATCAAACTGTCGCGTCTCATAAAAACATATTCACAATGTTCGGGCATCATGCGGACAAGTTTATATCAGATGTCGCTATTGTCCCTTTGTGCCCACGTGTTCCTTTGGACTTCCCTTGGTGGACCTGATGCACTGCGGCCCGCTACGAAGCCGTCATTTACCCACCTATTCCGTACGTCATCCGTAGGTAATATGTACCTATAGTGTACCTCTTATAGGGCTACATATTACCTACATATGGGCTACTTATCATGTGGGTACAAGTCGTGGCAACAATGGTCTCCTCGGGGCAGTAATAGAAGAGCCGCAAAAACACCTACCGCTCAGCGTCATCGTGAGTAAGTATCGTTATGGGGCACTACACAGACAAATGACAGCAAAATTCACCCACATTCAGCTTTTTCACTGGTGAGGAATGCTCACAAACGTTCAAGCCAACGGCTGAGCAACACACCCATCCGCTGTTCGCTCATCTTCCGGTGCTCCTTCGGTGCTACACCGGAAAAGCATCGGAGAAGATGCGGCCAACGTGCCTACCATCTGTTGCCGTGGTACGCCGTGGGTATTGGGCAGGTATTATCGAGGCAAAAAACTACCGGTACACGACCGAGAACCGACCGAAGTGCTTACACCTTAATATAAACCTTGTTCCTATCCAATACGTAACAGATCCCCCAGCAAAGAGCTAAAAATGCCAGCGCGTAACAGAATGACCCTACTTCGGGCGGTCCGGGTACGTGCGCACACACCTCGGTGTAAAACCACCGGAGGGGCGTGGTGTAACGCGTTCCGCCCGAATCGTCGACACCCATCGGGATGCGGATCAGCCCCAACAACCGAGGCAATACGCCGCTCAGCACGAAAATAAATAATGGGTTCTTCCCGAACACATCGAAAAAGCGGGTCAGCCAATTCCGCATACCCAGCACCTCAATAAACCAGATCATTACCCCGATGGTGAATAGCGCAAGCCCGCTCGTGTAGAGCACATATGAGCTCGTCCATATTTTCTTGTTGATTGGGAACTCCAAGCCCCAAAACAAGCCCAGTAAGGCCAGCAACGCCGCTACGACTAACAAGCCGGCCAGCATTTTAAAGTGCGGTTCGACCGACGCCTGCAGCCGCGGCCACAGCCAGCTCACCTGACCCTGCTCACGGATGTATCGTCCCGTGAGGTAACCCACCACCACCTGCACAATAGCTGGCAATGTGCTCATCAACCCTTCGGGATCGAACGGAACACCCTCGCCCCGGTATAGATGGGCGACCCCTAGCACGTTCTTGTCAACCGCCGTACCGAACCAGCCCGCCAAACTATACGGATCGCTACCGCCGAACACCACACACAGCAACCAATACCCAAGCAACAAAATAGCCGAAACGATGATGACCCACTTTTCCTTAAGGTAGTACACGACGATGGAAGCAAAACAGTAGGCCAGCGCGATGCGCTGCAACACACCGAAAATGCGGATACCCCGCTCCGGATCATCGGGGTCAACCCAATGTTTGAAGGCCAAGACATCTCCCTCCCAGCGCACAAAAGGCCACCAGTTGAGCAACAGTCCGATACCGAAAATCAATACTGTCCTCTTCAACACCTTTTTCCAAAACGCGGCACCGCCTGCTTCCTGGAGACGCGGCATCACAAAAGCCATCGCGTTGCCTACGGCAAACAGGAAGAAGGGAAACACCAAATCCGTAGGGGTAAGCCCATGCCACTCAGCGTGGCCCAATGGCGAAAAAAGATGGGACCAACTACCGGGGTTGTTTACCAGGATCATCAATGCGACCGTAGCCCCGCGGAATACATCAAGCGAATAATAACGCTTTGCCATAATGGATAATTGATAATTGAACATCACATCTTCAAATCAAATCTGCCCTACAAACAACCGCGTTTTATACGACAGCCGCACCTTCCCTTTCCGCTGGTGTTTCCGGAACAACGCTTCCAGCGCTGCCGTCATTTCGGGCAACACGGATGAGGTCTCATCCGGCAGGAATGAATACGAAAGTGTTCGGCCGAGCAATTGCGGATAGGTCAGTGAATCGATATGTCCAAAAACACGATACCTTGGCCGCAATGGAGCAAAAAAGGAACGGACTTCTACGGTATCCATCTTCCGTTGGCTTACCTGGAGATAGTCGGATGCGTATGTACGGATAAATGCCTCGTAGCTAGCTTCAAAAGCGCTACGTGTATTCCGCAGGTTCCACACAATGGCCACGTAAGGCGCATTACGGCCCGCCCGCTCAAACTCCACACGTGTCTTTGCCAGGTCGAACCAGTGAAAAGCCTGTGCAGAGACGAACAGGTCAATCGAGCTGTCGGGCAACCCGCTCGCTTCGGCGGTACCATCCAGGAATACACAGCGCTTGCACCCTTCCAACCGCCGGTGTGCCATACTGCGCATATAGGGGTTGGGCTCTACCACGTAAATCCGATTGCCCCACTTGGCAACCTGCTCCGTGAAAATACCTGTACCTGCGGCTATGTCGGCAATAACCGAGTCGGGGGTGATCGATACAGCTCCATGGAAAAATTCGAAGAGTGCCTGCGGATAACCCGGCCGATACTTATCGTAGTTCTCGGCACGATCTGAAAATCGCTGTATACTATCCTGCTCCATAGGCAATCCGATTTCAAACTGGATAAGCTTTTGATTGGTTATGAGTTATCTCAAGGGGAGTAAAAGTAGTCAAATCGGTTGACAAACGCACTGCCGGTCTATAAAATTCTGCCAATCCATCCAACTGAAAGCCAATAAATCAAAATAAATGAACTGATAATCAATCATTAGCATTATCTTAATATTTTATTTTAATAAGTTTTATAAAACTAGGGTGATATTTTATTAAGTTTGCATTAGTTATTACATTATAACCAATTACAACACGGTGAAGCTTCGTCAGGACCACTTAAAGAAAGCTATATTCAAGTTGCTCTATTACAATGGAGCACTGTCCGTTGCCGAATTGAGTATGCATACAAATAAGAGCGTACCCAACATCACCAGCGTTATGGGCGGACTGCTGAAAGATGGCTATGCCATAGAGCATGGTTTGGCGCCATCCACCGGAGGGCGGCGCGCAGTGACGTATCGGCTCAATAAAAAAGTCAAGGTGTATTCCATTGCCGTTGCGATGGATCAGTTCATCACGCGGGTGGTCGTTTACAACTTAGCCAATGAGGCGGTCTATCCCGAAACGGCCTTCTCCTTACCACTGCAAGACAACCCTGATGCTTTCCAGCAATTATGCACGGCCATCGACCGGTATATCGCCGCTGCCAATGTAAAGCGCGAAAGCATCATAGGGGTTGGCATTGCCATGCCGGGGTTTATCGATATAGAGAAGGGGGTGAATGCATCCTTTTTCACGGACGATGACCATTTGGGCCTACGGGACCGTCTGATCCAACGGCTCGGTCTGCCGGTATATATCGAAAATGATTCCAGTGCCATTGCCATCGCGGAGCTGAATTTCGGGGCAGCAAAAGGTATGCGAGACGTAATGGTTGTGAACATGGGTTGGGGAATCGGGCTGGGTATGATTGTGAATGGAAGCCTTTTTAGGGGGCATAACGGTTACGCCGGCGAATTCAGCCACATCCCGCTTTCACACAGCAACAAGCTTTGCTCGTGCGGCAAGCGGGGCTGCATGGAAGTGGACGCCTCGCTGCTCGTCGCTGTTGAAAATGCGAAGCAGGCGATAGCCGAAGGCACCACCTCGAGCCTGCAGCAGCTGTTTGCTGCGCCCACCAAATCCGAAGGGGACCACTTGATCGATGCGGCCCGCAAGGGTGATCAACTGGCTATCACGGCTATTTCCGATGCCGCATTCATGATGGGCAAAGGTATTGCCACCCTGATCCACATCATGAACCCCGAACGCATCGTTCTAAGCGGCAGAGGGGCGGCCATCGGAAAGCTGCTATTGACGCCGGTGCAACGGGCCATCAACGAGTTCTGCATACCTAAGCTGGTAGAGAATACGTCGATGGTGGTGTCAAAACTGGGATATCAAGCCGAGCTACTCGGGGCTGCTAGCCTAGTGGTAGAAAACAGCCATTTAAAAGAATAACCTTTTTAACGACAACTAACAAAATTTTCAACTAAAAACTTACCACAAACACATGCACATAGACACACACAGTTAACTTTAGTTATTCGACAATTGTCAATAACACTTTCTTCAATTCAATCAATAAATCAGTCAATCAAATTATGGATTTTAATCAATTTACAACATGAGAAATTTGTACATGAAATGTTGTGTGATGGCCTTCGTATTGCTAAATGCAGTCCTAGGTGTTCATGCACAGACATCCATTACCGGAACCGTAGTGGATGCCAACGGCCCCATTGAGGGGGTAACGATACAGGTACAGGGTACCAACCGCGGCACACAAACCGATGCCGCTGGGCATTATTCGATTGACGCCTCCACAGGAGAAACCCTCCAATTCAGTGCGCTGGGGTATGTCTCGCAATCCGTCCCCGTGGGTGCATCCAACACCATCAATGTTACTTTGGAAGTGACCACCGGCGAAATTGGTGAAGTGGTGGTGACGGCCCTCGGTGTAAAAAGGGACAAGAAATCGATCGGCTATGCCGTACAACAAGTGAAGGCAGAGGACATCACCGTTACTGCACCTGCCGATGTTGCCCAAGGGCTTACAGGCAAAGTAGCTGGTCTCAACATCGCTACCAGCAACGGCTTAAACAATGCTTCCTCTCGAATTGTGATTCGAGGCAACAACTCCGTTACGGGCAACAACCAACCACTGATCGTAGTTGACGGAGCGATCATTGACAATCGTCCCGTTGCCCAATCCAACATTGAGGTTACCGATGGGATCAGGGACTGGGGAAACTACCTAAGCTACCTCAACATGGACAACATCGAAAGTGTATCCGTACTTAAAGGCCCGAATGCCGCAGCATTATATGGCGCACGGGGGGCAAATGGTGTCATCCTTATCACCAGCAAAAAAGGCACCCGGCAAGAGGGACTGGGATTAAGCTACAATGTAACCAGTAATTTCACAAACGTATTCCGGTTTCAAGATGTACAGAACGAATACGGCGGCGGATTCGCCGCGGGCCTGTGGACGGCAAACCCTGAATTGCCCAAAACAGCCTCCGGCGAATATTACCTTCCGACCCTTTACGGCGGTTCCAGTTTAGGCAGCGGCGGTTCAGGTATCGGTGGCTATCATAGTACGATACCCGGCGGCTTCAACACATGGGATATATTCAGTTGGTTTGGTGCCAGTTCTTCTTGGGGCCCACGGCTTGATGGACAGATGGTACGTTGGTGGGACGGGGAATTACGGCCTTATTCGCCGCAACCCGACAACCGGATGAGTTACTACCGGCAAGGCAATGAAACCACACACAACGTGGCCTTTTCTGCAGGCGGAGATTATGGGACGGTTCGGCTTTCTGCTTCAAGGACAGATGGCACTGCTGTGGTACCCAACACGACGAATAACAACACCAATATTGCGTTGGGGTCAAACCTGAAGATATCCAAAGCCCTTAGTGCCGAAATCAACGTAGCCTACAATCAAAGTAACCGGTTAAATACGCCGGAAATAGGGACCAATAATTCTTGGGGAAAGTTTTCCGTATATGGGATGTCAAGGGAATATAAACCATTGGAATACCAATATTATAAAAACCCAGACGGCTCAAAATTCGATTTCGGATCGACGTATCCCCAACAGGAATACAGCCGCGACCTATACTGGCATTTCTACGAGAAAAACAGTACGTTGAACCGGGATGAGCTGATTTCAACCGTCAAACTGAATGCCGAAATCACTCCTTGGCTGAATGCGTTTGTAAGAACCTCCGCCAATCTGATTTCATCCAAATTCGAGACGATTAATAACGTTCCAAATCCCGACAAAGTTTCGGATGGCCGTTATGAAAAGCAGCTCGACAAGGACAAACTGATGAATACGGACATCATGGTCACTGCCCACAAAGACAACCTGTTTACCGATGGATTTAACGCAAGTGTTTCGGGGATGTTTAACCTGTATTCAAACAATGGTACCGGCATGATCGGTGTAAATGACGGCACTTTTATCGTACCCGGCATCTATTCGCTTGGAAACATTCTTGCAACAGACCGTTTAAACCCCGATCTTTATTCGGTAACGGAACGGCGATACCATGTAGAATCCCAATCGGTACTCGGTATACTGAATTTAAGTTACAACGATTACCTGTTTTTGGACCTTACGGGCCGGAACGATATCAATTCGACACTGACCAAAAGCAAAAATTCTACATTTTACCCGTCAGCGAGTCTTAGCTTTGTATTCACGGATGCCCTGAATATGAATAGCAAAGCACTTTCTTATGGAAAACTACGTCTTGCCTACGGTGAAAGTGCCAATGCGACCGATCCATACAAATTAGGCTTCACGTACGATGTCGGTTCATTTGGCGGTGCACCGACCAATTCCGTCCCAGAAACATTAAGCCCTGAAGAATTAGGATTCCAGACCTCGCAATCCATCGAAATAGGCACGAGTTTAGGATTTCTCAACGACCGCATCAATCTCGATTTCACGTATTACAGCATCCGGTCAAAGAACCAGATTTTATCCGCCGATATTGCACCGTCATCCGGTGCGAAAGGCGTTACCTTCAATTCAGGTGAGTTAACCAACAAAGGTATCGAGTTTATTGTCAACGCCGCCGTCATACAAAACCAAAACTTTAGCTGGAGCCTTTCCCTGAATGGTGCTAAAAACCAGAACAAGGTGGTTGCTTTGGCTCCAGGTATACGTGAATTACGGATCGCTGACGTATTCGGAAATCTCGGGGTCTTTATGCGCGTAACACCCGGCGATTCCTATGGCACTATCTACGGTACCGATTTCGAACGGGATGAAAACGGAAACAAGCTCCTTTACAATGTGAAAGATGCGGATGGCAATGTATATGGCACACTCTATAAGGTTACGCAAGACCCTGTGGCCATTGGCAATGCAGCCCCGAAACTAACCGGTGGATTGGGGAACACATTCCGTTACAAAAATTTCAGTCTGTATGGTATGGTCGACTTCAAAATCGGCGGCGATATTTATTCATTCGATCATTCGACAGCCATGGGTAGTGGCATCTCGCCAGCGACGTTGGCTGAAAGAAACGGAGGCGGCCTACCCTACACCTTCCCAGACGGCACCAGCGCTAATGTGGGTGTTATCATGGAGGGCTATAATGAGGATGATGGGAAAATGAACGACCGTGTCGTCCATCCGATTTATAAATATGCGGGATCCTATACCGGTTGGACCCATCTTAATAGGCCCAGGAGTCTCTCCGTATTTGAAAACACATGGGTGAAAATGCGAGAAATCGCACTATCATACAACCTCCCCAAAGAAATAATACAACGCTCAGGCGTTTTCCAAGGCCTGCAAGTGTCCGTGATAGGCAGAAACCTTTTCTATCTCTATTCCAGTTTACCTGATCACTTGAATCCGGAAGCTATCAACGGAACGGGAAATGGACAAGGCTTGCAATGGTCTGGCATGCCCAGTATCCGATCGCTCGGATTTGGTCTGAAAGCGCAGTTCTAACTTATTAACTAAGAGTAAACATGAAATCATTATATATCAAAAGAATAGGGTTGCCATTCGTGCTGGCCTGTTCACTAACCATATCCTCGTGCGAAAGAGATTTCGGAGATATCAATGAGCCTTGGGATAATCGCGTGTATAGCGCTAAGATACCAGAACTATATAACAGTGTCGCAAATTCCATGCTCGAAGGTGGTCGCGGGATATTTTCATCTTTCCTTTATCAACGAACACAATTAGCGGCGAACTATGCTGCATCTGGGTTTAGGCTTGACAACCAGGTGGGTGGCATCTGGGAAAACTATTACTTTGCATTGGCCGACTTTAGGAAAGCCATTGAACTCATAGATGCAGCTCCCAACCCACAAAGCTATACCAACATCAAGGCAATGCTCACTACATTGATTGCTTTTAAAACACTAAAAACGACCACATTATATGGCGACATACCTTACTCGGAGGCTGGGAAATCGTTTTTAGGTGCAGCGTATTACCGACCTGCCTATGACGGTCAGGAATCGATCTTTTCCGCAGCACTGGCGGATTTGAAATGGGCCGCAGATAATTTAACCGATGCATCGGACCAGGTTTCGTTGGGTTCGTATGAAACGCTGTTACAAGATGACCTTTCATTGTGGGTTAAATTTGCGCAATCACTGAGGTTACGGTATGCGATGGTTATGCGGGAAAAGAATGCGGCCGCGGCCGATGCAATTATTTCCGAAGTATTGAACCAACCTCTCCTTGGACCGGACGAGTATTTAGGTATCGATCCCGTTCGGCTTACGATGGAAATAAACAGGGGCGGTTCTTTCAGGGGAAATGCGTATGTACGGTTGGGTTCCACCATCTGGAATGCGATGTCTAGCAGCAATGCCGTGGATGGGTCGGGCATTTTCGACTTACGAGCAAAAATCTTCTTCGAACCGAATAGTAGCGGCGAATGGAAGCCATACCCCCAAACTCCTTCAAGCAACACCGTTGCCGAGACCGATAATGGCGGAGCCGGGAACGACCCTTATGCGGAGGTTCGATTGACTACTTGGGAACCCGCCGGCCAATACTTGTATTCTCCATTGAACGTATACTATGTCAATGACAGGACATTTCCAGATTTGTTCATCACAGGATCGGAAGTTAGCTTTTTGAAAGCCGAAATTTACAACAGGGGAATCGGTGGTGTAGCTGCCAATGCAGCCACTGCCCAGCAATTCTATAATGAAGGAATTACATCTTCCGTTAAATTCTGGTATAAATTGGCCAACGGATCCTCGGTGTGGACGGTCAATAGGCCAGCTCCAGCGCCGTCAGATGCAGAACTGCTCACGATGCTGTCGAATCCGGCTGTTGCCTATAGCGCAGCACCCTCGGAAGCACTGGCGCAGATCTATAAGCAGCATTGGATTTCACTTTTTCACCAGCCTTTTGATGCATGGACATTGCAGCGCAGAACCGGTGATGCTACTCCCCAAGTGCCCTTAGCGCCGACGAACGAAGCATTGAACTTAAATAGGCTCACCTACCCAATAGCCGAAAACACTTCCAACCATGATAATTGGTTGAGCGCTACAGGAGGGTCGGATGACCAAACTAAAAAACCTTGGTTTATGCCTTGATGTTAAATTGGAAAATGAAGTGGCGGTGAGGGCTATTGTCCCTCACCGTCGCATTCTACAATTGATCGATGGGAAACCGTTCAATTAATTTTTGATTTATGAATCAGCATCTTAACACATCTTAACACATTTTTTTAAAAAGTTCTTTTACAAAAGAATGGATTTTATTAAGTTTGTATTAGCAACAAAGATTGCTAATCAGTAATTGACCAATAAATTACACACCGCTCACTGTCCGACGGTCTTTAATTATTCCTAGATGAAAAAGCACTTATTTCAGAAGCCTCCGGCGTTCATCGAAAAAATCCTATTACTGCTCGCAGGATTAAGTTTGGGCATCGATCTTTTTGCTCAAAACATCCAAATTAGTGGTCGGGTTCTCGATGCTGCCGACAATAGCCCACTGACCGGGGTGTCAGTGCTGGTTAAAGGCACCAATACCGGCGCAAACACCGATGCTTCCGGAAGCTTTGCCATCACGGCGGCGAGCGATGCGGTATTAACGTTTTCTTTTTTGGGCTACCTCCCGCAGGAAGTCCGGGTAGATAGCCAAACCCTGTTAACCATCCGGTTACAGGCTGACCAAACACAGTTGGGCGAAGTCGTGGTCACGGCATTGGGAATCACGAAAGAAAAGAAAAGCCTGGGCTATTCCGTAACGGATATTAAAGGCGACGATCTGGCCGTAACCAACGAAGTAAATCCCATAAACGCCCTGCAAGGTCGGGTGGCCGGTGTACAAATCGACCAGGGGGCCGGCGGATTGTTCGGCAACTCCAAAATTTTAATCCGTGGGAATTCCACCCTGAGCAACAACAACCAGCCTATTTTTGTAATCGATGGCGTCATTATGGACAATGACGTTTTTGGCGGGAATGGCCGCGATTTCGGCAACGACCTGAAAAACCTCAACATGGACGACTTTGAAAGTGTATCCATCCTGAAAGGTTCGGCCGCAGCTGCATTGTACGGATCACGAGCCATCAACGGTGTCGTGCTCATCACCACCAAAAAGGGACTTAAAAAATCCGGACTAGGCGTGGAATTCAACCAAACGGTCAACCTATTCGAACCCTATGCCGGACCGGATTTCCAGAACGTATTTGGCGGTGGAACGAATGGACCGTTTTTTTCCGACTATCGGGAGCCTAACTATCGGGCCGAAGACTCCTATTACACCAAGATATTCCCCATAGATCCCGCTACAGGCAAGCCATATATCGATCCCGGGATAAACCGCGAATTGGAAAACTGGGGCCCCCGGATGGAGGGACAGGAGGTATTGAATTATGACGGAACACCCACACGCTACCTACCGCAACCGAACAACTTCCTCGATGCCTTCCGCACCGGGGTAGGATATAACACAAATGTAGCCGTAAGCGGTGGATCTGACCGCTCTACGTTACGTTTCTCCTATAACCGCAACGAGAGCAGGGGTGTGGTTCATAATAACAACCTCGAAAAACATGCCTTCAGTCTGCGGGCAACGCACGAACTCAATGATTGGATAAGCTTGGACGGTGGTGCGGATTATACCAGTTTCAAGGGCCTGAATCCGCCCCGGTTGGGAGGACTCGACGCATTTGCATCCTACAACTATGGCAAGCTATTCACCTGGATGATGCCACGCAACTACGACACCAACTATTGGATGCAACGCGCGCATTATACCAGTGCCTTTGGGGGAGCCCCAAACCGGGGTGATCTGGAGGAAACCAATCGGGCACCGGAAACCCGATTTTGGTTCAACCTTTTTGAAAACGAATACCTCCAACGCGAACAGATGATGCGTGGACGGCTCGCTGTGACCGCTTCGCTTGCTGACTGGTCAAAAGTGATTCTTGAGGGCAACTTCAATAACATCTACACCAAAACGGAAGAGAAAGAACTGGGCCAAGGACGTGATTTTACCGGTGGATTATATTCCCTGGGCAACGAGGTAAAAGAGAGCTATTTCCTTAAAGGCCTTCTTACGGTGGATCGCTCACTCTCACCCGACCTCGAACTTAGCGGGTACATCGGCGGCGAAATCCAACGTGCTGAAAATTCATTCACACGGGGCACCACAGATGGTGGATTGAGCTACCCCGGCAACTACTTCCTGGCAAACTCGGTAAATCAACCACGAAGCGAAGGGGGCGTGACTCTACGCCGGGCATTCAATTCCCTATACGCAAGCGTAGACTTGAGTTATAAAAACCAACTTTACCTGCAAGGGACGTGGAGGGGCGACTGGGCATCTGCACTGACGTATTCAAACGGCACGGGCAATAATTTTTTCAACTATCCTTCCGCGAGCCTTTCATGGATTTTGACGGAAACATTCCAGCTACCTGATTGGTTTTCTTACGGCAAATTGAGAGCTAATATTGCAGCCTTGGGTAGTGATGCCGACCCTTTTGTGCTCAACCCCGGATTTGCGTTCAACGGTTATACCAACAGCAATGGTCAGACCCTTCCGGTATCCACGTTTAGCGACCGCCGGGTTAGGGCCGTAAACCTCAAGCCGGAGCGGAAAATTGCCAAAGAAGTCGGTTTTGAAACACGCTTTCTCAATAGCCGCGCCGGCATTGATTTCAGTTGGTACCGGGACAATACCCATAACCAAATCATCGATATCAACACCCCCTTTGAGTCAGGTGTCGATGCCATCCTAATCAACGCCGGAAATATCCAGAACCAGGGTATTGAAATCGCGGTGGATGCCGTACCGGTCCGTACGGATAATTTTTCATGGTCTACCGCTCTCAACTATTCACGAAATCGAAACTTGATCGTTGAACTATACGAAGGCCGAAATGAATACAACCTGGGGGCCAATATTGCAGAGATCAGTAGCTGGGCTGTGGTCGGAAAATCGTACGGCACCCTCCGAAGCTCGATTCAGGCCCGCAAATTCCAAGCGACCGATGCCTCGGGAAACCCAATAGATCACCCCAACAACGGCAAAGATGTATTGGAGTACCGCACGGACGCCCGTGCATCGTTCCCTGCCCGAAGCAATACCATCCAGGATGTCGGTGATATCAATGCGAAATTCAGGGGTGGCTGGGACAACACATTCCGGTATAAAAACCTCAGCCTGAATGTACTCGTAGATGCCAAGATCGGGGGAGACTTCGTCATGGCGACATACCGATACGGCACCCATACCGGCGTACTGCCCAATACCCTTTTCGGCCGGGACCCGGAATACGGCGGAATCACCTGGGTGAGTGACTGGGATGGCAAGCAATATGACGACGGCATCATTCCAGACGGCGTTTTCCCGCAAGGTTTCCAAGTACCTCTCCCTGGCGGTGGCCAGGCTGACGTCGGCGGCATGACTTACCAAGAAGCTTATAACCAAGACTTGGTAGAACCTACCCACGCACCCCATTATTATTATCGATATGGCTCTTCATCTACCGGTGTATCAGACTACTGGATATTTGAAAACTCGTGGGTATCACTGCGCCAGGTAGCCCTAAGCTACAGTTTCCCACAGGCCGTTTGCCAACGATTGAAATTAAATGCGCTGAGCCTCACTGTCGTTGGGCGCGACCTGCTGTACCTCTACAACAGCCTGCCGTACAATTACAACCCGGCTTCCAACAATTCCAATAACACGGCATTTTATGGTGAAGAAGGTTTTCTGCCGATGATGCGGTCGTGGGCATTTTCGTTGAAGGTAGGATTTTAATCAGTTTACGATCATGAAAACAACCATCAAGTCATATAAAATCGGCATCTGCTTCCTTTCAGCAGCGTTCTTCCTCAATGCCTGCACGAAAAACTTTGGCGAACTGAATACCAACCCCAACCTGGTTACCTCGCCCGATGTGAAATTCCTATTTACATACGCAGCGGATCGGCTTCCCGCCTCGACAACCGAGTGGATATGGGAGAGCCTGGAGCAATTGATGCGGTATACGCAACAGGTAAGTGCCAGTCCCTACGAGCTGTCGGGCAATGTAAATACGCGGTACCGCGCTTACTACGCCGATATCCTTCCGAACTTGATAGAAATCAGGCACCAGATTGATCAAAAGGAAGATAAGGATCGGTACCAGAAAATGCGCGCACTCACCTACATCGTTGGCGTCTACTACGGCATCAGGGTAACCGATCTGAACGGGTCCATTCCGTATAGCGAAGCGATGCTGGCTCGGTACCAAGATAAATTCGATCCGGTATTCGACCCCCAACAACAACTTTTTACGCTTTGGCTCAGCGAATTGGACAACGCCATCCAAGTACTTTCTGATATGAATATGGCCGACCAAGAAAATTATGGCAATGCCGATATTTACTATCAGGGCGATTGGATAAAATGGGTAAAATTAGCCAATACCTTGAAGCTGCGGATTGCAGTCCGCCTTGAGCATCAAGATGAGGAAGCAACCAGACGGATTTTCCGGGAAGTGATGCAAGATGCCACCGGGCCGATAGATAGCGACGAGGGCCAACTGCAATATATGAATCCAACGCAGGCCTTTTTGGGTGCCGATGTAGATTACCGGAGTCGCCGTTTCGCCAGCAGGCAGATGGTAACCTTCATGAAAAGCGCTGCCGATCCCCGTATCCGGATATACTTTGACCAAAACGACCTAGTGGGTGCCTTCCGCGATACGCTCTCAAAGTACAACGCCCAACTACCTACCTTCATCGACCCGGCAGACCCGCTTATTATGTATCAGGGAGGGCCTGCCGATTGGACTACCGATCAAAACGTCGCCCAATGGATGGGCAATCCTTTCCAAGTAAGCCAATACAGCCGTTACTTCCTGATTTCACCCGTCAATAGGTTATTTTTATCTCCTAAACTCAACGGAGCTACGGGCAATGCATTGCACGTATTGGTAACCTATGCAGAAACCTGCTTTTATATTGCAGAAGGTATCCAAAAAGGTTATGGAGCGGGCATAGACACCAAGGGCTCTGCGGCAGACTGGTACAATAAAGGCATCGCATCGTCCATCCGCACAATGAACAAAGTGGCCCAAGAAGCCGGCTCAACGACCGCTTTTGCCGGAGACGGAGAGGCGGAAATACAGGCTTACCAGCAACATCCACAAATCGCATTGGGATCGGCCAATGATTTGGAACGTATTTACATCCAGCAGTACCTTGCGTTCTTCCGCCTGCCTAATGAAGCCTATGTACTGTGCAGGAGAACAGGCTATCCCGTTGCAGGATCGTCGTATTATCCCATGGAATCATTCAACGAACCGATTCCCCGGCGCTTCGGGATCAACGATCCCGGCGAAGTTAACCGTGCAAATTGGGAAACCGCTTATCAAGAGCAGGGCTTTACGCTGCGTGCGGTGGATGCGCAGACATTGAGTCAGGAGCGCGTATGGTATGATAAAAATGCACCTACGTTTGGAAATGGTAATCAATAAACAAATGGATGGTACAAGTCCATACCGGAACTCCTCCCGGTGGGCGACCGCCTTATTTGTTTCCATAGCATATTATGTACACTACATCCAACAGATCCAAGTTTTTTTTGGCATTCCTGTCTTTTCAATTTATCCTGTTAGCCACGTGCACCGCCTCTGCCCAGACCATAAAGAACATCCTTATCCTATACAGTGATGACCAAAGCTACCATACCATACACGCATTGGGCAATGGCGAAATACATACGCCAAACCTGGACGCCCTGGTTAAACAAGGATTAAGTTTTCGCCAAGCCCATGTGATGGGTGGGCACCAAGGGGCCGTATGTATACCTAGCCGCGTTATGATGCTCTCCGGCAGGTACGTAAATAGATTACCTAAAGACGGCAGCCTAATCCCGGACAGCATTGTTGGTTTGCCTGAGGTCCTCCGGCAGCAGGGGTATACTACGTTCCACTGCGGAAAATGGCATAGCGACAAAGCCTCGCACGACCGCTTCTTCAGTGCTGGCGCCAATATATTCTTCGGAGGGATGCACTTTGAGGGCGATGGCGGGCAGTTCCATCCTACCGTGTATGATTATGACGGGCATGGCAATTATCCGGCCGAGAAGGGCGTACGGAGCGACACCTATAGTTCCCAGTTGTACGCAGATGCCGCCGTTGGGTTTTTAGAAAGTGACCAAGCGAAGAGTAGCCCGTTTCTATGTTATGTGGCATTTACCTCGCCGCACGATCCGCGCACTCCACCCCCACCCTTCGCGGGTCTGCATAACCCCCGTCAAATCTCCTTGCCGCCCAATTTTTTACCGGAACACCCCTTTGACAATGGAGACATGCGTGTGCGCGACGAACGTTTACTACCCCGGCCCCGCACACCCGAAGCCGTCAGGAAGGAGATTGCACGCTATTATGACATGGTAAGTGAGATGGATGCCCAAGTAGGCCGGATAATGGCGGCACTGGAAAAGGCGGGGCTGAGAGAGAATACTCTGGTCGTATTCGCAGGAGACAACGGGTTAGCGGTGGGCCAGCATGGCTTACTGGGCAAACAAAATCTATACGAACACAGCATCCGGGTGCCCATGATCTTCGTAGGGCCGGGCATACCGGCAAATGTCCAAACCGATGCCTTTGCCTACCTCAGCGATATAGCGCCCACCATTTATGACTTGCTGGCTATCCCGGCCCCCAGTTCGGTAGAGGCGAAAAGTTTGGCTCCCATTATAAACGACCGACAAGATACGGTAAGGGCCAATATCTACAATGTGTACGGACATTGGAGCAGGAGTATCAAGACCGCCCACGGTTTTAAGTTGATTGCATACAATGTGAACGGTACCAAAACGACACAGCTTTTCGATTTACGGCATGACCCTTGGGAAACAAAAGACCTAGCGAAGGCTCCCCAACACCAACAAAGGCTCCGGGCTATGTGGGAATTATTGAAACAGGAAATGTCCGCCGCAGGTGACGATTTAGATATTGATTTACCGGATTGGGGGCGTGAGCCCGATCAACGGGCCGCAGGAAGCTAAATCATGATGACTAAGAATCCCTAATATTAATGCGCCAATTATATGAAGAATACCGTTCCCAAATTGTCGGCCACGATATTTTTGCTCCTGGCCAGTGGAACTGGGGCACTCGGTCAAGAAATTGAATCGGTTAGACCCCGGCAGAAAAGGCCCAATATCATCTTCATTATGACGGATGACCATTCGAGGAATGCAATGAGCGCCTACTCGCGGAATTTGACCGAAACACCCAACCTAGACCGGATAGCCGAAAAGGGCATCAAATTCAACAACGCGTTCGTGACCAATGCGTTGTGCGGACCCTCACGGGCGGTCCTCCTTACCGGTAAGTTCAGCCATAAAAATGGGTTTAAATCAAATGATCGCGATGTTTTCGATGGAAATCAACCATCCCTGCCAAAACACCTACAAGCAGCGGGGTACTACACCGCTATTGTCGGGAAATGGCACCTTGGTTCCAAACCGCAGGGATTTGACCAATACGACATCTTGATTGACCAAGGCGAATACTATGCCCCAAGGTTTTTCAATGGAAAGGATACCATAGTTGAAGCAGGTTATGTTACCGAAGTAATTACTGAAAAGGCCATTCAAATTTTAGAAAAGGGAAAGAGCAGCGGCAGGCCGATACTATTGATGGTCCATGAAAAGGGCCCACATCGCAATTGGATGCCAAATGTGAAAGACCTTGCCCATCATACAGAAAGAGTATTCGACCTTCCTGCAACGTTTTTCGACGAATACGATACGCGGTCCAGCGCGGCTTTTAAGCAAGACATGAAAGTCGAAAACATGTATCTGGGATACGACCTCAAGCTCGAATTAAGAAACCCCGAAGACGAAACGGGAACAGGGGGAGATGCCCGGAACAATGCTTTCACGTGGTTAAACTATGGCCTGTCCAGAATGGATGGCCAAGAAAGAGCACTATGGGACCGGTATTATCGACCTATTTCAGCAGCGTATTACAGCAATTCGCACCGTAATGCGGATAATCTGGCGCACTGGAAATATAACCGATACATGAATGATTACCTGCTAACGGTAAAATCTGTGGACGATGAAGTCGGTAAGCTGTTGGACTACCTTGATCATAGCGGACTGGCCGAGAACACGTTGGTCATCTATACGTCTGACCAAGGATTCTTCCTCGGCGAGCACGGTTGGTATGACAAACGGTTTATGTATGAGCCATCACTCGAAATCCCATTGGTGATGAGTTATCCGGGGCATATCAAGGAAAACACCCAACAGGATGCAATCGTGCAAAATGTTGACTTTGCGCCAACAATGCTCTCCATCGCAGGTGTGGAGGTGCCTAGCGATATGCAGGGAGAGTCCCTGTTACCTTTATTGGCCGGCAAGAAGCCGAAGGATTGGCGCACTGCAATCTATTATCGATACTATGAAAATCCCGAAGGGGTACACCATGTTGAACGGCACCTGGGCATCAGGACGAATAGGTATAAATTGATCTATTTCCACGAAGTGGATGAGTGGGAGCTTTATGATTTGAAAAAAGACCCGCAGGAGGTCCGTAATGTATTCGACGAGAAGAATTACTCATCCGTAAAAACAAAGCTGAAGCACCGTCTGAAGAAGCTCATGTCCCAATATGACGATACGGTGGACAAGGATATTGATTAATAAAGCCGCCCCCACTTTACTTAGATAACCATTGCGATATTATAAACCATTATGCACACGACCATATGGCCCACAGACGAGAAAGACCTGCTGTTTATTCGGTATTTTTATATCTAATCAATTTTTTAGCCATGAAACTCAATTATGTCCTAAGCGCGGCGCTCACTTGTATAACAGTGTGGGGGTTACATGCCCAGCACCACAACGTCTCGGCAGGCTACGTCCCTCCTTCCGACCCCCTGGTGCAGCAAAACCTTGCCGAGTGGCAGGACCTTAAATTCGGGCTCTTTATGCATTGGGGCACGTACAGCCAATGGGGCATCGTAGAAAGCTGGAGTCTTTGCCCGGAAGACGAAGGGTGGACCGTACGCCGTGGTCCGCATGCCGAAAATTACTTTGATTACGTAAAGGCCTATGAAAACCTGCAGACCACGTTCAATCCCATCCAGTTCAATCCTGAAAAATGGGCCGAAGCAGCCAAACAGGCGGGCATGAAATACGTGGTTTTCACCACCAAACACCACGATGGCTTTGCGATGTTTGACACCAAGCATAGCGACTATAAAATCACTGACCCGAAAACTCCATTTTCCGCGAATCCAAAAGCCAATGTTGCCAAAGAGATTTTCAGTGCTTTCCGCACCGATGGCTTTAAGATCGGAGCGTATTTCTCCAAGCCCGACTGGCATTCTGACGACTATTGGTGGCCCTATTTCCCACCGAAAGACCGCAACGTCAACTACGACCCGGTTAAGTATCCCGAACGCTGGGAAAACTTCAAGCAATTCACCTACAACCAGATCGAGGAGCTGATGACCGACTACGGTAAGATGGATATCCTTTGGCTGGATGGCGGCTGGGTACGCCCATTTGCCACCGTCGATACGACCGTGGAATGGCAGCGTACAATCAAGGTCGAACAGGACATTGACATGGCACGGATCGCTGGTATGGCCCGCAAACACCAACCGGGCATCCTGGTCGTGGACCGTACGGTGCCCGGCGAGTTCGAAAACTATGTAACGCCCGAGCAGACCGTGCCCGAGGAGCCCCTCAATATCCCCTGGGAGAGCTGTATGACCATGGGCGGTTCCTGGAGCTACGTACCCCATGACACCTACAAACCCGCGCGCCAGATTGTCCATACCCTGATTAAGATCGTATCCCGTGGTGGCAGCTACCTGCTCAATATCGGGCCGGGGCCCCACGGTGACTGGGATCCAGCAGCCTACCAACGCCTGGAAGAAATCGGAACATGGATGTCCGTAAATAGTGAAGGTATCTACAGTACGCGTAGCATCGCTCCCTTCGCCGAGCAAAACCTCTACTATACCCAGCATAAAAGCGGCAATGCCAGCTACGTGTTTTACCTGAGTAATGACGATCAAGATGAAGTTTCCCTTCCCGACAAGTTGCGGTTTACGGTTCCTGAAGGCAAAGCCATTAAACGCGTGGAACTACTCGGCGTCGGCGAAGTCTCGTTCAAACGGACGGACGACACACTTGAAGTCTCCATCCCGAAATCCAAGCAACAAAACAGTGGCATCCGATATGCCGCCACCTTTACACTGATCCACTAATCGTTCATACTATGCATGCACGTTCCTTCATACGTACGTCAACACACCGCATCGCCGTCCTACTATTGCTGATGGCAATCGGGCATTTTCCATCGCTGGCTCAGCAAACACACCGCTTCACGGAAGGCCTGTTTATACCGGTGCCATCTAGCTACGGTCGTGAAGCGGTCTACACCGATGAACTCCTATGGCACCACTATCAGGGCATGCTGACAAAACCCCAGCAAGGAAAATCACTGGCAGGCAAAACGGTTGACGAAGGCCGCCCAGGATGGGCACTCATACAGGCGGATACATCCGGCTTCTTCCGGCCCCAAGCCGGCGCAGGCGGAAATCTCAATAACCCCAATAACCCAGCAGGCCCCGGACGGATTGACCGCCAAACCAGCAGTACATCTCGGGCCGC
This sequence comes from Parapedobacter sp. 2B3, assembly GCF_041925275.1. Taxonomy (NCBI): domain Bacteria; kingdom Pseudomonadati; phylum Bacteroidota; class Sphingobacteriia; order Sphingobacteriales; family Sphingobacteriaceae; genus Parapedobacter; species Parapedobacter sp. 2B3. The sequence goes on along the minus strand of NZ_JBHEUZ010000007.1, from coordinate 165,685 downwards.
CCAGTGGCGACGAATGGGGCCAACCTACCTCTATACCACCTACCAATCATCCAAACCGCAGCAAGCCGTATTGAACATCCGCGGGAACAGTGCCGTATTGATCAATGGCGAACTGCATACCGGCGATCCGTACCGCATGGGGTGGATGACTATCCCCGTGCAGCTTAAAAAAGGATTGAACGAATTCTTTATCCGAGGGCTCTTTGTAGCCGCGGAGTTACGCTTTCCACCCAACCCCGTATACCTGGATCTGGGCGATACCACTGTACCGGATATTGTGCAGGGAAAAGACAACGGCAATCTTGTTGCCGGCGTGGTCATTATCAACACCTCGCCTAACCCCTTGACAGACCTAACCGTAAGCACCACAACGCAGAACAGAACGAGTACCGCATCCGTACCGACGATCCTGCCGCATAGCACACGCAAAGTCGCTATCTCGTTAGATGCGTCACAGGTTACCGCTATTGGCGAAGTTTCCGCCACAGTGGTACTGAAACAGCGAAACAGGCAGCTGGACGAAAAGCAGTTAATCCTTCGCAGCGTACCCGCGAACATCCCCTATCGCGTCACCTTTGTCAGTGAGATCGACGGCAGTGTACAGTATTACGCCGTTAACCCGGCCAGTACGGGTGAAAAACCGGGCGATGCGCTCTTCTTATCCGTCCACGGCGCGGGTGTGGAAGCCCTCGGGCAAGCGCAGGCCTATACCGCCAAAGACTGGGGTACATTAGTGGCACCCACCAACCGCCGACCCCGTGGATTCAATTGGGAGGATTGGGGGCGCCTCGATGCGCTCGAAGTGCTGGCACTGGCGAAAGAAGCCCTCAAACCAGATACCCAACGCATTTACCTGACCGGACATTCCATGGGTGGTCACGGCACCTGGTTTTTAGGAGCAACTTACCCGGACAAATGGGCTGCCATTGCCCCTTGTGCAGGCTACCCAACCCTGATGGGCTACGGCTCTGCCGATGGGCTAATCCCCGAACAAGGGCGCAACGCCCTAGAAACCTTACTGCTCCGTTCTAGTAACCAAAGCAATGTCCCTGCCTATGCAACCAACTACAAACCGCTCGGTGTGTATGTGCTGCATGGGGATGCCGATCGTACCGTACCAGTCACCTATGCGCGCCAAATGCGCGACACGCTGGGCAGGTTCCACCCCAACTTCAGCTACTACGAATATCCCGGCGGCTCGCATTGGTACAGCAACGAAAGCGTAGACTGGAAACCACTATTTGACTATTTCAGCTGGCACAAACGTAAGGTCGATACGGCCGTCCATCACATCGACTTCATTACATCCAACCCTGGGATTTCCGCTTCATATTACTGGGCAACAATCTACCAACAGCGGACCCCGCTCGAATACACACGGATTATTTTGGATCGCGACCTGCGGGCGGGCGAGATAACCGGAACCACGAAAAACGCCCATGTCCTCCGGCTTGACGTCAGCGCATTTGCCGCAGGCCAGGCGCTCACCATCCGACTGGACAGCCTCTCCCCCATCCAGCTCGTTCGGTCGTCGGGCGAGCCCGCCCTATTCCTGAAAAAATCGGGCAATAACTGGCAACGCGTCGACCAGCCCGGTCTTGACGAAAAAGGACCGCACCGCAACGGGACGTTCAAGGAGGCCTTCAACCGCCGCATGGTTTACGTCTATGGCACCAAAGGCAACGCCCTAGAAAACCAATGGGCACTGGAAAAGGCACGTTACGATGCCGAATCCTGGTATTACCGGGGCAATGGTGCTTTTGACATCGTGCCGGACCATGCGTTCAAACCGGAAGACTATGCCGACCGCAACATCATCCTCATTGGCAATGCCAATACCAACAGCGCTTGGAAAACACTGCTCGCCGACTGCCCTATTCAAGTCGGCTCCAGCAACTTGGCAATCGGCAAACAGCATGTCTCCGGAATCGATGTGGGGGGCTACTTCATTTGGAAAATGCCGGGAAGCGATACGCGCACCGTTGGCGTCATCACGGGAACCGGCTTAAAAGGAATGCAGGCTGCAACAGCCAATCAATATTTTGCTGGTGCCAGCGGATTTCCGGACTATTTGTTTTTCAACTTAGACATGCTCACCAGAGGACCCGAGGGCATTTTGCATGCCGGGTTTTATGACAACCATTGGCAGATCATCAAAAACTAACACGATCATGAACCGCTATTCGTTAGCTATATCCGCCACAGTGTGCTTGGGGTGGCTTTTCGGCAAGGTCCGCTATAACGATGGTAAATGACGCAGTAATGCTGGAAACACGGTTCTGAAAATCGCTCAACCAAAGAAGTGGTCACCGCCCCTTCCGGGTTTCGTATACATCGATATACGACACGAAATACAAGATACATACATGACCGTACTGGAAATCGAACTCGAGGGCCCATTGAGACGTTACCGTGGCCGCGGAGGGCTAGCGTTGGAAGATGAATAAAACGTAGGACGTCTTTTTTCGCTAAATAGAATTAGCAAAAGCATAAACATAAAAAAGCACGGACCCGGTTCAATTCGCCGGGTTCGGCGGCCGGTATTGGTTAAAAAAAATTAACATTTTAACACTTTTTAACTATGAGAAATAGGATTTTAGTTTTATGTTTGTATCAGCAATCAACCGTTGTTGGGGCGATTCTCCTTGAGAATCTGATAAACTGCTATCAATTCCCATTACAAATTCGGAAGATGACAAGACGATGCCGAGGGCTGATGAAGAAATTACGTAGCTGAAAAGGCGATTGTTTTTAAGGAAAGAAATAACATTGGCCATAAGGCCCATAAAGATTTGGTTTGTTTTAATAGGTAGGAAGAAGCTGGCTGCCGCCCGGTAGCCAGCTCTTCCATTTTTAGGGCCTCCGCCAACCTAAATCGCTGCTGTCTTTTTTGCTAACCATTGCTGTTCCTGTTCGTCCAAATGGGGTGCCAATCGCTCATACACCGCCGCATGGTACCCATTCAGCCAAGCCGTGTGTTTTGTCTCAAGGAGCGACGTATCAACCAATTGCGTATCGATATAGCAAACGGTCAGTGTTTCAAATGCCAGGAAGGGGCCAAACAAGGTATCCGCGTGATAGGTACTCAGCACCAGGTTTTCAATACGGATACCATAATCCCCTTCGCGGTACAGACCGGGCTCAATGGAGGTCACCATCCCCGGCTCTACAGGCACATCTACCGCGGCCCCATTGAAAGTATGGGGCCCCTCATGTACGTTGAGGAAGAATCCGACCCCGTGCCCCGTACCGTGGCCATAGTTACGCAACTCATCCCACAGTGGCTTCCGTGTAATCGCATCGATTTGGTAACCCCGGGTCCCGCTGGGGAACACCGCCGTACTCCCTTCAATCATCCCCTTCAATACAAGGGTATAGTCTGCCCGTTCGGTCGCCGTCACGTTACCAAGCGATACCACGCGGGTGATATCCGTGGTACCCGTGCGGTATTGGCCGCCGGAGTCGACCAACAGCAACCCCTCGGGCCGCAGCTCACTGCTGCTGGCCGGCGTCGCCTTGTAATGGGGCAACGCACCGTGGGCACGGTAACCAGCAATGGTATCAAAACTTTCGCCCACGAACCCCTCCTGTTCGGCGCGGAGGTGCCGTAACCGCTCGGCCAAAGACAGCTCCGTGATGGCTTCTTTTCCGATGGCTTCTTCCAACCATTTGAAAAATCGAGTCAGTGCTACGCCATCTTTCACCATCGTTTCACGGATATGCGCGATCTCCACGTTGTTTTTCACCGCTTTGAACCGGGTGGTCGGATTGATCTCGTCCCGTATGTCCGGCAGCAACGCGTTGTATAGGTGGCTGCATGTGCGCCGCGGATCGAGCAATAGCACCCTGCCGGATAGATTGCCCAAGTAGCGACCCACCTGCGCATAATCTGCCGTTCCGATACCAGCGGCATAGAGTGTCTCACGGTCCTGTTGCGACAGCTTTGTTTGGTCGATAAACAACGTGGCGGTATCGCTGGTGACCAGTGCAAACGCCAACACCACCGGATTACAAACCACATCACTGCCCCGCATGTTCAGCAACCAGGCGATGTCATCCAGCGACGAGATGAGATGGGCGTCCGCATGGTGCCTCTCCATATCGGCACGCAAGCGCGCAAGTTTGGCAGCGGTCGACTCGCCAGCAATGTGTTCTCCCAGGAGATACGCCGGGTTTCTCGGCAGCGCAGGCCGATCAAGCCACAACGGTGTCAGCAAGTCCACATTTTCCTCCACCACAATTCCTGCCGCCAACAGCGGCTTCCGTACTGCCGCCGCCAACGAAGCCGCCAGCAACCAACCATCAAAAGCCACAGTAGCCCCTGTAGGCAGGTTGCCTACCAGCCAATCGGCATACTCCGCTGCATGCTGCACGTTCAGCTTCACCAATTGGTAGCCACTGTCTGCCAGTTGCTCGCGAGCCTGCACAAAATACCGGGAATCGGTCCAGAGGCCCGCAAACGATTGGGTAATTACCAGTGTACCTGCAGAACCCGTGAAACCAGATGCCCAAGCGATGCATTTATAGCGATCGGGCAGGTACTCACTGATATGTGGATCAGAAGACGGGATCAGGTAGGCATCGATCTGTTGTCGCTTCATCAGACTGCGAATGGCAGCCAACTTCTCTACATACGTCATTTGCTTCACTTTGATGGTGGGCAAGTTACGAAATCTAAAAAAATACCTACATTAGACCCAACAAATAATTGGTAACGATGAACGATATTTTTGACTTACTTAATGGCAGCCTTGGCAAGGAGGTCGTTGACGGCATCGCGCGAAACACCGATGCCTCGGCCGAGCAAACGCAAGCGGTTGTTTCGAGTGCACTCCCTGCATTATTGGGTGCGTTGCAAAACAATGCGAGTAGCGGCAACGGCGCTCACGGGATACTGAATGCCCTCGCTTCAAAGCATGACGGGAGTATCCTTGATAACCTTTCGGGTTTTTTGGGCGACAACGACACGACCGATGGAAACGGTATATTGGCCCATGTGCTCGGCAACAAACTAGGCGCTGTTGAACAGGGCATCAGTGGGAAAACAGGCGTTTCATCCGCCACCGTATCCAAGATCCTCGCTATGCTGGCTCCCATCGTGATGGGCTATCTCGGCAAGCAAAGTCGCAACAGCAACGTGAGCGATGGCGGTGGGCTAAGTGACTTGCTGGGCGGCATGTTGGGTGGGCAATCAGGCAGCAATATACTGGGCGGATTGCTGGGCGGCCTCTTCGGCAAAAAGTAACATAACAGCTTTCAGAACCTGGCCCATACCGTAAACCTTCCACCCGGTGCGGCATCGCCATTGATGTACCAGTCGATCGGATCGGCTTTTTGCATATTATCAGACCACTTGAATTCCAAGTCACTCACTGCAGGCAAACCGAGTGGTTTCAGCGGCACGTCCACCATGAGCCGATTTCCCGCCAAGCGATAGTCCACCTCCGCTATGCGTTGCCAGCTTCCGTCCTTATATCGCTCCAAACGGTTGCCCCCTACCACACGGAAATCAAAGCCGTTCCATCCCGACTCATACGATTGGTCCGTATTTAACCACAGCGTCATCCAATCATCGGCAGAGACGGGGGTGATGTCATTTACCGTGCTCACATAGAAATGCAGCGATGATGGGCTGGCCGCTACTTTCAGTGTGTCCAAATCGTTGCGGCCCGTTTGGTTATCGTAGATAACCTTCGGTTCAGACTGTGCACCGGGGTGGTGGCGATGTGTCACGTCCCCCACGTAGTCGACATAACACGCATCGATTTTGTCCCAATCGGCCCAGCTAGCTATCTTCCGTTTAACAACCTTGCTTACAGGTACCTTTTCCGTTCCTTTATAGTGGCGGATATTACCCACCATCTGCATATAGTAAAGATCACGGAGATTGCTGGTCCACGAAGGCTCAATGTCACGGCTGTATTCGGAATTTGCCTGGTCGACAAAATGGGCATGGTTCAGGTTGCCGCTGGTGCGCCGCCACTTGCCGGCTATCCATTCATTCCAACCGGTGATGAACACAAAGGGAACGTTCTGTTTCAACGCAAAGTCCCATTGTTCCTGGATGTTATATCCGTGCAAAATATCGGTTTCGGGGTTGCCCGGTGAGCCATTGCGGAAGCTACGCCCCCAATTGCCCGTGGCACCGTAAAAGGCCGATCCGCCCATGGAGGCATCGAGGTTGGGGTGCTGGGCTGCCGATACGTTGACGATCTCCCTTTCCCCTTTGTGGTTGATATACACCTTTTGGGGCCGTTGAAATTCAATCCATGGCCAACCGTCCACTTTCGCCGGCTCATTGGGCCACTGCGACTCCCTGATTGTAAAAAAGCGTTCATAATCCCGGCCGGCCGCTTGTTTAGACAAGCCGATGATCAGTGGCTTACCCTCCAAATAATACCAGCAATCGGGATAACGGTAAGGTGCGCCTTCCTTATAGTGGTTTTCATAGATTTCCTGCATGCCTTCGCCGGACTTCGTATTGGTATAAAACACGATTTTCGGCGGTTGCTTGCCTTGCTTCCGTACCGTCTCCATCGCTTGCATCAATACATCCGTTTCGTGGGTGTAGGTAATCCGATTGGTCGCATCGAGCACCAAGAAGTCTACACCTGCGTCGGTGAGCAATTGGATATTTTTCAAGTGGACCCAATAGTCGTCCCCTCGGTAGTATCCATAAATAGACTCCCCCCAGAAATAATACTTTCCAGGCCGCCCGGCACCACCTCCCCATCCCGGGTGGTCAAAGTCTTCGAATATCTCGGGGGTTTCCATTTGCAGCTTGGTCAGATCCCAATGGCGCTCGGATGTAGCTGAGCTTTGGTGCCCCTGCCATAGAAAGTAAAACAAACCCACATGCCGATTGGCCTTCGGCCCACCGGTTTCGCTATACTGTGGCAGTACCCTACCGAGGTCGTCTACCCCTGCAAAAGGCTGGGCGACCGCCCCAAAACCACCTACCAGAAAAGCCAATAAACAGCCGTATTTTGTCACAAAAAATTGTTTGTTGATGTTCACTAATCCATGATTCTGTCGGGGCCCTTCCATCACTTACCTTCCGTGGGGCTATATACTTGCAGGGCAACGGGGCCCAACAATCCGGCTCGGTGCAGTGGGCTTTCGGCGGTATACGGATTCACGATCGTCCACGTGGATCGCTTTTCTGCCGGTAGCCGCCAGTCGCCAATCAGGCGGTTTGCCCACGTATTGGTCACCTTGATTTCTACCGTGTTATTCCCGTCCTGCCATGCATCGGTTACGTCCACGCGATAAGGGGGTGTCCATACACCGCCCACATCTTGGCCATTTATCTTCACTTTCGCCAGCGCCACCACACTACCCAAATCGAGGTAAATACGGCCACCATCCACCGCAGGCACAGCCGGCAGATTTTTCCTGTAGTACGCACTTCCGGAAAAATAAGCCACCGCTGTATCCGGTTGCGTGGCCCAGTCTACCAGCGTATCAAACTGCCGTATAAACCTCATTGAATCGGGTTTCATAAAGGTTACTTGCCAAGGCCCCGATACCGGCACTTCCGCTTCGGCCTTGGGAAAATTCCGGCCCTTTGAAGGCTCTCCCGTCTTCCGGAAGATGATAAATGCGCTCTCAAAAGCATCCAGCTCCAACGGCACCGTAGTACCGCCGTTATTTTCCGTATACTCGGGCAGGTCGCGCAGCGTTCCATGCACGGCATCCCATAGCTCAGGCTGTTTGCCGCTAACACGGAACATGGGGTTTACCTGTATCTTCGCATCGCGTTGGTTGGATATAAAATAGATATCGCCGTCGGGCAAGGTGCGGTGGATGAACACTACCGGATCGCTCTCGTCCAAGGCCACATCGGGTGCCACGCCCGCTTTGTCGAGCGCCTCCTGCATATCCAGCCCGTTCAGCACCAACCCCTTGCCGTATGCTTGTTCCGTTTGTTGCTTACCGTCGGCACCGCCCCACATTTTGTCTGCCAGCTGGCGGATGGCCTCGTCTGCCGTACCGTAGTCAGATAGGCTTGGCGACCGTGTTGGCTTCGGGCCAAGAATGATACCGCCCGCTGCGACCAATTTTTCGATTTTACGCAGTACCTCCGGGCGGATGGTCTCCAACCGGGGCAGCACCAATACGCGATAGGAAAGTCCGTCGGGCAACGTGAACCTGCCGTCTTTCATCGTAATCCGGTTTAAGATAACCTCGGCATTGATATAGTCAAACGAATAGCCTTTCGGCAACGCCGGATCTTGCACGCCCGTCATCTTCGGCGCGTCCTCGCCGATGAAATAAGCCACATCAGCCACGTAACGCCCCTGCTGGAGCAGGTAGTTGCTCCGCTTCACGTAGTCGATGAAGCCATCCATATCGTCATACCACGTGTTGAGGCGGTTAAATTCGTTGCCGAACCAGGCATTCACGCCGGGCAGTTTGCCCTCATACGGTTGGTGGATGTATACATGTAGCAGCGTGTTGTTGATCCCCTCCGCAAAAAAGCGGTCGCCGCGTTGCTTGAACATGGCCGGATAGCGGCCGAACGTATTCCCACCCGCGGTAAACGACTCGGCTGAAACCTTGTTTTTCCCGTAGATATGGGCGGCAGACGAAGCCGCCCGGTTTTCGATATCGCCCAGCTCTCCTTCGCTCCAGAACTCGCCACCCACTTCATCAGACTGCCCACCGTATTGGAGGAACTCGCCGGGGAAGCCCCAGTGACCGTAGTTTTCGAGCCATATCGTGAGGCCATGTTTGTGGCTCACATCGCGTAGCCCCCCTACGTATTCGTAGGCTACCTTATCGGCTACAAAGCGCCGTACATCCCATAAGAATCGGTCGGATTGGTCCTGGCTGCCCACCACATGTCCGTACAATGTCGGGATATAAGGTGTAGGGTCATAGCCAAATGCTTCTTTGAATTTATCGGTGAAACCATCCGTCCAGTTCTGCCCACCCGTTTCATAGCTATCCTGCACGGCCACCTTAAATGTCTTGCGGTCTTCGGCCGGCACCCGGCGGAGGATTTCGCCCAAGAATGCGTCGAAATGTTTAATCACATGTTCGTGGTTCATCTTGTCGACTTCCAGCCCACGACCTTCGGGGCTGGCAGGACCGTTGGTCACCCCTGTCGGCACCATCCCCGTTTGCAGCAATAGCCACCTGCCCTTTGGAACATCCCAAGCGAGCAAGCCACTATCCCCTATATGATCCGTGATATCGAGTACGCTATCGGGCGACACCGTATAGCGCACATCTTCAGGTTCCACCTGCCGTTCCCACTGGTAATCATGCCAATAAGGCAGTGGGGTGGGATGCATACGTGCCAGGGACTTCTCCTTGAAGCGCTCCACTTTGGGCGAAGCAGCAAGTTCAACCTCAGCAATGGCGGCATCGCCCCTCACGTTATCCACCACTAACCGGAACACCTTGCCGGTGATGGCTTCAAAAGACACCGATACCGGTGCGTATTGCTCAAAACCCACGCTCAACATATTGTTGGTGCGGTTCACGTCAAACGAGCGTACGGTGCGGAAAACACCATTTTCTTCCACTTCCAGCGTTATACCCACACCCATGTTCCGCTGTGCGGGAACGACGGTTAAACTACGTGCGGTAAACGGCTCATCCACCGAGAAAGTAAAAGTGGTAGATTGGCCACCGGCAACCTTCACTTCCGTTCCGCGGTCGTTATCCATCAGGTTGGCCAGCAGTTGCCCATCGGTCGACTGTATTTTCGGGCTGCGGTTGGCCAAGGTGGTCCCATATCCTTCGGGCACGCGGAAAGCGAGCACATGTAGGCGTTGGAAATCCCCTTGCGGTGCGGGCAACGTGCCGTTGAATGGCTTCCCGCCTTCAACCAACGTATCTGCCGCTGCCAAGTAGCGCATCGCTTGGCCGGGTTGAACCCATGGCCCGCCGGATTGGCTCCATCCCGGACTGTTAAACATGCCAATCTCAATACCGAGCTCGGTCGCTGTTTTCAGTGCGGTGTGCAAGATATCCCACCACTCGTCGGTAAAAAGCTTCACCTTGCCGTAGGCCCCTTTGGGCAAATCATCCAATCCGATATTGCCGATGAACGCGCGGTTGATACCCACACGCTTCATGGCCTGCAAATCTTTTATTACCCCATCTTTCGATAGGTTGTCTGAAATCCAATACCAGTATACCGTGGTCTGGATGGAATCCGGGGCCTCGGCGAATACACGGGCCATCGTGTGCCAATCGGCCTGTTTCGTATCCTCGCTGCAGGAGAGGGCCAGCCATGCACCTATTAAAACACCCAAAAAAGGTCTGGAAAAAGTCTTCATCAGCTTACCATTAAGTTTACAATCGCTAAAAAAGGCTTTTATTTTCAAAGGGACATCCTGTACCTTCATGCCGTAGGGGCCGATTGGGTTTACTCTTGGGGGCCCAATGAGAGGATGTATTTCACCATGGTTTTCGCATCGTCTTCGGTAACAGTGGGGTGCGGCGGCATCACCACGTTGCCCCAAGCGCCTTTGGTACCCAATACAATCCGCTTAGCCAATATATCGATATAGGTACTATTCATTGGGTAGCGGGCAGCAATGTCGTGAAATGCAGGGCCCCGCTTCCTGTCGGCTGCCTTATGGCAGGTAGCACAATCGGAATACGACATCAACGCTTTCCCTTTGTCCAACACATGGGCGGGTGGTACTAAGTCGATATCCCCTGCTAATCTTTCTATTATCGGTCGCTGGTTCGGTGCATCGTTTTCTCCCTGCTGCCCGGCGCCATTGGTGCAGCCGACTAACGAAATAGCCAAAAATAACATAGCAAAACCAGTGAGAAAAACGTGCATTATCTTCAGATTTCGGTAAAGCTACTGAAATTTTATGCTTTTACATTCGGGATTAGCTGCCAATGAAGCCGCCAATCAATAGGAGCGTTTGCTTTTTCGTTTAAACTTCTTACCTTTAGATTCACTATGATCACTTCGTAAGGATGATGAACCAGTTAAACAATGTCAGTTTCAGAAACGGGATAACCTATATACCCGAGTTTTTACTAGTAATCGGGGGGTTGGTTTGCTTGGTCGGCGAATGGCTGGGAACCTCTTCCACTAACATCGTGATGGTTTTTGCAATCCTATCGGTCCTGACACTGATGCTGTGGAAAAACAAATACCTTGCACTCGTTATCGCAATCGTATTGGGTGCCGTCAGTCTGTTTTTTATGCTTGCGGTTTTCGCTGAATACAGTGAATTTCCTTCCGGAAATAAAGATGGGTGGCAATTATTGCTGACGGGCACATTGCTATTTGGGTCGCTGTTTGCCATCTCATTGATAATGCCCAGAAAGTATTTCAGGTAGCACGCTCCCGTTGGATCGTGAAGTTTGTTTCGATTCCTGGTTTCATGCAATATGTGTATTGAGTTTTCGGACAAATACGCCATCACTTCCCACCGGGAAGCGATGGTTTACCGTGTATAAACCGTTAAACAACCTTTTTTTTCTAAATTTGTAGTCATGCAATTCCACACCGCCCAACGAAAGCGATGATTACGGATAACCACGGGCGCCGAATCAATTACTTACGGCTGGCTGTCACCGACCGGTGCAACCTGCGGTGTACGTATTGTATGCCCGCCGAAGGGCTCAACTGGCTACCCCGGAAGGAATTGATGACGTACGAAGAAATGTACCGGATATGTTCGTTGTTCATCACCATGGGCGTCGAGAAAATACGGATCACCGGTGGGGAACCACTTGTACGGAGAGATTTGGTGCCTTTCCTCCATAACCTGTCGGAAATCGACGGACTGGAAGAACTGACACTGACCACAAACGGCTTACTAGCCGGGAGCTTCGTTTCCGATTTCAAGAAAATGGGCATCAAGTCCGTCAACCTCAGTCTGGACACATTGGATAGGGACCGCTTCTTCCGGATTACACGCCGGGAAGGGCTGGACGAGGTGCTGGCAACGATGCACAAGCTGCTCGAAAACGGCATCCACGTGAAGATCAACACCGTAGTGATGGCGAATCAAAATACCGCAGACATCATTCCGTTGGTACGGCTTACGGAACGGCTCCCGGTAAGTGTTCGTTTCATCGAAGAAATGCCGTTCAATGGGGGAACGCATCAGGTTACATTAGATTGGGACCACCAGCACATATTGGAACATATCCGGGCACATTTCCCTGCGATGGAAAAAATTCCCGATGCGGCGTATTCCACCTCGTACAATTACCACATCCCCGGCCACCAAGGGAATGTAGGCATCATTGCCGCCTATTCGCGTTTATTCTGCGGCTCGTGCAACCGCATCCGTATTACATCAACGGGCGTATTGCGTACCTGCCTGTACGAAACCGGATCGCTCAACCTGAAAGATGCCATACGCGAAGGATGCACCGATACCGAATTGCGCAACCGGATAACGGATACCCTTTTTAAGCGGCCCAAGGACGGCTGGGAAGCGCAGGACACACTCGTGGCGCAACACCGCGAACAGGAATCGATGGCCGCCATCGGCGGATAGCACCGAAACTATGGAATTTATTACGGTAGAAAACGCAGAAGAAATTATCCAGTCCCAAACCAGGGATTACGGCACCGTATCGGTTCCTTATACCGATTCCCTGGGCCGTGTTTTGGCAGAAAACCTGTTTACCGACCGCGACTTGCCGCCATTCAACCGAGCCACCGTTGATGGCATCGCCATGGCTTACCATGCCTACGCGGAGGGGCAGCGGACCTTCAAAATAAGTGCCGTACAGGCTGCCGGAGAAACGCCTGCCGCGATCCGGTCGGCAAGTGAATGCATTGAGATCATGACTGGCGCTGCTTTAGATCATTCCGTGGATACGGTAGTAAGGTATGAAGATATAGCCGTGGCAGGCGGAGCCGCCACGGTAAAAGGCATTGAAATCAAACAAAGACAAAACGTACATTTCCGAGGGAAAGACAAAAAAGAAGGCGATGCCGTTGCCGATGCCGGCTGGTTCATCACGCCGGCCTTGATCGGCTTAGCGGCTTCCATCGGCAAGACGGCCCTTATGGTAAAGCAACTACCCAAGGTGGTCATCATCACCACGGGCGATGAGCTGGTAAATGTCGAAGAAAATCCGACGCCCTACCAGCTCAGGCGTTCCAATGACGTAACGATACAGTCCGTTTTAGCGCATTATGGTATCCGGGCCGATAAGTTGCATGTAAACGACGATTACGACACGATTAAGGACACGCTCCAGCACTGCCTGCAATCGTACGATGTACTGCTGCTGACAGGTGGGGTTTCCATGGGCAAGTTTGACCATATCCCTCAGGCAATGGAACATCTTGGCGTAAAAAAGCTTTTCCATAAAGTGAGGCAGCGCCCGGGAAAGCCGTTCTGGTTCGGCACCTACTGCAACCAACAGTTGGTTTTTGCATTTCCGGGCAATCCGGTTTCCGTATTTATGTGCCTGCACCGCTATTTCATCCCCTGGCTTGAGCGTTCGCTGGGCATAGAAACATCGTCGCCCCAACATGCCGTTTTACAGCACGATATGGATTTCCCCTACCCCTTGCAATACTTTGCACAGGTTAAACTAGCGATAAACCATCAAGGGGTGTTAACCGCACGGGCGGTGGAAACTAACGGCTCGGGCGATTTCTCCAACCTGATCCATACCGATGCCTTTATGGAGCTGCCACTGGAAAGAAATACATTTAAAAAGGGCGAAGTATACAAAGTATGGCCATATAACGTTTAATTTGAACGCTTACAGATGACTGAATTTTCCCACTTGAATAAAAACGCCCAACCCGCCATGGTGGATGTAGGCGGTAAGAAGGCTACCCATAGAAAAGCCATCGCGCAATGCATCGTGGCCTTACCCCATCAAGTTGTAGAAGTCCTCCAGAAGGAAGGTTTCAAGACCAAAAAAGGTTCGGTATTCCAGACGGCCATCATTGCGGGCATCATGGCTGCCAAAAAAACCGGCGACTTGATTCCGCTGTGCCATCCGTTGGGGCTCGATAATTGTGAAATCGACGTGACGTTGAACGGCCAACAGGAAATCATCATCCATTGCACCGCAAGCATCGAATCCAAAACGGGTGTGGAAATGGAAGCATTGACCGGCGCTTCGATAGCGGCGCTCACCATCTACGACATGTGCAAGGCACTGAGCCCCGATATCGTCATCAAGGAAATCAGACTAATGGAGAAAACAGGAGGGAAAAGTGACTTTAAAAGACAATAGCATACCTCTCCTGAATGGGCTGGTGCTGGCGGGCGGCAGGAGCAAACGGATGGGCAGCAACAAAGACCTCATCAATTGGCATGGAAAGGAACAACGCTTTTTTGCGGCTGATTTATTGAAAACATTTTGCCAACACGTGTTTATTTCGTGCCGGCAGGACCAATTGGCACATGTTGATCCAGCCTATCAGGCATTAACCGATACGTTTCTGGATATGGGTCCTTTCGGGGGCATTCTTTCGGCGCTCCGCTCCGACAGGGAAAAAGCCTGGTTGGTGGTGGCGTGCGACCTGCCGTTACTGGATGAAGACGCCTTGCGTTTTCTCATCGCAAACAGGAAGCCCGGCAAAGTAGCCACTACCTACGAAAGCCCTTTCGATGGCTTGCCCGAGCCGTTGATTACCATCTGGGAACCGAAGAGTTACGCCGTGGCCTTGCACGCGTTGGGCGAAGGCGCCACTTGCCCGAGGAAGGTATTGATAAACGCAGACACCCATATCGTAAAACCACGTAATCCCGATGCCTTGCTGAATGTCAACACACCTGATGATGCCGCTACGGCACGTGAAATCATGCAGCGGACGAAGGGGAATCCGCCGTCGAAAAACAACAGGGATGGGTACGCATTTTGAACGATACCACTGCCAGATGGCCTTACCGGGGTTTGGAAGGGCGGCACAGGAGCGCCTGCAAAACGCCAAGGTGCTGATTGTAGGTGCTGGCGGGCTAGGGTGCCCGGCAGCGCAATACCTTGCCGCCGCCGGTATCGGCACCATTGGCATAGCCGATGACGACGTGGTTTCGGTGAGCAATTTGCACCGGCAAATTCTATATACCCCCCATGATGTGGGGCTACCCAAAGTGGAAGCCGCCGCTGCAAAACTGCAACAGCAAAACCCCGCCATCACCATCGTCCCCTATCGGCTGCGCGCCACGTCAGCAAATGCCATGGCGCTGATCGATGGCTTCGATCTCGTCATCGAGGGAACGGACAATTTCGAAACCAAGCTCTTGTTAAACGATGCCTGCGTACTGTTGGGCAAACCGCTGGTGTATGGTGCCATTTATCAATTTGAGGGGCAAGTAAGCGTCTGGAACGTATTGCAGGAGGACGGCACGCATTCGCCCAATTACCGGGACGTGTTTCCCGATGCAGAAAAAGCACAAGTGCCGAATTGTACCGAAGGTGGCGTCATCCCCTCGCTGGCCGGCATCGTGGGCTGTATGCAGGCCAACGAAGCGATAAAGTACCTCATCGGCTCCGAGGGGCTGCTGGCCGGCCGATTGTGGGTCATGGATGTGCTGTCCGGCCAAAGCCGGAGCATCAAATTAAAGAAAACGGATGTCCATATAGACCATCTTCCCGAGGCTGTCAGCGTCATTACACTGGACGAGCTTGCCCACATGGAGGATGGGAATTATGAGTTGATCGATGTACGGAACGAGCACGAGCATACGGCCTTTAATATCGGCGGTATGAACATCCCGCTCGCCGAACTGGAAAACCAGCTGCCTTCCATAAACCACGCAATCCCTATTGTTTGCTACTGCGCTACCGGAAAAAGAAGTGCCACAGCGGCTGCCCTGATAAAAAGCCGTTTCCCAGCAGCCACGGTATATTCCCTGAAAAACGGAATGGCAAAGACCTAGGTGTTTTGCGGATCATGCTTCCTAATCTTAATCTTCACATATTTAGATGCCGGCATATTGCTGCCCTTTACCACGTTATTCACGGAGACCAACACATTGGTTTCCGGAAAATAAGTCATGGTATTCCGCTCGGGTATGGGGTAAGGGACAACGATGAACAGGGGGGCAATGCGTTCGATACCATCGTCATAATTGAATAAATCCACTTTATCGCCCGCCTTGAATCCGGCTCGCACGATATCCTTCTCATTCATCATCACCACCCTTCGCTCATTGAAGATACCGCGGTAGCGGTCATCGAGCCCATAGATGGTCGTGTTGAATTGGTCGTGCGTACGGGTGGTAGCCATCAAGTATTCATCGGGTGCCAGTGTATCGTCAGGAACAGTGGTCAACGTAAACGGTGCACGGTCGTTGAATTGCTTGGCGAACCGCTGCTCATCCCGTGCCGCATTGGGCAGATAGAAACCGCCTTTTTGCTTTACCCGCACGTTATAATCCTCAAAACCGGGGATACATTTTTCAATGTCGTCCCGCACGGCGTCATAGCTGTCGTGATACCGTTGCCAATCAACAACGGTCCTATCTCCGATAGTCGCCATCGCTATACGGCATACAATCTGTGTTTCATTGATGAGGTCTTCCGAGATGGGCCTCAACATCCCTTTTGACCACTCGACCACACCCATCGAGTTCTCGGTACTCACAAACTGTTTCTCACCGTTCACCCGATCGATCTCGCTGCGCGATAAGGTCGGCAATATCAACGATTCCTTCCCATGGATCAGGTGACCACGGTTAAGCTTGATGGAAACAAATGCCGTCAAATCCAGCTTCCGCATGGCCTCGGCCGTGTACCTAGTGTCTGGCGTGGCCGACAGGAAGTTACCGCCCATGCCAAAGAACACCTTCACCTTACCGGCATGTATCGCTTTGATGGTATTCACCACATCATAACCACCCATCCGTGGCGGGTTAAATCCGAAAACCTGTTGCAAGCGGTCCAGTTGCTCCGCCGTGGGATGATGGTTGATCAGCATGGTGCGGTTTCCCTGCACGTTGCTATGGCCGCGCACCGGACAGGCACCGGCGCCGGGCTTGCCAATGCTCCCTTTAAGCAGCAGGATGTTGACGATTTCCCGGATCATATCCACCCCGTTATGCTGCTGCGTGAGGCCCATCCCCCAACAGAAGATGATGCGCTTTTTGAACGCCATCAGTTGCGCGGCATCGTAGAGCAAGGCCGGAGACACGCCAGCGGCGGCGGCCAGGTCTTCCAATTCGTAGCCGTCGAATTGCTTGATGAAATCTTCATAGCCGACCGTCTTTTGCGAAATAAACTCATGGTCAAATACTTCACCGGGCGACTTCCGTTCAAAATCAAGCAATAGCAGTTCCAATGCCTTCAATAAGGCCAAATCGCCATTTATCCTTACCGGAAGGTAGAGGTCGCCGAGGTTAACGCCGCCACCAATAACGCCGTTGATTTGCTGTGGATTGCGGAAACCCATCAATCCCGCTTCGGGCAACGGGTTGATTGCAATGATCTTGGCGCCGTTCCTTTTGCCCTTTTCCAGTGCGCTCAACATGCGCGGAGAATTGGTCCCCGGATTTTGCCCGATAATCACAATCACATCCGTATCGTAGAAATCATGCAGTTTTACCGTCCCTTTGCCGATACCGATGATGGGCGACAGGGCAAAGCCGGAGGTCTCGTGGCACATATTGGAACAGTCGGGGAAATTGTTGGTGCCAAACTCCCTTACAAATAGCTGGTAAGCGAAGGAGGCTTCATTGCTTGTCCTTCCCGACGTATAAAACACCGCTTCATCGGGCGATGCCAATCCGTTGAGGTGTCCGGCGATTTTCCCGAACGCTCCATCCCAGCTAATAGGCTCGTAATGGGTACCGCCTTGGGGCAAGTACATCGGCTCACTCAGCCTACCCAAGTGCCCGATCTCGTAATCCGTTAACTTAGCCAGGTCGTAAACCGAGTTATGCCTGAAAAACTCTGCCGCGATTTTTTTCGTCGTGGCTTCTTCCGCAAGTGCCTTCGCACCATTTTCGCAATATTCGGCGATGGGCGACCGCTCATCATCGGGATCGGGCCACGCACAGCTTGGGCAATCAAATCCATCAAACTGGTTCATCTTGAACAGTGCTTTGCCGCCGCGGAAAAGCGCCTTATCCAAGATCAGGTCTTTCACCGAAGCTACCACCCCGGGTATCCCCGCCGCCCATTTTTTCACCCCGGTAACGGTAAGGTCTAATAATTCATAGGGTGGCTCGGCAGAAGGCATTTTTTTAGCTGCCTGTTCGGTGTCCTTCAGGTGTTTTTCCTCGTCCATGGCGCAGGGTGTTAATCGCAGGATAGCGACGGGTTAGGATAGTTATCACTTTGGTCCTCTTCCGTATTATCAATACAGGCAAAATCTTTCTCTACCAATAAGCTTACCGTGCCCGATTTATCCTCAAACCCTACTTTATCGGTGTGGTGCAATGCATCGATCATGGCCTTGGGCATGTTCAGCACGATCCTGTTATCAATAAAGTCCGCAGTCAGCCGATCGCCGCCAGCGGCCTCGATGGCATAGGTGAACGTTTTGCCGGCAAACGCGGTATGTTCTTCCAAGCGGTCCGAGCCCGCCAACGCAGCTACTTCCGACCGGGTAAGCCGGTATCTTACTGAATTGCCTTTAATCCTTATCTTCATTCGAATACATTGTTTTTAATTGGCAGTGAAGCCGTCATGGTTTAATCACCCCGCTATGTGATTTTTGAAAACCACGGCGGTTTCATCACATGCCTGTATTAAAACGTTATCACCTAAATTATAAATATTGAAGCTATCTTCCTTAAGAAAACCAATAAGCGTTATACCCAATTCGGCAGCCAATTCTACTGCCAGGCTCGATGGGGCGCCAATGGCAGCAACAATGGAAATACCGGCCATCGCTGCTTTTTGAATCAATTCGAAGCTCGCCCGCCCACTCAGCAGCAACAGGTGCCGGTTCAATGGCAAAGCATCGTTCATTAAGGCATGTCCAATCAATTTATCGAGCGCATTATGCCGGCCCACGTCTTCCCGCAAATCCATCAACTCTCCCTGCAGAGTAAAAAGCGCCGCAGCATGGATTCCCCCCGTAGCCGCAAAACCACGCTGGGCCGCCCTCAGTTTCTTCGGCAGCAGATAAAAAACATGCTTGGATAATTGCAGCGCCGGCCGTTGTTGTCGATGGAACGGGCTTACCGTTTTTATCGATTGTATGGAGCTTTTCCCGCAAACGCCACAGCTCGAAGTGGTATAGAAATTCCGGTCAGCCTGATGCAGTTGGGGTACAAAGCCTTCCATGAAATCGACTTGCACGACATTCTCCTCCTGTGCCGAACACTCCATACCCGTGTGCTGTGCCCGTTGTATCCCCCCGTCAGCCGCGATGATCCCCTCGGTAAATAAAAAGCCAAGCGCAAGCTCCCTATCGTTGCCCGGCGTGCGCATGGTTACGGAAATGCTTTTCTGCACCCGTTCACGCCCCGAACCGTAACGGACCCTAATCTCAAGGGGCTCTTCAACCGAAAGCACATCGGCAAAAGACGTATCAGCATGTCCGTCTACCTTCGTCACACGAATGGGTTTAGTGGCACCTGTCGCTATCTCCCTCATTTCCGTATCGATTTATATAACGATGGGTAAATTTACTAAAAACTCAGGCATGTGCCGATACCCATACCTCGCCATTCTCGAAAATTTCCTTTTTCCAGATGGGTACCGTTTTTTTCAACGTGTCAATCGTATAGCGGCAGGCATCAAAGGCCGCGTCGCGATGCGCGGCACCGACAGCAACGACCACGGCGATATCGCCAACATGCAATACACCTATCCGGTGGTGAATCACCAGATGGTCAATCTTCCACGATCGGGCAGCATGCTCCGCAATTTTTGCCAACTCCTTCAATGCCATGGATTCATAGCATTCATATTCCAATTGCACTACGTTTCGTCCGTCTGTTTTGTCCCGAACAGTGCCTATAAACATTGCCGTACCGCCGCATGCCGCATCCGTGGCCCGCCCAATGCAACCTGCCGTATCCAACGGCCCATTCAAAATTTTAATATCGATCATCTCGTGTGGATTTCAACCGCCGCTTACCGGCGGGATGATTGCAATCTCATCTCCAGGACGGATCACCAATCCATCTTCGGCATACTCATCGTTAACGGCAACCAGGTATGACCGCAACTTTTTCATATCCGGATAAGCTGCTTCCAATTCTTCCTTTAACCTTGCAACGGTCCGTTCGCCCTGCAATTCCCATGCAATGGCAGGGCCACCGAAGAACTCCTTTACAATACCAAACGCCAATATACTTATATCCATTTCAGTCAAAACGATTATTCAAAAAATAAAGGGAGGTGCTTGAATAACACATTTGCCCCTGCACAGAACACCAATACCGCCGTCATGCGGCGGATAATTAACGGGTCAAATCTGATGGCCATCCGGGAACCCGCTTGGCCTCCGATAAGTACCGCCAGGCATAATAGCCCTATACGGGAATAATTGATGTGCTCGGGCAAGCTAGTAAGTTGGCCGGCAATTCCCGACACGGAATTGACCAAGATAAAAACACTGGCCGTGGCAGCTATTTTTTTTGGCAGGTCCCACTTCATGAGGTTAAGTAGCGGCGATAGGAAAATACCGCCACCAATGCCTACCATACCCGATAGAAAGCCTACGGAACCGCCCAAGGCGCTATTTTTCAGAAAGGCCCGTCTTTTCGGTTCTTTCAATTGATCAATGGTAACGGGACCTGTTTTTATCCAAAGCAATACCGCTGCGATCACTAGGCTGCATCCGAGGATAACAAAAAAAGTGTGCTGGCTGATACGCACAATGGCACCCAAATAGGCCATCGGTATGCTCAGCAAAACGAACGGAACGATTTTTTTCCGGTTTACCTGTTTATTTTTCATATAAACGTAAACTCCCCCGGAAACGACGATGATGTTACAAATCAACGCGATCAAACGCAATTCTTTAAACGGTAGCGCATATAACGCTAAGATGGCCAGGTAACTGGAGCCACCACCAAATCCCACCGAGGCATATACGAAAGAAATGGTCAGGAAAAAAAGTAACAGCTCCCAATGTTGCATAAATTACGTATTGATATTCGTAAACAAACTTAGCTAAATATGCTTCATATGCAAATATAGTCGTGCCGCATATCTCGTTTGCATTTCGGCGCAACTTTCGTTGCGTTTGATTGGGACGATAACAGCAGCCAACCCACACAATCGTGAAGCCGAACAGTTGATTCAACAAATCAATGAACCGGATGAAGTATTACAACCTGAATAATTAATGGACTTCGCCAAAATTAGTCGTATCTTTGCGCAAGGAATTCTATGCTTCGAGGATAACACTGATGATCCATTTCTTTGTGAACCCCAAAAACACCGTTTACGGTGTCCAAACCGAATCAGCACTGACAGCTGAAGACATTGCGAAACTCAACTGGCTTTTTGGAAGCGCCACGGAAATCGTCGGGGGCGCCGTTGCGGGCGACTTCGTGGGACCCCGTGCGGCGATGGTTTCGCCTTGGAGCACCAATGCGGTCGAAATTACCCAAAACATGGGCATCCAAGGCATCATCCGCATCGAGGAATACACACCCGTTGCCCCTGATTTCACCGATTTCGACCCCATGATTTCGCAGAAGTTTGCCGGGCTGGCGCAGGAACTGTACACCATCCGCATATCCCCGGAGCCCATCACGGAAATCGATGACATCGATGCATACAATAAGCAGGAGGGCTTGGCGTTGAGCGTCGAAGAAGTGGAATACCTCCACCGGCTATCCGATAAAATCGGCCGCAAGCTCACCGACTCCGAAGTATTTGCCTTTTCGCAAGCCAACTCCGAGCACTGCCGGCATAAGATTTTCAATGGCACTTTCGTCATCGACGGGGAAGAGCAGCTTTCATCCCTGTTCAAACTAATCAAGAAGACGTCCGAAACGCACCCGAATGAAATCGTTTCGGCCTATAAAGACAACGTGGCCTTTATCAAAGGTCCGCGGGTTACGCAATTTGCACCCAAGTCGGCAGACAAACCCGATTTCTATACGGAGCAGGAATTTGATTCCGTACTCTCACTGAAAGCGGAGACCCATAATTTCCCGACCACCGTAGAACCCTTCTCCGGTGCCGCTACCGGATCGGGAGGTGAAATACGCGACCGCCTGGCGGGTGGCCAGGGTGCCCTGCCATTGGCGGGCACCGCCGTGTACATGACAGCTTATTCGCGGCTACTGGCGGAACGGCCGTGGGAACAAGCGATGGATGAACGTAGTTGGCTGTATCAAACACCCATAGACATCCTCATCAAAGCGTCGAACGGCGCGTCTGACTTTGGTAATAAATTCGGCCAGCCGCTCATCGCGGGCTCGGTATTGACCTTCGAACACGAAGAAGCCGACCGAAAACTCGGTTACGACAAGGTGATCATGATGGCTGGCGGGGTCGGTTACGGCAAAGCGGAACAGGCCAAGAAACACACGCCGCAAACAGGCGACCGAATCGTGGTACTCGGCGGCGAGAATTACCGGATTGGCATGGGAGGTGCCGCTGTATCATCGGCCGATACGGGCGCGTATGGTTCTGGTATAGAACTAAACGCCATCCAGCGGGCAAACCCCGAAATGCAGAAGCGTGCAGCCAATGCCATCCGCGCATTCGTAGAGTCGGACCATAACCCGATCGTTTCCATCCACGACCACGGCGCAGGCGGCCACCTCAACTGCCTCTCCGAACTGGTGGAAGAAACCGGTGGGCATATCGACCTCGACAAACTGCCTGTAGGCGACCCTACCCTATCGGCCAAGGAAATCATCGGCAATGAATCGCAAGAGCGCATGGGCCTCATCATCGGCGAGGGCGACCTTCGGCAACTCCAAACGGTCGCCGACCGCGAACGGGCCCCTATGTATACCGTGGGTACGGTAACCGGCGACCATCGCTTTGTATTCCAGTCGGGCACCAACGGAGAGAAGCCACTTGACTATGCACTTTCCGATTTCTTCGGCTCTTCGCCGAAAACGGTGATGACCGATCGGCGGATACCCCGCGATTATGAGGCCGTAGACTACCGTATCGAAGATATCCCAACATACCTCCATCAACTATTGCAACTAGAAGCCGTGGCGTCCAAAGACTGGCTTACCAACAAGGTAGACCGGTGTGTAGGGGGCCGCGTGGCCAAGCAGCAATGCGTGGGGCCCTTGCAACTGCCCCTCAACAACGTGGGTGTAATGGCACTCGATTACCGTTCTACCGAAGGCGTAGCGACCACGGTAGGCCACGCACCGCTGTCCGCCCTTATCGACCCGGTAGCGGGATCGCGCAACGCCATCGGCGAAGCCTTATCAAACCTCGTATTTGCACCGATTAAAAATGGACTGGCCGGCGTATCCCTTTCGGCCAATTGGATGTGGGCGTGCAATAATGAAGGCGAAGATGCCCGCCTGTATGATGCAGTAAAGGGCTGCTCGGACTTTGCCATTGCGCTGGGCATTAACATCCCTACCGGCAAGGACTCCCTATCCATGAAGCAGAAATATCCCAACGGGGATGTCATCGCACCCGGCACGGCCATCATCTCTGCCGGTGGCAACTGCACGGATATCAACAACGTGGTAGAACCCGTATTGAGCAAGCAGGCAGGCTCCATATACTACATCAACCTCTCGAAAGACACCTTTAAACTCGGTGGATCGTCGTTTGCGCAAATACGCAACAAGATCGGGAATGAAGCGCCTACCATAACGGACGCCGATTATTTCAAATCCGCGTTCAATGCCATCCAGGAGCTGATCAAAAATGGTCTGGTGGCTGCCGGCCACGACGTGGGCTCCGGCGGTTTGGTAACCACCCTGTTGGAGCTGTGTTTCGCCGACACGGACCTCGCAGCGCACTACGATTTAACGGCACTGGGCGAAACCGACTCCGTAAAAACGCTTTTCAACGAAAACATTGCCGTGGTACTACAGGCAACAGACGACGAAGCTTTCGAAAGGCAACTCGCAAATGCCGGGATAACCGCTACCAAGATCGGTACTCCTTCCGCAGGTGATGAGTTCATCGTTGCCAACGGCAACGACCGTTTTGCTTTCAGCGTCCGTGAACTTCGGGATACGTGGTACAAGACATCGTTCCTGCTCGACCAGAAACAGACCAAAAACGGCTTGGCACACGTGCGTTATGCAAACTACAAGGAGCAGCCCCTCTCCTACCAATTCCCGGTACATTTCAACGGCAGGAAGCCAGCCCTTGATCCCGGCAAACCCCGGCCAAAAGCGGCTATCATCCGCGAAAAAGGTTCCAACTCGGAACGTGAAATGGCCAATGCGATGTACCTCGCCGGGTTCGATGTGAAAGACGTGCACATGACCGACCTCATCGCCGGCCGGGAAACGCTTGAGGATATCCAATTTATCGGTACGGTTGGCGGTTTCTCCAATTCGGACGTATTGGGATCGGCCAAGGGATGGGCGGGCGCATTCCTTTACAACGAGAAGGCGAAAACAGCACTGGACAACTTCTTTGCGCGGCCAGATACCTTATCCATCGGTATATGCAATGGATGCCAGCTCTTCATGGAACTGGAACTCATCAACCCCGACCACGCGGTGCATGGCAAGATGCTCCACAACGATTCGCATAAGCACGAGTGTAACTTCGTATCCGTCACCCTGCAGGAAAACCACTCGGTGATGCTGTCGTCACTGGCTGGTAGCACATTGGGCGTTTGGATATCGCATGGCGAAGGGAAGTTTGACCTGCCTTATACGGAAGACCGCTACCACATCGTGGCCAAGTATGGGTATGAGGAATATCCCCACCATCCCAACGGATCGGCATTTGCCACTGCTATGCTTTGCGATACCACCGGGCGCCACCTGGTAACGATGCCACACATCGAACGCTCCATCTTCCAATGGAACTGGGCGTACTATCCATCCGATCGGCGCGATGAGGTATCACCATGGTTGGAGGCGTTTGTGAATGCACGCAGGTGGTGCGAAGCCCACAAACGCGGATAAGTCAAGCCGTACCAGCCTAGCCGCCCTTCGCGGCCTTGAAAAGATTTTTCAAATAAATGGTTTGAAATATCAATGCAATTTTTACTTTTGCGTCATGTTATTTATACAAAGTCTAAATAAACGACGCGGCTCCAATCCCCCGTTTGGACGACAAGAATGGCGCGGAAACAATCTGGCCTCCGTTAAAAACGATTCGTTTAACCATATGTTTTATATAGCTACATGAAATAGAAGCATAAAAAAGCCGCGCTGGAGACGGTAATCTCCAGACAGCGGCAGTTGTTGTTTTGCAACCAGCGGTAACTGGCGGCAGAAACTTTTGGCCATCCCTTTAGCAGGTACAACGGCCAGCCTTTAATTTGAACACTAAAAGCAATGCAATATATTAAATTTTACGCAACCGCCGTATTATTATTCTGCGGCATCCTTTTGTGCCACGCCCAAGGAACCCATTACCAGCTCCGTGGAACCGTTACCGACGTAGACCACCAACCCCTGCACGGTGCAACCGTGAAGGTTGGTAACCTTACAGCCATTGCCGATACGGACGGCAGATACCATTTCGCCGACATTAGGCAGCAACAGGCGCACATAACGGTTACCGCAGTGGGCTTTGAACCGTATGCCGGCACCCGCACATTGACGCCGGGTGTGAATACGCTCAATGTTACCTTAGCCCCCCAAACCAACGAACTCGCCGCCGTAGACGTCATGGGCCTCACCAAGGCACAGGAGGTAAACCGGCAAGCCTATAACGTGACCGCCATAGACGCCACCAAACTTTACAACTCCACGATGGACATTTCGGGTGCACTGGATCGGGTAGCGGGTATCCGGGTACGGGAATCGGGTGGCTTGGGTTCCAATTTCAATTTATCATTGAACGGCTTCACGGGCAACCATATCCGCTATTTCATCGATGGCATCCCGATGGACAACTTTGGAAGCTCGTTCCAGATCAACAACATCCCGATCAACGCAGCGGAGCGCATCGAGGTATACAAGGGCGTTGTACCCATGTGGTTGGGTTCGGATGCGCTGGGTGGTGCCATCAATATCGTTACCGGCGATCGCTACCGTAATTTCGTAGACGCATCCTATTCTTACGGTTCTTTCAATACGCACCGTACGGTTGTAAACACGGCCTACACCAGCCGCGGCGGATTTACGGTACGCCTCAACGCGTACCAGAATTACTCGGACAATAATTATAAGGTAACGGTTGATGCAGCCGACATCAACACCGGGGCCTATACAGCCGGAACAACCATCCGCCGGTTTCACGACACCTACCACAACGAAGCGTTGGTAGCCAACATCGGGGTGGTCGACAAACCGTTCGCCGATCAATTGCTCGCGGGTATCACCTTGGGCAAAAACTATAAGGAAATCCAGACGGGCGCCCGTATGGTATCGGTATTCGGGGGGTGGCACCGCCGGGGCACCACCATCATGCCCACACTGAAATACAAGAAGGAGAACCTCATCCAAGGCCTCGACGTAACCGTCAATGCCAACTATAACCTCGGCTGGGAGCAAAATATCGATACCGTGGATGCCCGGTTCGATTGGTTCGGCAATTCGAAACCCACCGGCACCAACAGCGGCGAACGATCGCGTAGCCTTTACAAATACCGCAATAACGAGGGGCTTTCCACCGCCTCGTTCAACTACCGGATCGCTGAAAGGCACTCGCTGGCGCTCAACGATAATTTTTCGACCTTCCGCCGGGAAGGCAGCGACGAACTTAACCCCACCAACGCACAGTACGAACGCCAGAAACGCACCTACAAAAATGTATTGGGGCTGGGCTATCATTACGACATCAAAGACCTGTGGAGCACGACCGTATTCGTGAAGCACATCCATCAGCATAACCGGGACGGCGCAGACGCCGAGAATGCCATGGATAAACTGGGCTATGGCTTCGCCTCGGCCTATTACCTCACGCCACATCTCCAATTGAAGGCCTCTTATGAGCTGACCAACCGGATGCCCACGGCCTACGAAATATTCGGCGACGTAGAGAACCAGGAAGGTAATTTCGCGCTCAATCCCGAGCGGAGCAACAATGCCAACATCGGGTTGAACTACGACTTTTCTTTGCGCCGGGACCATCGCTTTTCGATGAACACAAACCTCATCTATAGACGCGCTTACGATTATATCTATTACAGGCTCAATAACAACCAATCGAAGATCGTGGCCGACAACCGCGATGGAGTGGAGACTTTCGGCGGTGACGCCGAGTTGCGGTATTCCTTCAAAAACTGGCTGATGGCTGGAGCGACATTGACCTACCAGCACATCATGAATACGCAGAAGTACGAAGAGGGTTATACGGGGGTCAGTCCGGTATATCGGGATCAGATGCCCAATATACCCTACCTCTTCGGCAACGCCGATGTAGCCG
Source organism: Parapedobacter sp. 2B3 (assembly GCF_041925275.1). Lineage (NCBI taxonomy): Bacteria > Pseudomonadati > Bacteroidota > Sphingobacteriia > Sphingobacteriales > Sphingobacteriaceae > Parapedobacter > Parapedobacter sp. 2B3. Next base: position 138,319 of record NZ_JBHEUZ010000007.1, on the reverse strand, counting down.
TAGTACTCCGGGATGTCGGCAAGCAGGGAAATACCCTCAATATTGGTTATAACCTACTTTTCGTGCACGACTTCTACCTCTATTGGCCCAGCCGGGGGGGAGATAAGCTCGATATACCGCAACAGCTCAGCCACGACTTCAACGTTGTCTATTCCATGCTGGATGGCCGGTACAACATCGCGCTGGAAGCCAAGAATATTACCGACACCCGGATGTACGATAATTTCAGTTTACAGAAGCCCAGCCGGGGCTTCTACCTCAACTTCCGTTATTTCTTTAACAAACGATAAAAACAAGTGAAATGAATATCAAATCAAACCCATTATTTTTAGGCGTTGCCGCTGCCACCCTGTTGGCATCTTGCAACAAAAGCGAACGTACACCCGATAACCCGGGCAATTTCATCATCGCCGTGACGCCTGCAGCCAGCACCGGCGTGGCCGATTACCTCCTCACGGCCAGCAGCCTCGACACCGGCCGCATTTCGACCGCCGGGCAAGGCGTGGAGCAAGATGGCACCTACCGGTATTATGTGACCCACAACAACAAGTTTTTCAGCCTGCTGTATGGACAGGGAAACCCCGGCGCCGTTACCACCTACAACATACTCGACGGCAAGCTCAACAAGCTGTCCAATTTCCAAACGGAAACCGTACAGGCTTTTGCGCCGGTTAATGACGACCTACTGATCATGAAGATCTCGCGCAACATCACCAATCCGTTTGCCAGCTGGTACCGCATCAATACCAACAGCCTGCAGATCGAAAGCGAAGGCCAGGTAAGCACCAGTGCTCCTTCGAGCAACGGTGAGCTGGCACATTTCAGCTGGATCAGGCAAGTGGGCAACAAGGTGTTCGCCCCCTATTTCTCCATCAAGGCTTGCTGCGGCGCCTCTTTCGAAACAGCCTACCCAGACAGTGCGTGGATTGCTGTATATTCCTACCCGGATATGCAACTGGAAAAAGTGATCAAAGACAATCGAACCAGCTTTCTCGGGCGCTATTTCGTAGATGGGCTCGGGCAGACGGAGAACGGAGACGTATACGCTTTCTCGGCATCGGTTGCGATGACCGACGGCGCTTTGTCATCTACCAAACCTTCGGCAGTTGTCAGAATCCCGGCAAACACCACCGAATTTGACCAGTCCTATTTCTTTGATATCGAAGCCGCATCGGCCGGATACAGCATCAGCGATTGGTTTTACGTTGGCCGCAACAAGTTTATTGTGTTGCTCAATACCGCCGAGGAAAAGGGCGCATACGCAGCGGGGAAAACGGTTGGCATCATCAACGTGGTAGACAAGACCTTCAAGAGAGTTACGGGGATGCCTGACGTGGCCGATATCAAATCCATCACCTCGTTGAATAACTACAGCCCGGAAGATGGCAGGTTTGGCTATGTGGGCGTTAACCTTACCTCTGGCGTAGGCTATATCTACAAGATCGACTCGGACAATGCCAGTGCTATGCAGGGCCTTCGGGTAGACGGAGGCACCATTACCGCCATCGAGCATTTGGATTAACCGCGTTGCACCGAGGCTTCCCGCGAATCGTAGCCCGACTCGTGGGAAGCCTTGCTTAAGAAACCACCCATGTACACCACGCTCTTCATCCTGATCACCATTGGCACGCTGTTGTTCTATGTGGCCTCGGCGAAGGTAAAACCCGAAAACAAGCCCTTGTGGGCCCACGGGTTTGTCCGAAAACCACGACTGGCCCGTATCATCGGCACATTGGTCTTTCTGGCAAGCTGGGCTGCCGTGGCTTTCCTGCAGGGTCCCGGTTCCGGTACCTTTGCCATGCTGGGTTACCTCATGGCCAGCTATTGCCTTGTGGTATTGCTTCAACCGCTGCGCTACTTCGACGCCACGCGATTGGCTGTCGTCGCCCTCACGGCAATCCTCTTGGAAATTTTCATCTTCTGATCCATGCCCGCAAATAAAAAATACCTTAGTTCGCCCTGGCAACGCTTCCTCAAAATCACGGCAGGTTTTGTGGGTGGCTACTTCGTGATGCTTTCCCTCCACTTGCTGCTCACCCACCTGTTCCCTCAGGAGCAAGTAGTCATCACGGCTTTCATTACCGGATATATCCTATGGGCCGTACTGCTCCTATTGGCATTCCTTTGCAAAAGCGGCTGGAAAATCTGGGGTATCTACCTCATATTGTCCGGCACTTTCTATGGGCTTTTCCATTTGCTAAACCATTGAGGCCATGAATATCAGAAACTACAATATCTATTTCAATACCCACACCATCAGCGGCATCATCATCTGCGCACTATTGTACGTTATTTTCTTCGCGGGTTCATTTTCTTTCTTCCGCGATGAAATCTCCGCTTGGCAGAAAAATCGTTCGGCCTACGCCCATCCGGCCTCGGCAAATGACTACGATTACCTGCTCGATTCCTTGCATGCTGCACACAACCTCTTAGGCAGGGACATCACTTTCTACGTGCAAGACAATAACGTGCAGGCCTACGTAAACATGGGTCCATCGCAAGACACCACGGTGAAGAAGAAATCAACCGGTGAGGACGGCCCACGACGCGGACGGCGGGGCCGCGGCAACGGCGATTCAGCGTATTTCCAGTACGATTTCAAACAAAACAAAGCTGGGTCCTATGCCGAATCCTATGACATGGGGGAATTCCTGTACCGATTGCATTTCCTGGCCCAACTCAACCAGGTTCCCATCCGCATAGGCACCCCTTTCGGCTATTTGGTAGCCGGTATCGTATCGTTCCTCTTCCTCTTTGCACTCATCACCGGCCTGTTACTGCATTGGGATAAAATCGTTTCCAACTTCTTCACCTTCCGGCCATGGAGCAAATGGAAAACCATCTGGACAGACATGCACACCGCTTTGGGCGTCATCGGATTCCCCTTCCAGCTTATGTATGCAGTTACGGGTGTTATCCTGATCGTCAATACCGCCCTTGTCCTTCCCTTCAGCAAGCTGCTATACGATGGCAACAGCGAGGAACTGTATACAGCCATCGGGTACAACGACGCGAGCACGTACGAATACGCATACCAACCCCTGGGTGAGCGTGTTGCCTTGAACCCTTATCTCCAGCAGGTCAGTGAACGGTGGCCCGGAAGCCACGCCAGCCGGATTTACATCAAAAACTACGGCGACCAGAGCATGCACATCACGGTAGAGGCCACGCCCAGTGTGGAAACAAACTTTGCGGGTGCCGGAAAAATCACCTTCCATCCTGCCAGCCACTCCATCACCACTGAAAAATCGCCCACCGTATCCGTCACCTACCTCGATCGCGTCAAGGCCCTCATCTATCGGTTACATTTCGGTGATTTCGGCGGATATCCTGTAAAAACCACGTTTTTCGTACTCGGCATCATGGGGTGCCTGGTCATCATCTCCGGCATCCTCATCTGGCTGGTTGCACGCGACAAGAAAAACATCCCCGCCCATAAGCGCAAGTTCAACTTTTGGGCAGCAAACGTGTTCGTGGCCATATGCCTTACCATGCTGCCTGTCACAGCGCTCACCTTCATCGCTATCAAGCTAAACCCCGCAGCCGACCAAACGTTCATCTACCGCATATACTTTTACAGTTGGCTGGCCTCATCGTGCCTCTACGTAGCGCGCAGGAATCTCCGCACCACCAATAAGGAGACGCTGGCACTCGGCGCGCTGCTTAGCCTGTGCATCCCGCTAGTAAATGGTATCAAAACCGGCCATTGGATGTGGCAGACCTATCGGACAGGCGCACTTGACATTTTCGTGGTGGACCTCTTATGGCTGGTCATCGGCATCGTTGGGGTAATCGCCGTATTACGGATCCGTGCAAACGAACGCAAGGTTGGCCCCGAAAAACCAGTTATCCCAGCTACGAGGGAAGTTGCGCCGATTACCCCGCTGGAAGAACCAAGGTCGGCGATTGACCATCCATAGGGTTTCTGTCCCTTGGGAAATTTGACTAACTTTGCCAGTAGGATACAGCGCGCCGGTTTTCATTCAATCATCACCATGGCAGAGGAATTCAATATCGCCCACGGCACCAAGGAAGAGCAATATAAGGCATTGTTACCCCAGCTCCGGGCGTTGGTAACCGGAGAGGGTGACCTTATTGCCAATATGGCGAACATATCGGCGGTACTTAAGGCACAATTCGATTTCTTTTGGGTCGGGTTCTACCTCATCAGGGCCAATGAGTTGGTCTTGGGTCCGTTTCAGGGCCCGGTGGCTTGTACACGCATCGCCAAGGGAAAAGGGGTATGTGGTGCCGTTTGGGAACAGGCAAAAACGCTCATTGTACCCAACGTGGATATATTCCCCGGACATATCGCCTGCAACGGGCAATCCAAATCAGAGATTGTTGTCCCTGTAGTGGCAAAGGGCGAAGTGATTGCGGTATTGGATGTGGACAGTGAATACCTCAACCATTTTGACGAGGTGGACAGGAGATATTTGGAGCAGGTGGTAACATTACTGGAACTCGACTAAACGCCGGGTTCCCAACTCACATCCCAAACCATTACCCGCTTATCGTCGCTTACCGAGACCAACTGGTTTTTATAGGGATTCCATACGATATCATTGATGGATAGGAAATGGCTGTCGAAACCTTTCTCGAAACTGATGGTGCGCAACAGCCTGAAATCGCCCGCCGCCCAGAGCTTGATACTCTTGTCGCGGCTTGCGGTAGCAAAAATAGGCAGCGTAGGGTGGTAGGTAATGGCATAGACCGTAAACAGGTGTGGCGTAAAATCCTTTACGAGTGCAAAACCACCTATATCGAGGACGTGAAGCTGTGCATCTCGCCCTCCCGTGAGTAGGTATCGGCCATCGGGTGAAAAACAGAGAGACGTGACCGGTCGGCTATGTCCCGGCAGCTCTTCCACAAACGTGTAGTCCACCGCATTGTATAGCTTCACTTCCCCTTCTTTCGTACCGAATACGACCCACCGCTCGTCGTTGCTGATGGCTATGGTGCGAACCGTTTGTGTTGATACCTTAAAATGGTATAACAGTTCATAGGTGTCCGTATTCCATATCGACACGGTACCGTCTTCAGACGAAACCACGAGTTCGGGCTTGTTCTTGAACGATTTAATCGCAAAGACAGGGCGCTGATGATGTTCGAGTCGAGCGACCAGCTGTTGGGTTTGGGTATCTATCACCCCTATTTTCCCATCGCGGGCACCGATGGCCAAGAGGGTTGAATGGGCTATGAGATGTAGGGCATAAACTGAAAATTGCACGGGATATAGGATCCGTTCAAACGCCATTGTCCTGAGGTCCCATTGTACCACGCCTTTGTCATTCCCACCGGTGAATACGATGGCCGGATCGGGCGCATTCTCAATAGCGAATATCGGGTTCTGGTGCCCCGATAGGGTGCCTGCTTTAGTTATTTGAAGTCTGTGCATGCTTGCTGAACGCGGATTACGCGGATTTTACAGATTCACGCGGATTTATTTCCTTACCATCGGGGCTATTACCTATTGGTCCCTTATCACTGGTGTCGGCTCTCCAGGTTCTTGGCAACTGCCTCGAGGGGCACATTTTTCTCGCGCAATAATACGAGTAAGTGGAACACCAGATCGGATGCCTCGTTTACAAAATCGATTTCTTCTTCGGCCAATGCAGCGATAACCGTTTCAACGGCCTCTTCACCCACTTTTTGGGCGATCTTATTCAAACCCCGTCCACGCAACCGGTTCACGTACGAATCGGCTGTCGGAAACTGGTAACGGTTCTCAATGATCCGTATGAGTTCAAAAATGAAGTTGTGGTTATACGCGGTATTGAAGCAGCTCCGGCTACCCGTGTGGCACGTAGGCCCCTTGGGTTGCGCTTTTATTAAAATGGTATCCCTATCACAATCGATGTGGGTGCTGACCACTTCCAGGAAGTGTCCACTTTCCTCGCCTTTTGTCCACAACCTGTTTTTGCTTCTGGAGAAAAAAGTTACACGCCCATCCTGTTGTGTTTTATGCCATGCTTCTTCATTCATATAACCCAGCATCAACACTTCCAGTGTTTGTGCATCCTGTATGACAGCCGGAATCAGGCCGCCGCTTTTCTCGAAGTCAAGTTGTTCGTTCATTTGTTTTTCTGCTCTTTGCCTTTCTACTCTTTGCTGTTTGCCACCAACATATCCCAAAAAGTGAAAAAACAATTATTTACTGCCTCACCGCAATCCCGTGCTGCCGCAACTCATCCTTCAGCTCCGGAATCAATATCTCGCCGTAATGGAATACAGACGCCGCCAGAGCCGCATCGACGTTGGCCTGCTCAAACACGTCGATAAAGTGCTGCTTATTGCCCGCCCCGCCCGAAGCAATGAGCGGTATGGATATATGGTCGTTTATCGCTTTCAAAAAGCCACAGTCAAATCCATTCTTGGTACCATCGTGGTCCATCGAAGTCAGCAAAATCTCGCCTGCCCCACGGCGCTCGGCCTCCTTAATCCACACCTCGGTATCGATATCCGTTTTGAGCCGACCACCGTTGAGGTGTACATAATTTTTACCTTCCACGTTGCGTGTATCAACCGCCACTACGACAAACTGCTTACCAAACGCCGCGGCCAACTGATTGATCAGTTCGGGGTTCCGCACAGCGGCCGAATTGATCGATATCTTATCGGCCCCAGCGTGCAGCAACACATCGGCATCGGCCAGTTCATTGATTCCACCACCGATGGTAAAGGGGATGTTCACTTGTCTCGCCACGGCTTTTACCAGCTCCATCGTGGTTTTGCGGCGCTCGTGGGTGGCCGTAATATCCAGGAAAACCAATTCGTCCGCCCCCTGCCGCGAATACTGCCAAGCCAACTCAACCGGGTCGCCTGCATCGCGCAGATCGACAAAGTTGACACCCTTTACGGTGCGGCCATCTTTCACATCCAAGCACGGAATGATACGTTTAGCTAACATCGTGTCTAAAAACGGATCAACGACTTCAGGTTCCACTCCTTGATTTGTTCGATGGAGATGTGGTTTTCGTAAATGGCTTTGCCGATTACACACGCTTCCATGTGGATGGCGTCGAGGTCTTTCACATCGGCCATCGAGCTGATACCACCAGAAGCGATGAGTTTGATAATGGGCGAGTGCTCCATTAATTTTTTATAAAGTTCCACGCCGGCACCCCCCAATTTGCCGTCTTTATTGATATCGGTACATAGAAAACGGAAGAATCCCAGCGACAGGCATCGGTCGATATAATCAAGCAACTTCACCGGAGAGCTCTCCATCCAGCCGGAATACTTGATCACTTCATCCAGCACATCGATGGCGATAACCACGTGGTCGGCATATTTGTACTTACCACGGTTGAGCTTGCTCAGTTCATCCAGAAAATCCGGATTCGTGATGGCTTGCGTACCTACCACCACTCGGTGGATGCCCGCATCCACCAGTTCCTGTACTTTCTCAATGCTTCGAACCCCTCCACCGTATTGCACTTTCATATCCGTTTTGCGGACGATATCGAACAGGTAGCTTTGGTTGGAAAAGTCGCCTTTGGCGCCATTAAGATCAATAATGTGCACAAATTCGGTCCCATTTGATTGGTACCTTTCGATCATTTCTTCGAGGCTCACCTCATAGATGGTCGCATCGTCGTAATTGCCTTCGCGCAAACGAACTACTTTCTTGTCTAAAACATCTATTGCCGGAATGATATACATAATTCTCTTAATAGGGGTTGATCTACTATAATTTTGAAAAATTCAACAATAACCGTTCGCCTGCTTCGCCGGATTTCTCAGGATGGAATTGCACACCATAAAAATTCCTGTCCTGCAGTGCGGCGGAAAACTTCAGCCCATATTGGGTATAAGCGGCGGTAAAAGTAGCATTATATTCAATAAAATAAGCGTGAACAAAATAAAAGTAGGCATCTTTTCCCACATTGTCGAATAATGGACAATCGTTTTCAGGAAACACCCGATTCCAGCCCATGTGGGGCACTTTTCCTGCAATGCGGTTCTCGAAATGTAACGTTTTCAATGGCACCACGTTGAGCAGCGAGCTGTCGCCCTCTTCCGAGTAAGCGGTAAGCAGTTGCATCCCCACGCATATGCCCAATACGGGTTTGGTAAGCTGACCTACGCAAGCCGCTAACCCCGAAGCCTGCAATTTGCGCATAGCGGCACCCGCATGCCCCACACCGGGGATGATGATCCGGTCGTAGCCGTCCAACTCGTCCGACTGGTTGACCATCCCATAAGGGATATCCAACCGATCTAACGCCGCCGTCAGCGAAAAGATGTTACCCGCACCATAATTGATGATTCCTATCATGCTTCTTTGCTATTTGCTTTTTTGCTTTGCCCACGCCCTTACAACACCCCCTTGGTGCTGGGCAACTCCATATGTTCCGCATCGCGCCGCACCGCTTTTTTTATCGACTTGGCGAATGCCTTGAAAATAGCTTCTATTTTATGATGTTCGTTTTCACCTTCCGCCTTGATATTCAGGTTGCATTTTGCAGCATCTGAAAAGGATTTAAAGAAATGGAAAAACATCTCCGTGGGCATATCGCCGATCTTCTCACGCTTAAATTCAGCATCCCATACCAGCCAGCTACGGCCACCGAAATCAATGGCTACCTGCGCCAGGCAATCGTCCATCGGCAAGGTAAAGGCATATCGCTCGATGCCGCGTTTGTCACCCAGGGTTCTCGCCATAAGCTCACCTAATGCAATTCCCGTATCCTCTATGGTATGATGTTCATCGATATGCAAATCGCCTTTCGCCCGTATGGTGAGGTCGATGTTTCCGTGCCGGGCAAGCTGGTCGAGCATGTGGTCGAAAAACGGCATTCCGGTCGTGATGTCCGACCTGCCCTTGCCATCAAGGTTTGCCTTGATGTAAATATCGGTTTCATTGGTTTTCCGGTGATGCTCGCCCACACGTTCGCCTAGTTTCAAAAACTCGTAGATCGCTTTCCAATCCGAGGTTTCCAACGCCACGACCGACGCATCGACTTGGTGGGCCTCGGTCGCTCCCAGCGCATCATTGTTCCGAAGCCAAATAGCTTTAGCTCCCAGGTTCTGTGCCAATTTAACGTCATTGATGCGGTCGCCGATGACGAACGAATGGGCAAGGTCATATACCCCTTCATTAAAATAGGCACCTAGCAAGGCCGTTCCCGGCTTTCGTGTGGGCGCGTTCTCATGGGGAAATGTACGGTCGATGTGTTCTGCGGTAAATATCACCCCCTCACCCGCGAACGTGTCGAGGATAAAGTGGTGCACGGGCCAGAAGTTTTCTTCGGGGTGCGAAGCGGTACCCAAACCGTCTTGGTTTGACACCAGAACCAACTCGAAATCGAGCTCACGGGCAATGCGCGGCAGATATTGCAACGCCCCCGGGTAGAATTTCAATTTGGAGAAGGAATCAATCTGTTCGTCTTCCGGCTCGGTAATCAGTGTACCGTCCCGGTCTATAAATAATAATCGCTTAATTGTATTCGACATCGCTATTCGTTATCACCAAAATCTCATTATGCAGATCGCCTATGGCAACAAGCCCGCTAAATTCATAAAAATTTACGAGCTCTTTGCAACCCGGCATCAATTTCCAGGTTGGAATCGCCCCAATGCCGCTATCAACATCGTATTCTCCTCCGGCGTACCCACCGTTAGGCGAAGGCAACCTGCGCATAGCTCCACCTTTGATCGATCGCGTACAATGATGCTTTCGCCCACCAGGTACTCGTACAATGCCCGTGGGTTGTCTGTCTTTGCCAGAATAAAATTGGCATCAGAAGGATATACGTGGGTCACGAAATCAAACGTGCGCAGGCTCTCCGAAAGTTTATCACGCTCGGCAACGGTGGTTTTAATCCATTCGTTCACTTGGTCAATCTGATCCAATGCGCTCAACGCGAGTTCTTGCGTAGCTTGGTTGATGTTGTACGGCGGTTTGATTTTATTGAATACCTCGATGATTTCCTCACTGGCAAAGGCCATGCCCAGCCGTAACGCAGCCAGCCCCCATGCCTTTGATAGGGTCTGCAATACCACCAGGTTACTATACTCCGTCAGCTCCTGGATGAACGTCTTCTGCCGTGAATAATTGATGTAGGCTTCATCGACGACCACCAGTCCGTTGAAGTTGGCCAACACCGTTTCTACATCCTCCCGATGCAATGAGTTGCCGGTAGGGTTGTTTGGCGAGCAAAGGAAAATCAATCGCGTATTCGCATCGATTGCCTCTGCAATACCCTCCAAATCGAGTTGGAAATCGGCTGTCAGGTTTACCCGCTTAATGGCCACATCGTTGATGTTGGCCGACACCTCGTACATGCCGTAGGTGGGTGGCACCAGGATGATGTTATCGATACCGGGACGGCAAAACGCACGGAACAGGATATCGATCGCTTCGTCGCTGCCGTTGCCTAGAAACATGTTGCGCGCGGGCACCCCTTTGATAGCGCTCAATTTCAACTTCAGTTGATGTTGTAAAGGATCCGGATAGCGGTTGAAAGGACGATCGAGCGGTGATCCGAACGCATTCTCGTTCGCATCCAGCAAAACGGATGCTTCGCCTTTGAACTCATCGCGTGCAGATGAGTAGGGCGTAAGCTGCCGTATATTTTCACGCAGTAGTTTTGTCAGATCAAATGTTGTTGTCATTATCAAATTAAATAGGATACCAATTTCCTTCCTGTGCCAATTGGGTGGCTTCGAATACCGATCTGCTTTCGAGCAGCAGCGGTTTCAAATCTTTATATCTTGCCGAGTAATGCCCGATAAGCAATTTTTTTGCTTCCGCTTCGGCAGCGATTTCCGCGGCCTGCAATGCCGTGGTGTGGTATGTATCTACTGCACGGTCAAGCATTTCATGCAGAAATGTTGCCTCATGGTACAATAGGTCCACCTGCCGGATGGAGGGCAAGTAACGCGTTGTCCTTACCGTATCTGAGCAATAGGCGTAACTCCGCGACGGTGGCGGTGCAATGGTCAACTCCTGCCAGCGATGCACGGTGCCATCGGGGGCCGTATAATCCTGTCCTCTTTTTATCGATGGCAGGAGCGCCGTGGGTATTCCGACAGCCGCAACCTTTTCCCGATCAATAGCCGGGAGGTGCTCTTTTTCATCGAAGCGGAATCCTGTACAGGCAATCCGGTGATTCAGCGGGAAGGTACTCACTTGCAAGTTCTCGTTTTCAAACACCACACTTTCTGTTTCGTCTTGGGTAGTGTGCATATGCAACGGATACCGCAGCTCGGTCTGTGAATGCAAAAAATGCAGCTCGACGATTTCCTTCAGCCCGGGCGGCCCGTATACATGCAACTCATCTTTGCGACCCACCAAGTGCATGGACGAAACCAGTCCGATTAAGCCCAGGTAATGGTCGCCATGCAAATGGCTGATGAAGATATGTTTGATGCGATTGCTTTTGACGCCGTATTTAATCAACTGTACCTGAGTGCCCTCTCCGCAATCCACCAAATAAAGCTGTTCATTGACGTTGATAAGCTGCGCAGTGGGGTGGCGACCATAAATCGGCGTGGCGGAGCTACTTCCCAATATCAATACATCAAATCTCATCCCTCTTCTGCAGCACCCCGCAAGTCCCGTTCAAGTTCTTTCGAAAATATCATATCCTCGGCCTCGGCTGCATTTGGGGCGATGGTAAATACCCCATCCAGTTTGCATACTGAAATCAGGTTTTTGATGCGTTGGTTTGCGCAAGCGAGGATAAAAACACCCCCCGCTGTTTTACACATGCGATGTGCCAATAGGCCTACGCGCAGCCCCGAAGAGTCGGCATCTTTGACATGCGACAAGTCAAGCACGATATTACTTTGCCCGCCAGAATTCCGCAATACAAATTCTGCCTTGATCTTCGGTGCCGAATCACCGTCTAACATCTCCACATGAGGTTGGATGGTGACATATTTCTCGTGTTTGTCAATGGTGAATTTCATTCTGTACAATCATCTTTTTATTCAACGATTTGCTGAAGCGCGGCTTTTGTATGCTCCACTATCCGGTCAGACAGATCCCCGCGTTCGGGATAGATAAATCGCTCACCGGTGATGTGTTCAAAGAGCTCGATATACCTTTCAGAAATCGAAGATACGATTTCATCTGTCATTTCCGGCACTTGCTGACCTTCTTTTCCTTGAAAGCCGTTTTCAATCAGCCATTTTCGCACAAATTCTTTCGAAAGCTGCCGTTGCGGTTTACCTTCCCGTTGCAACTGTTCGAAACCATCGGCATAAAAGTAACGCGACGAATCGGGTGTATGGATTTCGTCTATTAGGTATATTTTGCCATCCTTTTTACCGAACTCGTATTTCGTATCTGCCAAGATCAGTCCACGTGCTGCTGCCAACTCGGCGCCCCGCTTATACAACGCCTTGGTATAGGTTTCCAGTTGAGCATAGTCTTCGGCAGACACGATTCCCTGTGCAAGGATATCCGCCCGGGAAATGTCTTCGTCGTGGCCTTGGTCTGCCTTGGTTGTAGGCGTAATGATCGGTTCGGGCAAGCGATCGTTCTCACGGAGCCCTTCGGGTAGTGGCTCCCCGCAAACCTCGCGCTTGCCGGCTTGGTATTCACGCCATGCGTGGCCAACCAAGTAGCCGCGGATGACCATCTCTACCTTGAATGGTTGGCATTGATGGCCGATGGTGACACACGGGTCTGGTACCGAAACAACCCAATTGGGCACGATGTCTTCGGTCGCTTTCAAGAACTTGGCCGCTACTTGGTTCAACACCTGCCCCTTGTAGGGGATGGCCCGTGGCAGTACCACGTCAAAAGCCGAAATCCGGTCGGTGGCCACCATCACCAAGTACTTTTCGCCAATGGTATATACATCGCGTACTTTACCGCGGTAAAAGGCCCGCTGCCCTTCAAAATGGAAATTTGTTTCTTTTATCGTATTCATCGTGATTTGATGACTTGAAAATTCAATGATTTGAAGATTTGACAATGAGTCGATGCATCATCATATCAAATATCACCATAAGCGGCCAATATCCGTTTGACCAATTTATGCCGCACCACGTCAACACCCGTGAGGTGGATAATGTCTATCCCATCAATACCCTCCAGCAACCGCAATGCCGTAGGCAAGCCCGATTGCTGCTTTTTAGGCAAGTCAATCTGTGTAACGTCACCGGTAACGATGAACTTCGCCGTCGGGCCCATCCTTGTAAGGAACATTTTCATCTGCATGTCCGTGGTGTTCTGGGCTTCGTCCAAAATGACAAAACAGTTATCCAACGTACGCCCACGCATAAACGCCAGGGGGGCCACCTCGATGGTACGGTTTTCGAGGAAGACCTTCAGTTTTTCGGCGGGGATCATATCATCCAGCGCATCGTAAAGCGGCCGCAGGTACGGGTCTACTTTTTCTTTCAGGTCTCCGGGCAGGAATCCAAGATTTTCGCCGGCTTCTACCGCCGGCCTGGTGAGGATAATGCGCCGTACCTCCTTATTGCGCAAAGCGCGCACAGCCAACGCTACTGCCGTATAGGTTTTGCCTGTACCCGCGGGGCCGATGGCAAACAGGATATCATTCCGGACGATGCTTTCCACCATTCGCCGTTGGTTTGCCGTCCGGGCCTTTACGACGATACCATTTGGCCCGAAAACAATGGGCTCGCCACCACCTGTGGCTACCTTTTCGCTGTTCTGCTTAGTGGGTACTTCGCCCTCCTTTACAGATCCCAAAATCGTTTCTACGTCATTTGAGGTCAGGCTATTATATCGCTCTACATGCGATACAATTTTATCGAATTGTTTTTTAAACAACGCCATTTCCCGCTCGTCGCCAAGCACTTTCACCTCGTTGCCCCGGGCTACGATTTTCAGTTTCGGGAATTGCTTTTTGAACACTTCGAAGTGTTCGTTCTGTGCACCCCACAACATGGCGGGATTCACATACTCCAACGTGATATTTAACTCGTTCAAATTCGTTTTTTCAGCTATCTGCTTTATACCCTACCTCGATTTGCTGTTGCCTATCCGGCAGGTCATACAGCATCCAAACATAGCTAATTTCCTTTTTATTTGCAATATCGCCTAGGCATGCAATGTACACCTAGCACTTTCCTATGCTATCTTTCGGCAAGTTGCAGTTTGTATAAATGGTGGTACAAACCCTCCCCTTTATCCATCAGCGAATCGTGCGTACCCGAAGCAACCACTTTTCCTGCTTCCACTACCACAATCTGGTCGGCCTCACGGATGGTAGACAGCCGGTGGGCGATGATGATGGACGTGCGGCCTTTCATTAATTCTTCCAAGGCCTGTTGCACCTGGCGCTCCGATTCGGAGTCGAGCGAAGAGGTGGCTTCGTCGAGGATAAGGATTGCTGGATCCTTGAGCAGCGCGCGGGCTATGGCGATGCGTTGGCGTTGGCCACCGGACAATTTCACGCCACGCTCGCCTACCATGGTATCGTATCCCTTCGGGAAATCCATGATGAAACCATGGGCATTGGCGCGCTGGGCTGCGGTGATAATCTCTTCCGCATCGGCGCCAAGCCTTCCATACGCAATATTCTCACGGATGGTGCCGCCGAAAAGCAACACATCTTGTGGTACGATGGCTACCTGGCCGCGTATATCCGTAAGGGGGTAATCGTCGGCCGCCCTCCCATCGAACAAGATACTGCCGCTATCGGGCTTATAAAATTGCAGTACCAAGGCTGCAATCGTAGATTTACCCGTTCCACTGGGGCCTACAATGGCAAGTTTCTCACCCGCCTGCACCTCAAACGAAACACCTTTCAATACGGTGATTTCGCGGCGCGAAGGGTATGCAAACGTTACATTTTCAAATGCAATGGTACCCCCGATGGGGTGTTCGATGGTCTTTTCGGCTTGCAGCAACCCGGCATCTTCCTGTTGCTCATCGAGGATTTCGATCACGCGTTCGCTAGCACCGATGGCCTTTTGGATATTGGCGTACAACTCGGGGAAGCTGCCCATGGAGCCCGCTACAAATATGGAGTACAGGATATAGGTGGTGAGGTCGCCCACGGAAATATCGCCGGCAGACACCAAGGCCGATCCGTACCAGATGACCGCTACGACAGCACCGAAAAGGCAGAAGATAATAAACGACGCAAATATGCCACGGTACGTGGCGCCCTTTACCGCGATTTTGACGACCGCCTGGAGCGTTTTCGAATAGCGCGATGCTTCATAGGCTTCATTCACAAATGCCTTGACATTGCTGATGCCTTGCAGCGTCTCCTGCACCACCGTATTCGATTCGGCCAACTTATCTTGCGCCTGGCGCGACAACTTGCGGATGAACCGGCCGAATACGACCGCGACGACCACCAATACCGGTAGGATGCTCAGATTGAGTAAGGTAAGCTTGGACGAAACAATGAACAACCAGCATACGCCGCCGGTAAGCAAGATAACCTGCCGGATGATCTCAGCGAAGGTAGTGGTCATCGTATCCTGTATCTGAGACAAATCCGCCGACAGGCGACTATTGAGCTCCCCTACCCTGCGGTTGGAGAAAAAATCGAGGGGCAGCGTGATCAGGTTGTGGTACGAATCGCGCCGGATATCCGCCAATGATTTTTCCGCGACCTCCACGAAAAGACGGATACGGAAAAAAGAAACCGCAGATTGTACAAACAGGATGACGAAGGAAATGACACCAATGGTATGGATATCGACGGCGAGCCAATCGTACTTCACTTTACCTTGGGCGGCGTCAATCATGGCCCCGAGCAAAGCAGGAAAGGTAAGTGCCGTAAGGCTTGACAGGAACAAGAATACCATGCCAATGATGAATTTACCACGGTAAGGCCTCAAATAAGCCAGCAGCTTACTCGCTTTTTTTAATGTTGTCTTTGTCAGCTTCGGTTTGGGCAGGTCCTCCGATGGCGTATTCCCACTGTTTAGCCGTTGTCTTGCCATGTCCTATAAATAAAAATTATAGGGGCAAAAGTATAGACAATAATGTTGCCGGGCATCATGCTTTCGTCAATTTTTGGCGGCGGACGACCAGAAATATGCCCATGCCCGCCAACGCCAACGTAGCAAGAACCAATAATCCTTGATTGCGCTGGTTGGTTTTTTCAAGCTTATCGACCTCACCGGCTAGGCGCTCCTGCGATTGCTGCAACTTACTGATCGTCTTGATGTATCCGTTGATACGTCCATCAAATTCATTTGCCTGTTGAACCACTTGCGACTTTTCAAAGTCCTTATAATCCAAGAGCATCTTGGTTTCGCGGAAGATGTCGTTATCTGTAAGAACGATTTGCTTCAAGATATCGATCGAAGCCTGCATATCCTTTTTGGTCTTTAGCCCAAAAATTCCCGTCCGCTTCTTGAGGCTCTCATCAAACTGACCGAAGCGTGCACTGCGCTGTTGCAGCAGGTCGTTCACTTTTTGACGTTGGGCTTCGTACCCGGAGGTATCCGGGGTAACTGATTGACCAACAGCTGCCGGGCAAAACAGCCACATGCCAATCAGCCATACCGTGGTAACAAGATAATAAAATCGCATGGGAATGAGCGGTCAAAAAACGGACCAAGATTACGGCGAATCACTTTCCGAACTCCAAGCGGATGATATCGCCCTTATGGAGCCCCAATAGGCCGCTCGCATTGCCCTTGTTGATGGCTATTTCCAAGTGGTTGCTGATGCCGAACAAACAGAGCTTCTCCCCCTCGGGTACGTCGTTGTAATGCCAGCTCATTTGCTCAATGGTCTCGTTGCGCCTGAAGTACAGGGTGAAGTTGCGGCTGCGCTGTACTTTATTGAATAATTCTTTACTGATATTACTGATCACATTGCCGAAGGAATCGACGAAAACCACGCTTCCCCGCAGGCTATCTTTCTCAACGACGGGCTGTACCAATGTCCGGTCCACCACTTTGTCCACTGGGTCGCCCACGTCAGCAAGTCCCCCCCCTTTAGCAAGGACACATGCTGCCTTTGCAAAAATATCGGTCAGCGGAAAATGCAGGTATTTGAGGTCCTGGATGATATTCAACTCCACGGCCTCCTCGGGCAGGCCATCTAGTATCAGCGAAAAAATCCCGTTATCGGCACCCACAAAGTAATGTCCTTTGTGCAACAGGGCAAGGTAACGCGTATCTTGGTTGAAGACCGAATCGATGCCGATCAAGTGAACGGTCTTTTTGGGAAAATACGGGTAGGCATTTTTCAGCACGAAAGCGGCATATTGGATATCGAAAGGCGGTATATCGTGGGATATATCGACCAGTCGCACTGCCGGAAACTGGCTGATGATGCTCCCCTTAAGTGCAGCTTGGTAGAAATCCTTATGTCCTAAATCTGTTGTTAAGGTAATGATACCCATACCCGCTTTTCTTAAATTGTTGCAAACTTAGATAAAGTTGCCATCATATCCAATTTATGCGCTTGTGGTCATTTAGCACTTTGATTAGCTTTGCATACCAACATCCAACGAATGAATTGACCGAATATGGGACGGTATGAATATTTTAAACGCTTTCACGATATCGGGCAAGTCGACTACGATTTGCTGACGCAAAACCTCAAAGCCAAAACTTTTAAGAAAGGTGACATAATTACTGTTCCCGGCCAAATTCAACGAGAGCTTTACTTTGTGAATAGGGGTGTTCAAATGTCTTTCTTTGACGCAGACAACAAAACACACGTCGTAGCTTTTACCTATCCGCCAAACTTATGCGCCATTCCCGAATCATTTTCGTTTCAAGTTCCGTCAAAACACTTTTTGACTTGCCTTACCGACAGTGAGTTGGAATACATCACTTTTGACGAATTGCAAAAACTCTTTGATCAATCGCAACAAATTGAGCGGCTTTTCAGACGAATGACAGAAGCAGTTTTGGCAGGTGTGATCAACCGACACCTTGAGTTGCATAGTATGACGATTGAAGAAAGGTATAAAACTTTTTGCCAACGTAGTTCCCATTTGCTTCAGTTTGTGTCGCACAAACACATCGCCTCCTATTTAGGTATTGACCCGACCAATTTCAGCAAGTTGTTTAATACCGTAATGTTCTGATGTTGGTCTACACCAACTTTTATATTCTCAATACTTAGGAATTTTGCCATATAAATTCAAAAAACATGGCAAATCATTGGCTTGACAAATCAACGTATCCGTTTACATCAAACTATTTTGACATCAATGGACAAAGGCTGCACTACATTGACGAGGGACAAGGAGAAACAGTTATGTTCGTTCACGGAACGCCTTCGTGGAGTTTTGACTACCGCAACGTCATCAAAAAACTGAAAGCAAATTTCAGATGTGTTGCTATTGACCATATTGGTTTTGGGCTTTCGAACAAGCCCGAATACTACGACTACTCAACACGAAATCACGGTAAAACACTTGAAAAGTTTGTGTTTGAAAAAAACTTAGACAACATTACGCTTGTTGTTCACGATTTTGGCGGTGCAATCGGTTTGAGCTTTGCTATTCAACACCCAGAAAAAATAAAACGTTTAGTTGTTCTCAACTCTTGGCTGTGGAGTAGTAAAAGCGATCCCGACTTTATTAAATTGAGTAAACTATTGAAAAGCCCGTTACTGCCGTTTTTGTATCGTTATCTCAATTTTTCGCCACGATTTATTTTACCAAAATCGTTTGGCGACAGAAAAATCTCAAAGCAAACTTTAAAACAATACACCAAACCGTTTGCCAACAAAACCCAACGAAACGGCACATTGGCGTTTGCCAGGTCGTTGCTTAACGACCAAGATTGGTTTGAAGAACTTTGGAACCAACGGCAAGCAATTTCAAACAAGCCAACCTTGTTTGTTTGGGGAATGAAAGACCCTGTTATCAAACCGCATTATCTTGCCAAATTTCAAAGCGGCTTTCCAAATGCCCAGACAATCCAATTGGAAGCGAGCGGACATTTCCCCCAGGAAGAACAGCCCGAAATTGTGGCAAAAGCAATAATTGAGTTTCTGAACTGACGAGAAAAAAAACATCCTTATCTTTACCCCCGTTAACGCCACGATTAGCGACCAACATTTCACTAAAACACTTAATTTTGATGTCCTCCTCTCCATTAACAAAAAAAATATTAGTCACCGGAAGCAACGGCCTGTTAGGCCAAAAGCTGACAGATTTGGCCCTTGCCGATGAACGGATAGCGCTGGTGGCTACCTCGCGGGGCGAAAACCGGCATCCTGCCGAAGACGGATATACCTATCTCGATTTGGATATCGTCGACGGGGATCAGCTACGGTCGATTATTACCGAACAGCGGCCACAGGCCATTATCAACACCGCGGCCATGACCAATGTCGATGCTTGCGAGCACGATCCTGAAGGATGCAAGAAACTGAATGTCGAAGCAGTCGGAACCTTGATTGGCTTGTGCGAGGAATTCGGCATCCACCTAATCCATCTATCCACCGATTTTATCTTCGACGGAAAGAATGGCCCTTACGCCGAACACGACGCACCCAATCCATTGAGCCTGTATGGCCAAAGCAAGCTAGACGCCGAACAACTTATCCAGCAATCTAATTGCAAATGGGCCATCCTACGCACCATACTGGTATACGGCTTGGTGGCCGACATGAGCCGCAGTAACATCGTATTGTGGGCGAAAGGCGCGTTGGAAAAAGGGCAACCCCTCAACGTGGTCAACGACCAATGGCGTATGCCGACACTGGCAGAAGATTTGGCTGATGCCTGTATGCTTGCCGCCATCACGGGAGCGGAAGGAATATTCCATATTTCAGGGAAAGACCTATTCGCCATTCACGAACTCGTTGCCGCGGTCGCCGATTTCTGGCAACTCGACAAGTCGCTTATCCGGCAGGTCAGTTCGACAACCTTAAGCCAAGCAGCACCCCGTCCGGCAAGGACCGGGTTTGTACTGGATAAGGCACGCCACGTATTGGGGTACAACCCACACAGCTTTACGGAAGGTCTAGCATTGGTAGACCAACAGCTCCGTAAAAAATAGCACACGAATAACGGAAAAAATATGGACGAAAAATTTGCTCGCGAGTCGCACACGATTATGAACGAATTGGTGCTGCCCAACGACACCAACACACTCAACAATCTGATGGGGGGCCGACTACTGCATTGGATGGACATCGCAGCCGCCATTTCGGCCCAGAAGCATTGCAACAGCATCGTCGTCACCGCCTCGGTAGATAATGTGTCTTTCAAGCATCCCATCAAATTAGGCGATGTAATCAGCATCGAGGCCCAAGTGACCCGTGCATTTAACACTTCCGTTGAGGTGCGGCTGGTTGTGTGGGCACAGAACATCCCTTCCGGTACGCGGGTTAAGTCGAACGAAGCGTTCTATACGTTCGTGGCCATCGATCGGCAAAACGAAACCGTGCCGGTGCCACGACTTATTCCGGAGACCGACGAGGAACAAAAGCTCTACAACGAAGCGCTCCAACGCAGGGAACTCCGGTTGGTGTTGGCTGGCAAGCTCAAACCGAAGGATGCCAAAGAGCTCCAGAACCTATTTAGGGAAGTAGTTAAGGAATAACGGCTTAACGTTTTCTGGGTATAATTAGCAATACCACCCCTGCCACAAGTATCACACCACCCACATAAGGCGGCCAATTTACCTGCTCTTTTTTATCGGCCGTGATTTCCAGCGAGCCGATATCCACTACTTTTTCTTTCTTCGTGAATGAAAAGCCGGTCCACACCAGCATAATTGCTCCTACGATTACCAAGATAATACCAACTGTCTTTGCCATAAGATTTATATTTAATCATTCAACAAAGCCAGCGGGAAAATGTTTCAACAGCTTCCCAACCGGATGGTCGGTTTATTTGGCCGGTGTCACCGTAATTTTCCGGAACTCCACGCCCGTATGGTCACCCTGTATATAAATCGGACCCGGTTCGCCTTCATGGCTATTCAACGCACCACCTGTAATGCCCGGGATTTCCTGGTTGCTGATAATCGTTTTGCCGTTGGCGACAACCGTTACCATACGTCCACGCAGTGTGATTTCATATTTATTCCATTCATTTGGTCCCAAAGTTGCCATTTCACTGGGCGACAAGAAGCCATATACACCGCCAAAATACAGGGAGCCGGGGTGCCGGTCTTTCGGCGAATCCTCAATCTGTACCTCATACCTTCCCCGTAAATAAATGCCGGAATTGGCTCCTTCTTTGTAGCGAAATTCGGCAACCAGTTTAAAATCTTCAAACTGTTGTTCGCTAATCAGGTTGGCACCCGTTTCTTTATTGATCAGTATGCCATCTTCCACCACCCATTGGCTGTTGTCGCCCGACGTCTTCCAGCCGGCTAAGTCCTTGCCATTGAACAGGTCGATGGGCTCGCCCCACTGCACATTGCCCGTCCTGACCAAATACGGTGCTTTAACCCCTGTAAAGTTAAACGTGTTTCCTTTATTGGTAGTGATGGTACCCTTAATGCCATCGCCCGCCAGTTCACCTTCAACCGTAAACAGCCCGCCGCCACCTTCCCACTGCGGTGGGATTTGGAACGAAAACTTTCCATTCTGGAGTGCGATATACGACACCGGTCGGCTACTTCCCGCATCGGCCACAAAATGACCGACCAGCACATCAAAACCCGACAACTTGACTTCCAACCAAGAGGGCACTTCTTTGCCTTCCTTATCTACGGTAAGGTCCCATCGCCCGATCAACCCTTCAGCTTCTTCGGGCACCACCTGCGTGGCCGCATTGTGTATCTCTTCTTCTTGCTTCTGCGTGGCGGCGCCGTCATTGCACGAAACCATACCGGCCGTCAACAGACACATTAAAGGGCCATATATGGCATATTGCTTCTTCATAATCATAGGATTAATTTTCCAAAGGTGCTAATCTACAAAATTTCCGTTACCCAACGCCACAATGCGATCGAACTCCTCCCGCTTGAGCGGCATGACCGATAACCGGCCTTGGCGTACCAGCGCAATATCCTGAAGCTGCGGGTCCGCTTTAATGACCTCGAGCGTAACCGGCTTTTTCAATGTTTCCTCGGGTGCCAAATCCACCACCACCCAACGCGCATCCGCCGTGGTGGGATCCTGGTACGCCTCTGTAACCACTTTTGCTATACCCACTACCTCCTTACCCTCATTGCTGTGGTAAAACAACACCAAATCTCCTTTCTTCATGGCTTGTAGGTTATTGCGGGCTTGGTAGTTACGCACGCCGTCCCAAAAGGTCTGCTTATCAGCAAGGAATTGCCGCCAACTATACTTGAAGGGTTCCGATTTTACTAAAAAGTAGTTCATTGCTTTGCTGCTTTTTTGCTAGTTGCTTTTTTGTTGTTTGCTAATTTGCTTTTTTGCCTTATGTCCGCTAATTCTGCTTTTGGCTAACTTCCATTTTTTCCGCGAAGTGATCACAATAATCCCTCAGATCGCCGATGACAGCCTTGGCGATGGGATCGTCTCCCGACGCCCGGATAAACGTATCGCCCAAGGTTTGCAAGGTCTCGTAAAAAAACCGCTTCATCTCGTCCAAAGGCATATCCTTGGTCCACAAATCTATGCGCATCGAATTTTTATAATGGTGATCCCACAGGGCCAAGAACAATGCTTTGGCGGGCAGGGCCTCCTTGTTCTCGCCATCGGACGATTCCCACACGATGGTATCCGGCACGTTATTTTCGTCCAGTTCTATCGTTAGCTTTATTTCTGCTTTTTTCATCTAATTATTTTTTTTATCGGCTGATGAGAGCTCGATGTAAACAATGATTGCCCTGTGTGTCAATATTATTTACATCTCGGTTTCATCTAATTATTTTTCTTTATCGGCTGATGAGAGCTCGATGTAAACAATGATTGCCCGGTGTGTCAATATTATTTACGTCTCGGTTTCATTTTCAGTTTTTAAAATAGACTACGGATAACGCGGATGCTACAATTTCAACATCCAAATAACCAATATGACAAACACCAGAAAAATCCCCTCCACAATCCATATCCGTTTGAGGCTGCGGAGCATGAGCCGGAAAAACTGGTCGGCAATAACCATGACCAACAAAAGTAAAAAAAACCAGCCAATAGTTCCCATCCCCACCGTATTGTCCATGACCTGCCAAAGCAGTCCTGCTAAGGCAAGTGCCGAGGCGATGTTCAATGGCGTTACCCGCTTCATCACCGCCGTTTATGTTGCTTTTGATCGTGCTTACGGCCGCCCCGTCCCTGTTGCTGGGTTTTCGATGCGCGCTGATTAGCTGTCTTCTTTTCATGGAAAGCCCCTTGGAAGTCGGGATTCTCCTTCCGCTTCTGGGCATCAATCTCTCTTGCAATTGCCTGCCTTTCTTCGAAACCTGTTTTCTCTATAAACACGCCTTCGGGAATAGCCAATACCGGTATCTGCTGGCGGATCAGTTTCTCGATCTTATCGATATAATATTCCTCTGCCGGATTGCAGAACGTGATGGCATCGCCCGTTTGGTAGGCCCGGCCGGTACGGCCGATACGGTGCACATAGTCTTCGATAACAATGGGCACGTCAAAATTGATGACGTGGCTCACATTGCTCACGTCCAGTCCCCGGGCCGCCACATCCGTCGCTACCAAAATCCGCACGCTCCCCTCTTTGAAAGCGTTGATGGAATTTATACGTGTGTTCTGCCCTTTGTTAGCGTGGATTACACGTACATTGTCCGTGCCGTACTTGCGTTCCAGAAAGTGGAATACATTATCCGCAACGGCTTTGGTTTTGCAGAAAACAATGAGACGGGTTACAGCTTCGTCGTCCTTAAGCAGGTGCTGGAGCAAATTAATCTTCGTTTTCAGGTTGGGCACATCATAGCGCATCTGGCTTACGGTCTGTGCCGGTGTGGCCTGTTCGCTCACTTCCACTACCGTAGGAAACGCGAGGAAGTCGCCCGCGATCTTATGCACCAGCTCACTCATGGTAGCCGAAAAAAGCATGTTCTGCCGCTTACGGGGCACTACTTCCAATATCCTATGCAGTTTGCCGATAAACCCCATGTCCATCATCTTATCGGCCTCGTCCAAGACGAGCGTTTTAAGCGATTTGGTAACGACGTGACCGGCGAGGTACAGGTCGAGGAACCGACCCGGCGTGGCCACAACGATATCGACCCCCTTTTCCAGCTCGGCTAGCTGCGCTTTCGGACCGAGCCCGCCGTATAGTACTACCGTACGTAGATCAGTGTATTTGGCAAATAGCTGGATATGCGCTTCGATCTGCATAGCCAGTTCGCGGGTGGGCGACAGGATAAGTGCTCTGGGATCATCGCCCTGCGCGTACTTCAGCTTCATCAGCAGCGGCAGCACGAAAGCGGCGGTCTTTCCGGTACCTGTCTGGGCTACCCCCATCACGTCTTGACCTGCCAAAATCGGCGGTATCGCCTTTTGCTGTATGGGCGTAGGCTCGGTATACCCCGCCTCCTCGATGGCATTGAGGATTTGCCTGTTGAACTTGAAATCGGCAAAGGTAGTCCGCTCCATTCGGCAAACTTAGAAAAGATTGCAGATAAAGCAAACTTTTCGATCTCTCATCTGCCATTAAAGAACAAATTACGCTAGATGAAACATAATAAGAGCAGTTACAATCGTTATCAGTTCAATGCGTTCCCCACTTCAATGGGTAGGTCCGATTCCAAAATGGATGCACCATCGGCGAAAACAGCCCGGTAGGCGTCGGCGCGTTCCGCTCTGTTCGGCAACTTATCGTAGGTAGGAGCGGCAGAGACCATGCACATCACGCCTTCCGCATGGAGGAGTTTATACATTTCCTGGTTTTCAGGCTTCACATCCGGGCCGATGTAGGCAATCATCCGGTTAAATGGAATATTCGCGGCACGGTACGCTTCAAACACTTCAGGCGTCTTGATGTGTGCCGAGAGCATCTGGTCACTGTTTTGATCCACGTAGAAGCGGGCCTGTTCGGGCGAGTGCACGGTAACCATCACAAACGAATAAGCGTTGTGCTTCCGGATGATATCGGCGGAAAGGGCAATCGGTAAGTCCTTTTGATCGAGATTCAGAACGGTCTTACCCCGTGCCCATTCAATCACTTCATCCAATGTCGGTATCCGGTAAGGTGTTACATTTCCCTCACGGTCCTTGAGCCGCAACTGTTGCAGCTCAGCCCAGGTATAGTCGGCCAGCTTTCCCTTCCCGTTTGTCGTCCGCTCAAGCGTGGCATCATGCATCAATACAACCACACTATCTTTGGTAAGGCGGGGGTCAATCTCAAAGAAGGCAGGGACATGCCGCAACACAGCCTCCATGCCCTCAATGCTGTTTTCGGACAGCCCGTTCTCTACCGTACCTCGGTGACCACTAACGATGGTGCTTCCCGCTTTATAGGAAAAAAACTGGTGGAGCTCGGCCGGTGTTTTAAAATCCAAACGATGGATATCGCTGGGCTCATCCACGCACGCACCTGTGCCAAGTATAAGCATCAAAGCAATCGATACTGCATTAAAAAGGTTCTCCATATCATTAATCAGTTAGTTTGACCGTTAGCTATTTAGTCTTGCCGCCGCACAAGCAGCACCTCATCCGTATCCAACAACACGTATCCATATTCATAACAAAACCGGTATTGGGCTCCCTCATTCGTCTCATTCATATCGGTGATGTAATTGAAGTTAAACCCCTCATTTATCAACGTTTGCCACTTCACCTTTCCCTCCCCTCGAGGATTCAGCATCTCCAAAATCTTCCGGTTCCGTTTGAGGATATTGTTTACCTTCCGGAGGTAACCACTTTCCTCGCTATTACGCCGGTTGTTGTAGTTGGCACGGCAGTTATCGTCGCAAAATTTCTTGTCGGCGCGCCCTATGAGCAACTCACCGCAGTCCAAGCATTTTCGTTCCATAGGTGATGGTTCTGTTTGACAGCCATTTGATGGTGCCCTAAAGATAGGATTTTTTTTGTAAATACATTTTGTAGCTTTGCCGTACACACGCCACCATGCGCATACTTTTTATCCATAATTTTTATCAGCACCCTGGCGGCGAAGATGTTGTTTTCGAGCAGGAGAAAGCCCTGCTTAGCACCACAGAAGACGTATTCTCACTAACGTTCAAAAACAAAAAGGGCTGGCGGGGTGCCTGGCAAACCTTCTGGTCTCCGTGGAATCTGTGGGCTGCCATGCAGGTAAAGCGGGCTATCCGACGCCATCAGCCAGATATTATCCACATCCACAACCTGCATTACGCCGTTGGCCCCGTCGCTGTGCGGATAGCGAAACGCTTGGGTGTGCCTGTGGTAATGACCTTGCACAATTACCGGCTGCTGTGCCCCTCGGCAACGTTGTACCACGATGGCGGGATCTTTACCGCCAGCCTCCATGTGGACTTCCCTTGGGAAGCGGTGCGAAAAGGCGTGCACAGCCGCTCCGTGGTAAAAACAGGGTGGCTCGCCTTCACCACTTGGCTCCACCGGAAGATGGGCACCTGGCGCATGGTCGATCGCTATATCACACTGACCGAATTTGCCAAGCAGCTGTTTGTAAACTCTTCCTTTGGCATTGCCGCTGAAAAATTCGTAACGAAGCCGAATTTCGTGGCCGATAGTCCTAAAACCACTGGCCCACGCGGACAGCATTTTCTGTTCATTGGCCGCCTAGCCGAAGAAAAAGGGATGAACGTACTATTGGATGCTTTTAAAGGCACAGATTACTCATTGCGGATTGCAGGTGATGGTCCACTGAAAGACCGAGTAATAGAAACAACCCGGATATCACCGAACATCACCTATCTTGGTAGCCTCGGCCGTTCGGCTATCAGCCAACAACTCGCCGAATGCTCCGCGTTGCTATTTCCCTCCATTTGGTATGAAGGATTGCCCATGACGTTGATTGAAGCATTCGCAGCCGGCACCCCTGTCATTGCCAGCGATCTCGGCGCCATGCAAAGCCTCGTAAACGAAGGGATAACTGGGTGGCGGTTCGCCCCCAACGACGCGGCAGCATTACGCAGAAGAGTTGCCGAATGGCTACGTACGGATGATGAGTACAAAGCCCAGATCGGCCGCCAAGCACGAGAAGAATACCAGCGGCATTACACGGCAGAACAGAATAAAAAACAATTGCTAACCTGTTATCATGCAATGAAAGGAGCCGCACTATAATGACCCGTAACACCCTATTTTGCTATTGCTAGGCTTATTACCACTGGTACCATATGCCCAAAAACGTCCCAACATTGTGTTCATTCTGGCCGACGACCTCGGCTATGGGGACCTCGGCGTATACGGCAACATATCACCACGCCACATATCGATCAACTCGCGGCCGAAGGGATGCGTTTCACCCAGTTTTACGCGGGCACCACCGTGTGCGCACCTTCGCGATCAGCACTCCTCACCGGCCAGCATACCGGACACACCTACATTCGTGGTAATAAGGAAATACAGCCCGAGGGGCAAGAGCCCTTGGCAGACTCCGTACAGACGTTTGCCCAACTGCTGCAGGGGGCGGGTTATGTTACGGGGGCCTTCGGAAAGTGGGGGCTCGGTATGGTAGGCACCAGTGGCGAGCCCAACCGCAAAGGCTTTGACGAATTTTTCGGGTACAATTGTCAACGCCAATCGCATCGATATTACCCTACCCACCTGTGGCACAACAGTGAAAAAGTAATATTGGCTGGCAATGACCTGTCGCAAAAAGCGCATTATGCTCCTGCCATTATCCAACAAAAAGCACTGGCTTTCATCGAAAAACAAAAAGACACTTCATTCTTCCTATTTATCCCCACGGTACTCCCCCATGCGGAATTGCAGGGCCCGGCAGACGAACACTATAAACAATACGAATACGCGTTTGAAGAAATACCGCACCGGGGCAACGACTACGGGCCCGAAGCTACGATAGCCGGCTATGCCTCCATAGCCAAACCCCGGGCTACGTTCGCCGCCATGGTGAGCCGGATGGATGCATACGTAGGGCAGGTGATGGCCAAGCTCGACGAACTGGGACTGGCCGATAACACCATCGTACTATTCAGCAGTGACAATGGTGCCCATAAAGAAGGTGGGGCCGACCCGGTCTTTTTCAACAGCTCGGGAGGGCTCCGGGGGTTGAAACGTGACCTCTACGAAGGGGGTATCCGCACGCCATTCATCGTACGTTGGCCAAAACACATCGCTGCAGGGAGCGTCTCTGATCATATCGGGGCGTTTTGGGATATCATGCCTACCTTTGTTGAACTTACCGGTGCGCCCAACCCCAGTTACAGTGATGGCATTTCATTCTTACCTACCCTCCTCGGACAGGGCCTCCAACCTCAGCACACCTACCTTTACTGGGAGTTTCACGAGGGCGGCGGAAGGCAGGCGGTCCGTATGGGCAAATGGAAAGGCGTACGGCTTAACGCCAAAGAGACACCAGATGCACCGGTAGCCCTATATAATCTACAGGTAGATCCCGCAGAAACAACCGACGTAGCCGTTGAGCATCCAGCGATTGCGATACGACTGAAGCAATTGATGGACGAAGCCCATCAGGAGAGTGCGGTATTTCCGCTTTTCCCCGACCTGAAATAGTTGTGTTGTCACCTGCCTTTAGACAACGATTGAAAAGTAATAACAGACACCGCTAGCAAAACAATAACTGCGGTGTCCGTTTTGGTCATCGGTCAACTAAGCGGCAATTCACCGGACTGGAAAAATGCGAGTGGATGACCATCCGGATCGATAAATTCCGAACTCCAACCACCCGGAGCTTCGGTTACCGGCGTCACGATTTCCACCCCTTGTCCGGCCAGCTTTTCCAATACGGATTTCATGTATCCTTCCGCGAGCTCGAAGACTACAATCGGCGATTTCCCGATTTCTACTTCCCCTTCAAAAAACAGCAATTCGATGTCCTCACCTCTATTGATTAAGACATTATTGATTTGTCTTTCCGAAGACATCCCGGATGGCCTCTAAATAGGCCATGCCATTTACCTTATCTGGCTCTAGGTAACTCCCTTCGGTCCATTCGTTCCAGCAATTCACCGTTATAATCTTATCGCCCGTTATTCGTTGATCTGCAAATTTTTTCATGGTTACCAGCGATTTCTTGAATGCCTCCGGTGTATTCCCGACCATGACCGGCATATAAGGGTAACCTAGATTCTCAAAAGCGGTAGCTTGGTGAGTTCTCGGCGATGCGTCCCAACCCATTGTCATATTTGGGTAATAGGGTATTTTATACTCTTTCACAGCCTCTTCAGCATATTTGAAGTATTCCGTACTGACGGAGTCGTAAGATGTAGCTGGAAATTGATTGAGCCCCACGTGATGTATCCACACGTAGGATGTAAACGAATTAAAGCCCAATTCTTCTACCAAAGCGGCAGGATTGCTGACCACCTCTTCACTGGGCAATACGGTACGTCCCCATACTACCGCATTCATGTTGATGTCGTGAAAACCTGCTTTTCGTGCCTTTTCCCGAAATGCATCAATGCCTTTCCGGGTATCGGCCACACTGCCAAAAATCTCAATAAAGCGGGTCAAATCATAAATCGAAAAATAAGGTGCACCATTAATCTGCCAGTAAGATGGGTGCGAAAAGTATTTTTCAATGATAAAATCCGTCATCTTATCCCAAGTTTCTTTCGTGATTTTACCCGGATAAAGCATCTCGCGGTCCTCCCGCGAGTCGAAAGGGTGAATATCTTCCCAATCATGGTTGGCCCACATGAGTGCAAATTTTAGCAGATCATTGTTTTTCGCCTTCATAAAACCTTCTTCCAATGCACGCTCCAAAAACTGACCGTCATCGTAGTAATACCAGTCAAAAATAAAGGCATCTATTCCATGCGTATGTGCAGCGTCGATTTTCTGTGCCATAGCAACCG
The DNA here is from genome assembly GCF_041925275.1 of Parapedobacter sp. 2B3. Lineage (NCBI taxonomy): Bacteria > Pseudomonadati > Bacteroidota > Sphingobacteriia > Sphingobacteriales > Sphingobacteriaceae > Parapedobacter > Parapedobacter sp. 2B3. Next base: position 108,565 of record NZ_JBHEUZ010000007.1, on the reverse strand, counting down.
GATCAGCTTCATCCGTATATCCCCAAAGCGGTTCTATGGGCTGCCGATGGCTTTCAAACCTCGGTTTGGCATTCTTCACGAGCTCCCATTCGGACCATCCTGCCCCATGTATCTTTTCGTTGCGAGCATCGACATGATAGTTGGGGAAATAATATGCCGCCACCGTATACGGCCGCTCCTGTTCATGAAGCGTGCCTAAGCAAGACATTATTACACTGCTCATACCTAGGGCAACTAAATAAATAGTTTTCTTCATCATCTACTAAATTTAAATCATTTGTATGGATTCAATAAAAGGGTCGGTTGTGATTCGGGCCGCCACCAGCGTATTCAGCGGCTCGCCATTGAATTTCCAACGGTGGATTTGTACATCACGTATCATAGCACGGTCATTTGCCCCTTGAAATACCGACGCTGGCATATCCGCACCCGGTTGCCGGCTAATCGAAATATCAGCTACGGTTAACCTGTCTAATGTCCCGAATCGTTCTTCCTGTGAATAGTCCGTTTTAGTAATGCGGGCCTCTAGCAGATACGGAACATAGCTCCCTTTGCCTTCATCGGCATACACTTCCTGGGGTTGGGTCTGGAGTTTCGGCTGGTAATGCACCTCATCCATTTCTATACGGATGTTTTCAAACCGGATATCGCGGATAGCAGCGCCATCACCATGCAGGATATCCATCGCTGCATAGGACGTGCGTATGATATCGCAGTTGTGAAACCGAATCTTTTCTATGGCGGGGGCTACGGTCTCCGCTCCGATTTCAAAAGCCTTTCCCCAGTCACACCAAACAACACAGTTTTCAAAACGCACATCATCTACGGGAAGATGCTGATAGGCACCCTTCTTTCCTTTCACTACCAGTCCATCGTCAAATGATCGGACAAAGCAGTTGGAAACCACGACCCGCTGGCTGTTGCAAACATCAATGCCATCAGCATTGTAGCGCCACAAGCCGATCAGTTTTACACCATCGATATGAATATCCGAACAGCCGAACAAGCTGAGACACCAGGTGTCGGGATCCCGTAGAATGACCCCACTCACCTTGCAATCTGAACACCCCTCCAACCGGATAGCTCCTACGCCTTTACCACGTTCCAGCTTGCTTACGTCGATGATTCCACGACCGGAGATGGAGACCCCATGGGCGTTGATGGCATGGAAACAACCATGGACCACAGCCCCCCGTTCGAGATATACCGAATCACCACTACTCAGCTCCTTTTTCCCGATTTCATGTACACCGGGCCCGAAGTAATAGGTACATGCTTTGCGTTGTGCAAGAGGTATTGTGACCGGCGGTTGCGCAAATAAATGTATGGCATGATGGTAGCCGTTTATTTCTACAACCAAATCCATTGGGTGTGGCACATTGAACTGGATTGTCGGCCCGTTGATTTCGGGTTTAATCCCGGCAGCTAAAGGCCTTACGGCTACCTTGCGGATAGGGACGGCCGAGGTCAAACTCACCGTTACTTCAGATTGCATGTCCCAAGTGGCAAATGTGGCTAATTCCGTCTGATCGAGTGGACGCTGGTAACCGGGCCAAACTTGGTTGAAGGGAACGGCCGACACCCTACATGCATGCAAGGCCACCGGCATACCGTTTATGGTAAGCCGGTGGCCCGTCAGTGGCGGCTTAGCATACGAGGTACGACTTAGCGTGGTTCCTGCAAACAACAAAGCGAGCCGCCTGATCATCTCCTTTCGTGTATAGTGTTTTTCACTTTCCACGTACACGCTTTTAGTGCGACTCAAACGCATAGAGTTCTTGGATTCTCTCCGCGTCTAACGCCTTGTTGTATAGACGTATTTCGTCTACTGCCCCTTTGAGGTGAGGATCGCCATCCCCTGGTGCAATACGAAAGCCTACCCGCATGGGGTTGAGCGAAGATGCCACCGATCCACTGATATCCATTTCACTGGTTCCCGTGAGTTCCCCGTCGACATAAATCCGGACCCTCACCCCGTCATAAGTTCCCACGAGGTGATGCCAAGTAGAGGGGCTCAACTCTTTGTCCAACCAAAAAACAACGCTCCCGTCTCCGTACCATCCATTATTGGTCGTATTCACTACAAAATGCCCTATACCGCCATGCTCGCCGTGCACGATAAACTGGAAAATGGATTCAACCCCAAGAAGGAAGATGTCCCTGTCTGCCGGAATCTCCTCCATATTCACCCAAAAGGAAACCGACAATTCGTCCATACCGGTGAGTGTGCCTTCGACATTGCTGATTTCCAGGTAATCGTCCACCCCGTCAAGCTTCAGGCCATTGTTGCGCCTTCCTTCTGCAAAAGTGGCACCATTATGCGTTGTCCCCCGATTGGGTCCAGACCAGTCAAAAGCGGAATTATTGAGATTCCAATAGCCAATGGGGCCATCGGAAAGGTCAACCGTCCATCTTTTTATTGACATATTGGCTGGGTCAGAGGTCCTGTTGCCACAATACACGTAGAACCGCTGGCCCACTACGGCATTTTCCTCGCCTCCCTCATCAACAATGCTGGCGTACTGCCATCCCGAATTTTCCGGATAGGCTGTTGGTGCTTCGTTAGCGAGAATCTTGTACAACCGCCAGGTTATGCCATCCGCAGACTGCCATAGCCTGATGTACGTTTCTTCTCCAAACCAATTCATCGAGGTCATCACCAGGTAATACATCCCATCATAGGTGCTGTATGCTGCGTTGGTATGGCTAATACCCGGTATGTTACCACCATGTAAGGCTACAATCGGTGAATGGTTACCACCCAAGCCCGCTTCGGAAAACGACCCGTTGTGGTACTTTGTCCACGGACTGGTATCGCCGACCCGCGCAGCAGCAATAACATCTGCCACCGGTGCTCTAGCCACATTCGTAGTTCCATGCTCATTATAGTAACAATAGAAGTAATCATCTTTTACAAAATAAGGTGCGCCCTGAAGAAATCCACCCTCAAGATCCGGGTCATTATAGGGTGAAATGATTTCCCCCAGGTATCGGAACGTATCGCCATTGTCCGTCGAATAGCCAAGCGATATCCGCCCTTTATTGTCACTACCACCAGCAGTAACAAATTCCATGTGCAAAAAGGCAAGTAAACCATCGAACGAATCGTGGTACACACTCATGATCCATGGCTTGCCATTGATGTCCGCATCGTTCACAAAGAGCGCAGACCGATTCTTGTTAAACATGGGCGTGGCCAGCGGATTATCGACCGATCCATTGGCTTTTTGATGGTATTCGCCCCAGGCATCCGAATGCATCCAATAGCGTGTGCCATCCTTTACCCAACTGCTTAGCGGAGCATCGATAAAATCAGCTCCCATAGCCAGTACTTGTGCGGCAGTTGCTACGTTCTGGGGTGTACTAACGGTATAAAAATAACTTCCATCCCATCCCGGTTCGGGTTCTTCAGGTTCTTCGGGTTCCTCGGGTTCGGGTTTTTCAACCAACGGTTCAATGATCGATTTCTTCTTACAGCCCTGTCCTAGTGATGCAAAAAACAATACGCACAAACAGGCCAATAGCAGGAAAAAGATCTTTCTTGTATTTATATTCATCGTATTCATATCTATCCCTCCAAAAATCAATACCCTGGGTTTTCGACCAAGTTCGCATTCTGCCCTATTCGGCCGGGTGTGATCGGCAAATAATAATTTTCGGGGCGAAATAGGGGTGGTGTGACGGTACCGTCTATATGATCAACGACTTCTATGCGGTATCTTCCCGTCGTATAGTCCAGTATATACCGTAAGCCTGAAAAGCCACCCGTCAAATCGGTCACGGCTGTCCGCCACCGCCTGAGATCCCAATAGCGGTGCCCTTCGTAGGCCAGTTCGACCTTACGTTCGTGCTTAATCTTTGCTAAGTCTATCGAACTGTGTTGGGCTACCCCCGCACGTTGCCTAATCGTGTTGATTGCCAGCAAGGCCTCCTCGTTAATACCCAGCGCATAGGCTGCTTCCGCGAAGTTAAGCAGTACCTCCCCGTAGCGGAAAATAATCCAGTCGGTACCTGATGTGCCCCGCTCGCCAAGGTTGTTTTTACTTTCATCCAAGTATTTCATCACACCGAAGCCAGTGCCAAAACTACCATCCACCTGTTGGTTGCCCTTAGCCAATACACCTTGATAGGATCCATCCGCCAGCAACGTTCCATCCGATGTGATCAAGCCGTTGTGCCAGTCTAGCCTGGTGCCTTTCCATGCCGTGTTTAAGGTATATATCGTTGCAAAAAACCGTGGTTCTCTATCTTGCCATAGTTCTTCGGCAGTCCACAACCCTTGTTGGATGGCATTGCGATCGAGTGTGCCCGGCGTGCCGTCGACCTTTTCGAATGCCTCGGCCATCTCCAGGTAAGGCGCATCGACGTTTCCGGCCCCCCATGCGTTTGGCGGCGGTGTCTGGAAAAAATCGTAAGACCAGCCGTTGCCGCCCCGATCGCGATCGGTAAAGGTATGGGGGCATACAAATATTACCTCGGCATTATTCTTCTTGATAAACAAATTACGGAAATTGGTCACTTTATCGGCATCTTCATCATAGAGGGAGAACCTGTTGTCGAGAATAATTTTGACCGCCGCATCGTATGCTTGCTGGTAATAGCCAATAGCCATGGTAGCGGGTATGCCAAGCAACCCATCCAGCTGTACCTGGCCATAATCCGCAATGCTTGCCGCATACAGGGCAGCTCTACTTTTCAGCGCCAATGCCGCATATAGGGATGGCCGGCCATAATTGCCTCCGACAGCCTGTGTTGGCAAATCGGGCACAATGGCATCCATCTCACTCAATATGAAGTCATAAATTGCCTGTTCGCTTGCGCGCTTGGGATACAACTCTTCGTGCGGATCGTCCACTTGTTGGGGTTTTGTGATCAAAGGCACACCGCCGTATCGCTTGACCATGGCGAAATAGTTGAAGGCTCGGATAAACCTAGCCTCTGCCAAGCGCTGCTTACGGAAGCTGTCCTCTACCGTCGCCGTAGCCATCTTATCTATAAACTCATTGAGTATGCGGATCACACGGTAAGAGCTCTCCCACCATTCCAATAGTCCGCCGCCAACGGTGAGCCCGCCCAACTTGTAGTAATAACCCAACGACCCTGCTACCGAGGGCCAATTGGTTCTCCCTTCATCGCTGATGTGGTTTATCGCAAATGGAGCGGCCCAACTTCCACCGGTATCCCAGTCGTTTCCACCGGTTTCGTTGAGGAAAATGTAAGTCTGGGCATACGCCTGTGTCAAGTATGCATCTATAAGGACTTGATCGCCCCATACCTGTCCATCTGATATAATATCTAGGGGTACCTTGTCAAGTACATTTTTTTGGCAGCTAAGCAGCGTACCCCCAATTGCCAAACATGTTAATAAATATCTTTTCATGAGATTCAATCTATATAATTAAAGAGATGCTGATAACCCGAAGCTGAACGTGCGTTGTTGGGGATAATAAGCAGAACCGTTGCCGGAGGGTGACTCCGGGTCTATGCCGTAGGCTTTCAACCGGTCAAATGTCAGCAAATTGGTCCCTGCAAAATAAACCCGGAGGTTGGTGAAGCCTACGGCATTTAACCATGTTTTTGGTAATGAATACCCCACCGAAAGCACCTTTAACCTCAGGTATCCTGCTTTTTTCAGGTAATAATCTGAAAAGAAGGCATTGGAAGGCGCCCCTCCGATTCGGGGTACAAGCGCATGGGGATCATTGTTTACCGGTGTCCACCGCAAATCGTATACGGCGGCTGGAGACAATAGCCCGACGCCATCTAATCTCACATAATTATGATAACCCATAGCGCCCTGAAATAGGAAGTAAGCATCCAAGCCCTTGTACTTCAGTGTACTTCTCAACCCCATCATCCACTTGGGGATCGTTCCCTTACCAATATCTGTCTGATCTTTGTAATCAATTCGGCCATCCCCATTCAGGTCTTTGTATCGGATGTCTCCGGGGCGTAGTGTGGAGTTTCCAGCGTTGTCCTGGTCGAAGGGGAGTTCTTCGATTTGCGAATATTGCGTAAACAGCCCATCAGACAAGTACCCGAGCTGACGATCTACCCATTGTCCAGACACTTTGAAGAGTGCTACTTCCACCTCATCGATATATTCGGGTTCTTCATAGTGTCCCCATTTCGCCCTCGCCCATGAAATATTGCCGGATACATCCCAGATAAAATCGCCAAGGGAACTTGCGTTACCCAATTCCAATTCAAACCCCCTACTATTTTGGCTATTCAGGTTTTCAGGAGGCATGTTGGCTCCAAAAGTAGAAGGCAGAGAGGTCAAGCGAGTTGCTGGTATACCTTCACGGTTTCGATAAAAACCCTCCATAGAGCCGTACAGCTGCCGCTGCCAGAATGAAAAGTCAAACCCTACGTTGGAAATTGTCAGTTTTTCCCAAGTGAGTGTGGGGTTGGGTAGGCCTGTTGAAACTAACCCTTGTTGAGCCCCGCTACCTAAAACGTACGTTTGGCCATAGGTATAACCGGAAAGGTACTGGAAATTACCCACGCCATCATTGCCCGATGTTCCATAACTGGCACGCCATTTCAATTCGTCAATAGCCTCCACACTGGCTAAGAATGCCTCCTTATTAACTCGCCATCCCAGAGAGACACTAGGAAAATACCCCCAACGGCTTGTCGCCGGGAATTTGGCGGAAGCATCCGCCCGTAATGTCGTTTCCATCAAGTAGGTATCGTCGTAGCTATAATTAATCCTTCCGATCACGCCTTTGCGCCCCATCTCGTTGGCGGCACCATCGTTAAACATGCCGTCGGTGCTACCGGCAAAAAGCTGGTCGATGCTGGACGTAAGAAAATTAAAGCGCGAACCGGTCAAGTAGTCACCGTAGTAATCGATAATTTCATAAAGCATCAATGCCGACAAGTCATGCCTATCGCCAAATTTTCGATTATAATTGAGGGAGAATTGCCCGGTGATCATTCTATTCTGATTTTTACTGGTGCTTAATGAAGCTTTTTCTCCCAGCGCTCCGGCCAGCGTATAGGTATCGCTACCTGGATCGTAGGTATAGAATGTGACCGGTTTTACAAAATATTTGGTAGAACCATAGGTATGCGAGTAGTTGGCAAACGCCTTCGCGCTTAATCCCTGAATCCCTTTGAACGCATAGTTTAATGCCAATGCTCCCCTAAGATTCTGTTGGTCGCCGTCGTTGTATCCAAAAATATCCCTGTTGGTCGTTACGTGCGCCCCACCCGTTCCGGCTCCATTAGCAAAGGAGACTCTTTCTGGATCAGGCAGATATGCTGGATAGATCGGTAGGGTGTTCCAGTAATCGTCCCATGCAGCGCCTCCAGCGGTTTGAGAGCGGGAGGCATATTGCCTAAACTCCGTCGTACTGGTGACATCAAGTTGGAGAGTAAAGTTATCCTGAATTCTTGCGTCGACATTGGATTGGAAGTTATAGCGCGAATAGCCTCCGCCATTTTTCTTCCACATGGTTTCTTGATCGAGGTATCCCAAAAAGCCATAATAACGTACGCGTTCCGTCCCGCCCCGCACGGAAATGTTATGCTGATGTTGGGGGGCATAATCCCGTATTAACACATCATACCAGTCCGTATTGGGATATAGTGGGTCGTCTCCACGATAGTAGTTTTCAATCTGCTCGGGCGTAAACGGAACCTGACTTGGCGGTTGGCCAGAATTAAGCCAGCCTTCCGAGCGAAGCTCGGCATACTGACCGGAATTAGAGGGCCTCAGCATCCGCGTGACGCCTTGTAGCGTATAAGTGGAATTGAGCGTAAAAACAGGTTCCCCCTGATTACCCCGCTTCGTAGTCACCAGTATTACCCCATTTCCCGCCCGGGAGCCGAAAATCGAAGCCGAAGCATCCTTGAGTATAGAAATGCTTTCTATGCTGTTTGGATCTAGCGAATTGAAATCGGCTTCAACCCCGTCAACAATTACCAGGGCACTCCCAAATCCACGTATCTGTATATTTGCACCATCTGCACCCGGAAGTCCCTGTTGTTGGAAAGAAATCAAGCCTGGTAAGCGACCAGCGAGCGTAGTGGATGTACTGGCTACCGGAGCAATACTTAATTCATCCCCTTTGACTGTAGAAACCGAACCTGTGACAGTTTCTCTCCGTTGTACGCCATAACCAACAACCACGACTTCGTCCAGATCACTAACCGTAGCCTCCATCAACACATCAATGGTAGATAGATCGCCTACTGACCGCTCAACAGGACTAAAACCAACGATCGAAAACACTAAGATGCGCCCGCTTTCAGGAATACTAATACGATAACCCCCATACGCATCAGAAGTAACCGCTACAGGGGTTCCCTTAACGGATATGGTTACTCCTTCCAGCGGATTTCCCTGGTTATCTGACACATTACCTGTGATTGTACGCTGTTGAGGCATGGTAATGGGTCTATTTGCAACAGGCGATGAACGTCGTTTTGTTATCGTTACAATCCCGTCCTCCAACGACCAATCCAATCCTCGATCGGTCAGAATCATATCCATCGCATCCGCAAACTCCACCTGCCTCAGCTGCGCATCAATACGGATATCTGGGAGATGTTTACCATGGAATAAAAATGAATATCCTTGTTGTTTCTGAAATTCCCGCATCACCTCTCCGAGAGGGGTGTTTTTTACGTTAAGCGTAATCTTTTGTGCGTTAGCCTCTGCGAGGGCGTTGAACGCTAAACCCAAGGTCAAGAAAATCGCTAATTTCATAATCAGTAATAATCGGTAACTGAAAGGCCAAGAAAAGCCCCTTACACATCGTGTAAAAACCATATATTTGTCGTGTTTGAATGGTTAATAATTTGGTTTCGGCCCGGTGTCCAAACGAAGGCCGCTAATCAATCCAGGCAACAAGAACGGGTGATGCTGTTAGTATCATCCGTTTTTTTGCGGATATTCCATTATGCTGTTTTATCGTTATGTCTGCATAGCAACTACCTCCTATGGATTTTAAACTGGTATCACATTTAGTTAATTTTCATTCCACATTGCTGCTACTTATTTTCGCTAACCAGCAGTTGTTTCTTCGAGCCATTCTGTCTGATCTCAAAATTAAGCCCGCTTTTAGCAAACGAATTTAAAACTGCGCTTAAAGGCTTGGCCCGGTCAACCATGCCGAAAACGAAAGTTGCCGGCATATTTCCTTCGTACGATACTTCGAGATCATACCAACGGGCTACCTGTTCGATAGCCACCCGGGGTGGCACATTGTCAAAATAGAAAAAGCCATCCTTCCACGCCGTGTAAGGTACTACGTCTACCTTAGCTATGTTCATCGTCGAGCCGGAAATGACCGCTTGCTCTCCTGGCTTTAATAGATTTGAGATTTGAGATTCGAGGTTTGAAATCTTTACCTTCCCTTCTACCAACGTGGTTTTGGTTTCGTTTTCGGCTGGATAAGCCGAAATATTGAACTCCGTGCCGCGTACCTCAACCGTTTGACCGCTGCTATTTACCTTAAAAGGCCTACTTTTATCTTTCACCACAGCAAAATAGGCCTCACCGGAAACCCTAACCACCCGTTCTGCGTCGTCAAACCGGCTAGGGTATGTCAATGTAGAAGCCGCATTTAACCAAACATTTGTTCCATCGGAAAGTGTAATTTGATAGATGCCCCCTTTGGGTGTGGTAAGCATAAGTGTTTCGGAAGGTTTAAGTAACAATGTATCCCCACTGTTGTAAGTAATATTGTCTTCCGCTATGACAATGCCGGTTTGTGTTTCGCTCAAATCAATCACCCGCCCATCAGCGAGGCTAAGTGTAGCACGATGGCCGCCGGGAAGGATTTCTTCGGCCGCGAGTATTGGGTCAGTAGGTAACTTCTCCCTATTGTACAGAAAGAATGCCCACGTGCCCACCGCCGCTAAAATAATAGCCGCAGCTGCATAGGGAAGCCATTTCCGGAAACGGACGGTGTTTTTCCGCTGTATGTATATTTGTATTCTTTTGTCAATTTGATTACGAAGGGTTGTTTGTTCCTCCGAGGTCAACACCTCTTCACGGCCCTCGATGTTGTCAAACGCATCATAGTACGTGTCCATGAAGTGCCGTTCCGCATCAGTAGCAGAACCACGCAGGATTTTCTTCGCTAGTTTATGGAATATATTTTCCATGCGTATTGTATCCGTTTAAAATGGTCTTTACGGATATTGTCTAGAAATCCCGGGAAACTCCCAAAAAAAATTCAACTTTTTTAATTCAAGAATACCAGACCCATAATCACGGTCTTTATCAGCAGTGCCCGAAGGCTATTGCTTGCGGTATTAAGCTGGTTCTGAACGGTCTTTTGCGACACTTGAAGCTCCTCTGCAATTTCCTTGGTGCTTCGCCCTTCGAAGTAATGCATTTCAAAAATCCGGCGTCGTTTACGGGGAAGTGTTTCCAGCCATGCCGTCAAAAGGCGTCGCGTTTCCTGTTCACCGAAAGGCCCATCAGCCGTAAATGGTGAAACCAGCATTTGTTCAAAAGGCTCTACAAACGCAGGCAGAGCTTTACCTTTGGCAAGCAACGTGTATATTTTATAACGTACGGCCGTATGTAGGTAGGGTTCCAGCCGTTGAATCGATTTATTTCCCCGATGCACCCATAAGTCAATGAATACATCCTGTACAACATCACTACACTGCTCCCGGTTGGCTAAGCGCCGATAGGCAGTTTGGTATAGCGCATGCCAATAACGCTCGTAAATACAGTTAAAGGCTCCCTGATGCCCCTCTTTAAGTAGTGGTACCAAATCTTCATCCGTATACTCCGCGTAGTTATCCAATTGATGTAGTTAGTTTAGCAAAGGTAGCGGATTGGGCGAAGAAAGCAAAGCCGCCGAATACCCCTATTCACGAGCTTGCGCTTTCAAATCGGCAAAAGAACGTTGGAATGCTGCGATTAAATCCGCGTAAGCTTCGTTTGTTGCCTGATTGTGAACCTCCCAGCGATTTTCGGTCAGATCGAAGAATTCCTCATATTGATGTTCGGGATACCATATATATTTATAATCCAACGAAACAACAGCCTCGGACACGGGAATGTGGGGTGAGCCATAAAAACGGTGCTCATAATAAAACCGTTCCCGAGTAGGTATCCCATGGTTAATGCTTTCAGTAAGATCTACCCCTTGCATGTCTGTTGGAATGCTATCGTGGCCGATGCCTGCCAGTGAAAGGATGGTCGGTGCGATATCGATATTAAGGGCAATTTGGTCAACAGCTCGGCCCGGGTCTACTGCGGATTTCCGAGGGTCATAGATGATTAGCGGCACACGAATCGACTCTTCGTGAGCGAACCACTTACCTTCCAACCCATGTTCGCCTAGGTAAAACCCATTGTCGCCCATAAAAATGATAATGGTATTATCGTCAAGCCCATGGTTTTGTAAATGCACCATCAACTTTCCCACTTCCGCATCTACGCCCGAAATCAGACGGTAGTAATCTTTTACCGACTCCTGATAGGTTTCGGGGCTCGAAAAAAAAGTTTGCCACCGGTATCGTGCAATACTTTCGGGTGCTTTGAAAAATGGGGGTAGGCTGTCCCAGTATGCAGGTTTTGTGGACTCAGGTACCGGAACCGTCGTGCTATTATACCAGTTGGCAAACTCCTCCTGCACCACGTATTCCGGAGGCCGCCCATCCAATTCATGCGGTGCTTTAAAACTCACCGAAAGACAAAAAGGTTGCGTAGATGTATCTTGCGAAACCAAAAATTTGACAATATCGCGGCCAATGCTGTCCGTATGGTGTACCGGTTTTCCATTTCCATCGTAAAAGATGTAGGGTGGCTGTCCTTTTTCCGTGCACGACCAGAAATCGAACTGTTCCGCCGGTGGATTTTCGCCCACCCCAAATTTCCCGATAAACCCCACACGATACCCATTACGTTTTAATACCATTGGATAGGTTATCTTAAATGCTTCCGGCGAAAAATCCGTACCAAAATCATCAATGCTGTGCTTAGCCATATGCTGACCGGTAAGGATACTTGCCCGACTTACCGCGCAGATCGATGTGGTGACGTACGCGTTGCGGAATAAGTACCCCCGCTGAGCCAGTTCGTCGAGATTGGGCGTTCGGATAACCGGGTTGCCCATGCTTCCAAGCGCATCCCAGCGATGGTCGTCGGTAAGGAGGAAAATAATATTAGGCCGTTTATCCACTTCGTTGCGGCGGTGATTTGCACGACTGATTCCGCTCAACAGTACTAAGACGAACAGCAGGAATTTCAAGATATCCCTCGGGTTCATTCTTCTATTTATTCGTTATGTATTCCCGCACCCGGCCGATGCTCGATAAGCGTTACCTTTTTCAACCGGTAAAGTGGCACGAAAGGCAGCAGACAAGCCGTCGGTTACGCTCCGAGCGCTTTACGTGCAAATTCCACACATTTAGCGACTTCTTTGACGGCATCCGAGCCTTCAGGTATAGAATACTCCAATTCAATCGTTGCCGGAAACTTGTACTTACGTTCAGCCATCAATCGCAACGCGTTCGCAATCGGCGTGTCACCTTCGCCCCAAGGTAAATTTGCGCCGCCGTTGGCTTTCGACTTCCGATCCTTCGTGTGCATGCTCACGATGTGCGGATGTTTGGCCTCAATAAACGGTATGGCTTCAAAGCCCGCCGCCACGTAGTGCCCCATATCGAAGTTGATAGCGTTATAGGGGGATTGTGCAATGGCACCGTCCCACATGTCAAATGTTTGCTGCGTGTGGCCATGGTAACCGACATACACCTTGTTCCGGGCCGCTAGGTTGCCCAAGCGCAGGGTATGCGCGGGGTCTTGCGGAAACTCCACGTTGGCTTGGTTGGCACCCAAGGCTTTCGCAGCACGGAAAGCGTAGTCGATCTCCGCATCGGTATTATTCGCCCCCAGCGCACTTGGTTTATAGCCGTAGATGCGCACGCCGGCTTTCTTGTATAGCTTACGGAGCTGCTCGAAACGGGCCATGGGCACGTTTGCACGCCATTCGGCCAGTGTTCGGGAAAAGGCGGCTCGTGCGGCCTTGTCCGCCGCTTCATCACCCGACCTTGCAGGGGCCTCAGGGGCTCCGGCAAATGCTTCGGCGGCAGGCCCCATCAGCTCCACAGCACTCACATTCGCCTCCACACAATAACGCAGCAGTTCTTCCGCGCTGCTTGGCATAGACCGGAAAGAGTAAGTGATTACGCCTACCTGCACCCCTTTGAATACCGAATTTGGCTTGCCGAGATTACGGATATAGGCCGGCATGCCCCAAACCGGGGATGCGATGGCGGCACCAGCCATCAATGCCGATGTCGACGCCAGGAACTGGCGACGGGAAATCGATGCTTTTTCTGTTGGTTTCATCTTCCTTACATTAAAAATTCTTGTAATCCCAACCGTTCCGGTACGGCCGTCCCCGCAGCATGTTGGCATATACATCGTCAAACACTTCCTTTTTCGGATTCCACTTCAGTGGCCGCTGCAGCTCGTACGCGATGTTGATGGCGTTGCAGACCGATGCCGTACGGTGCCCGATTTCCACATCGGCCACGGGCTTGCTCCGCTTCTTGATGGCATCGATCCAATCTTGATAGTGGTTATCGGAGTAATAGAGCCGTTTGTCGCTCGGCTTCAGTTGCTGCTGGTCTAATCCCGCGGGCTCGGTATCGAGGAAGCTCCGCGAAACCTCGATTTTCCCTTCCGTACCGATAAATTGGATGGCATTGGAACGCCCCCATGCTTTGTGGTTTACCCGTATGCCGTTGGCGTACGTAAAATGCAAGCCGTCAACGGCGCCGGGCTGGGAGGGCGGCACGAACGAAACCGGACCGGAATGGTCCATGTCTAGCGCCCACTGCACGATATCGAACATGTGTGCCCCCCAATCGGTGATCAGTCCACCGCCAAAACCACGATAGCCGCGCCACCATGCCCATTTATCATCCTCAATGGGCGGCGATAGGACAGGGTGGTAACCCCGGTAGAGCGATGGGCCGATCCATCTATCCCAATCCAGGTAATCCGGTATGGGCATGGAAGGCAGGTCGCACTGCTTCACCGGCTCACCCACCGATACATTGATTTCTTTGATTGCGCCTATGTAACCATTGCGTACCAGCTCGGCTGCCTGCCGGAAATTATATTGCGAACGCTGCATACTGCCCGTCTGAAGCACCCGTTTGTATTTCTTCACGGCATCCACCATGGCACGGCCTTCTTCAATGGTCAATGCCAACGGCTTTTCGCAATAGATATCTTTTCCGGCCTTTGCCGCGTCTATTACATTGAGTGCATGCCAATGGTCGGGCGTCGCTACCACTACGGCGTCGATATCCGTACGGGCGAGTAGCTCCCGGTAGTCACCGTACGATTCCACGGTGTGGCTTGCTTTCGTCGCGTTGAGTGCTGTCGACTCGCCCACGAATTTAGCGAGCTTCTTGCGGTCTACATCGCAGGCAGCCACCACCATCGTCTCGGGCACCTTACCGATGTTCCGTAACAGTCCATGCACCTGTTTACCCGTACCGATGTACCCCAGGTTGATACGGTCACTCGGAGCAATAAATCCGTTACCACCTAGTACGTGGCGCGGCAAGACGATGAAGCCCGCTGCGGCAACGGCACCTGTCTTTAGAAAATGCCGGCGCGAAACACCGATTGTTTCTTTCTTATCCATAATTTGCAACTGTCCTTCTGTTTACATCTTGTCTATTGGCCGGCTTTCCTTGGGGTTTTGAAAACCAGCGTATGCAAACTTAGATAAACTTGCGTCGAAATACAACCTATAATTGCATAACGGACACCGCCATGCCCATCGCTCTGACCGTGTCCGTGCCTTCGCTACCTGTTAACTAGGCGGCAATTCGGTACAGCAAAAAACTTCCAACCTCTTATGGAATCCGATGGCCTGTCGCATCCCTTAGGCGAAATGCGTCTGTAGCATGACAGCATTTGATACGATTTAAGTAAGTTTGCATAAGCAATCGATTTGAGAAACAAACACGACAGCAAAATGATCCGCAGCATCTTTCCCGTACGGGCGATGGGTTTACTCCTCGCCGGTATTCTCTTCCTAACGGCTCCTTCCATGGCACAGCAACACCCCAAAGATGACCCCTTCCAAAAAGAATGGAAAACGATCGACTCCCTCAGCTTTAACGGGCTACCGAAATCGGCCATCGGAATTGCCCGTAAAGTCAAGGCTGCCGCACAGCAGCGGGGCGACAATGCCAACGCCATCAAAGCGACGCTCTTTCTTATCGCTAAAGATGCGTTGACACAGGAAAATACCTTAACACACCCTATCCAACAAGCCGATTCCATGACCCTGGTTTCTGAAGGGCCGGAGAAAGCATTGTGGCAGAGCATTGCTGCCGAGCTGTACTGGCAATACTACCAGCACAACCGCTGGACCATACTGAACCGCACCCCCCTCGTTGGAGAACCGCCTGCCGATATCGCCACATGGGATGCCGCCACACTCATTGCCAAGGCGAGCGACCTGTACCAAGCGTCTATCCTTGATAGCGAACCGCTCAAAGCCGTCCCCGTGGAACGGTACACCCCTTTGCTTATGGAGGGCGAAAATACACGTCAACTGCGGCCTACGCTGTACGACCTGCTCGCATTCCGGGCCATCGGATTTTTCCAGAACGATGAAAAAGACGTTATCAAACCGGCATACCAATTCCAGATAGATGGGACCCTGTGGTTTGAGCCTGCCGAACGACTCGCAGAGGTTAAAGTAAACCCAGCCACACCGGAGGCGCTGCATTTCCGTGCGTTGCACACGTACCAGCAACTACTGGCTTTCCACTTGGATGACGATCAGCCCGATGCACTGATCGATGCGGATTTGCAACGGCTGGAGTTCGTGCACCAATATTCCATCCACCCCGATAAGGATAGCCTGTATCGCACTGCACTGCAGTCACTTGCTGCACGCCATCCCCATAGCCCGGCTGCGGCACAGGCTATCGTTGCGTTGTTGCAGTTTGACTATAACCAATCGCAGAACATGGTCTCGGCGGACCGTCCGAAAATGCTCCTACAGCTTAATGAACTTATTGCCCGCTTTCCCGAATCGGAAGGTGCCCGCAGTGCCGAGCAGTTACGCTACACCCTGCTGAGCAAATCGCTGAACGCACAAACGGAAGCTGTCTTATTGCCCGGGGAAAACAACAAAACACTGGTGACCTACAGGAACCTGGCTAACATTTACCTGCGGATTTATCCGTGGCCAAATGCCTTGACCAATCCGCAATGGGGATTGAGTAGCAAGGAGCAAGAAAAATTGCTGGGTGGCACACCGCTTTTCGCTTGGGAAGCCGCATTGCCGGGCAGCGACGACCTATACGAACACCGTACGGAAATCAAGATAGATCCGCTACCCACTGGCCGCTACCTACTCGTAGCATCCGCTGCGGCCGATTTTTCATCCGAAAACAACATCTTAACCGTCGTACCTGTCCAGGTGTCTTCATTGAGCCTGATTACCACTAACCTCGACAATCATCAGCTGCTGTTTGCACTGCACCGCAAATCGGGCATGCCCATACGCGGGGCTAACCTATCGTTCCTTGACGAACGCTGGGACAACACCTTTAACTCCCATCGCTACGAGGTTGTCGGTAAAACAACTACCGACGAGAATGGCAAAGCGACCATTCCTATCAATAAGCGCCAGCGCAACATCCGCCGCATCGTGCTTTCGGCACATGGCGACACCTTACATACCGATGGCTATTTCGGGACGTACTACCGCGAAGAGGAGACACCAAAACAAGCGAGTGAACATACCTTCCTGTTTACCGATCGGGCAATCTACCGGCCGGGGCAGACCGTGCATTTCAAAGGGATCGTTGTCGAAAATTCAGCCGACGGAAGGACGAACCGCGTACTAGCCGACCATACTGCAGAGGTGGCGTTCTTTGATGCCAATGGCCAGCAAGTGAACACCCTGAAGCTCACCACCAATGCCTACGGATCGTTCTCCGGCACGTTTACGGCACCGGCAAGCGGGCTCACCGGCCAAATGCATATCGGCACCGAAAACGGCAATGCATACTTTGCGGTGGAAGAATACAAGCGGCCCAAATTCGGGGTCACGTTCGATACCGTCAAAGCCAACATCGCCCTCAACGAAGAAATCACGGTCAGGGGACGTGCCGCTGCCTACGCCGGCAACAACATCGATGGTGCCAGCGTGAAATACCGCGTGGTCAGGCATGCGCACTTCCCCTATTTCTGGGCAGCTTACCGTTGGGGGCAGCCGCAGTCGCCACAAATGGAAATCGCCAATGGCACCGTACAGACACAGGCCGACGGCACATTTGAGGTGACCTTCACCACCGTTCCCGACAAGCAGATCGAACCCCAGTCGCTACCGGTGTTCATGTACA
Organism: Parapedobacter sp. 2B3; assembly: GCF_041925275.1. NCBI lineage: Bacteria > Pseudomonadati > Bacteroidota > Sphingobacteriia > Sphingobacteriales > Sphingobacteriaceae > Parapedobacter > Parapedobacter sp. 2B3. The sequence continues at coordinate 91,198 of NZ_JBHEUZ010000007.1, read as the reverse complement.
TGGTATATGCCGACGTGACCGACATCAACGGTGAAACGCAAAGCGGTAGCCAAGCCCTGCAAGCGGGATACCGCTCCCTGCTGCTTGCGGCCTCCATGCCCCAGCAGCTTGATGCGGGTTTGGAAAACCAATTGACCGTTACCGCCCAAAACCTGAATGGCGTACCCACGCCAGCCAACGTTGCCCTATCCATTGCCCCGCTCAACTTTCCGGGCAAGCTGTACCGCAAACGGATGTGGGAGAAGCCCGATCGGTATGCGATAAGCGAACAGGAGTTCAAGCAGCTTTTTCCGGACGATGAATATGCCGATGAATCCAATTACATGAACTGGCCCGCGGGTGAAGCGAACTGGTCGGCCAACGTCCAGACCGGACAACAGCAGGTGGTGGCACTGCCCGCCTCAATCTGGAAAACGGGGGGATGGCACGTAATCACACTCACCACAGCCGACCCCCAAGGGAATGAAATTACCGAGAAATTATATACTTATGCTGCCAAACCAGCAGCAGACACCCCACCCCAGCAGCCCCTGCTCGTATTGGCCGATAAAACGTCGTTGGAGCCGGGCGACACGTTGAATCTAACCGTAAAAACGGGCTTCGACAGCACCTATGTGCTCGAAACAAGTACCGATACGAAACCCGAGTTCACGGCCTTTTCCGAGCACCGCCGGATAAAGCGGTCCATCGTTGAAGACGACCGCGGTGGTCTGGGCTTTGGCTGGCTGTACATACACAACAACCGGGTATACCAAGGCGGACAGCAGGTGGATATACCTTGGTCTAACCGCGACCTCCACTTGGAGTGGGCAACGCACCGCGACAAACTGCTGCCGGGGGCTGCCGAAGAATGGCAATTGACCATCAAAGGGAATAAAAAGGATGCCGTAGCGGCGGAGCTGCTCGCAGGATTGTATGATGCATCGCTGGATGCACTCAAACCGCATCACTGGTACTGGAATGCGCTGACACCCAACCGTTGGCTGGGGCTGTATTGGGCCACCAACCAGACTTTCGGGGTCCGCTCTGGCAACCTGTGGTTCAACACCATCAACGGCAAGCAGCCCGAGGGTTATGAAAAGCGGTACGACGAATTGCTGAATTATCCGGCACAGCAGCTTTTCTCCAACAGAACCATCATGATACGGGGCCTTGCGGGGGCTGCGCCGGGGGTAGCGGCACGGGAAGAGGCTGTTTTCCAAAGCGTAGCCCCCCCCAACGGGCGTCAGGCCGAAAATAGCCTTGATGAAGTCGTGGTGGTAGGATATGGGGAGCAAAAAAAGCAATCGGTGGTGGGTGCAGCGGTTGTTGACGAGGCGGCCGACCCAATCACTACCGGCGCTTCTTCAACAGCTATCCCCATACGCACGAACCTGCAGGAAACTGCCTTTTTCTTCCCCCGATTGCAAACGGATGCCGAGGGTAACGTCACCTTTAAATTTACCATGCCCGAAGCGCTCACCGAATGGAAGCTGATGGCCTTTGCCCACACAACAGATTGGAAAATGGGCTACCTCGAAGGCAAGATCAAGACCCAGAAAGACCTGATGGTGATGCCCAACCTGCCCCGCTTCCTACGGCAGGGCGACCGTATACGCATCGGCGCCAAGGTGAGCAACATCAGCACGGAAGCGTTACGCGGCACCGCCCATATCGAGCTGCTGGACGCAACGACGGGGCAACCCCTTGCGGGGGTAAGCGGCAGTTTCGGGGACCAAGCCTTTACGGTACCCGAACAGCAAAGTACCGATGTGGCATGGACATTCGACGTTCCCGACAGCCTCTTCAACGCGGTGGTAATACGGATTTCTGCGAAAGCTGGCAACTTTACCGATGGCGAAGAAACCACCTTGCCAGTAATCACCAACCGTACGCTGGTGACCGAAACCCTGCCGCTGCCCATACGTGGCAATGAGGCCAAGGCATTTACACTGGATAAGCTGGCGAATACAACCAGCGATAGCCGCGTAAACCATGCACTCACCGTGGAATTTACAGGCAACCCGGCATGGTATGCCGTGCAGGCACTCCCCTACCTCATGGAGTATCCCTACGAATGTGCGGAACAGGTTTTCGGTCGAGTGTATGCGAATGCGTTAGCCGCCCACATCGTTGCCCAGGCACCCAAGGTGAAAGCCATCTTCGAACAATGGAAAACCAGCGATACCACCGCCCTCCTTTCCAACCTGGAGAAAAACCAGGAGCTTAAGTCGGCATTACTCGAAGAAACACCGTGGGTGATGGAAGCCAAAAGTGAGCGGGAGCAGAAGCACCGCATTGCCCAGCTGTTCGAAAGCCATAAGCTCGCGCAGGAGCTGCAGCAAAACCTGGCCAAACTGGCCGAGATGCAACTTAGCGATGGCAGCTTCCCGTGGTTCCGGGGCATGGTAAGCAACCGCTACATCACCCAGTATATCGCTACGGGCATCGCTCGCCTGCAACGGCTGGGTGTGGAAGCTGCCGGATCGGAAACGGCAAACCAAATCCTCGCAAAAGCGGTGGATTACGTAGACCGCCAGGTGAAAGATGACTACGACTACCTGGTGAAGCATAAAATGGACCTCAACAAACGGCACCTGCGGTACACGCATGTACAGTACCTGTATATGCGCAGCCTCGTGGCGGATTTGCCCATGCACTCGGATAACCGCACGGCTTATAATTTCTACCTGGCACAGGCCGCCAATCATTGGAACGCCTTCAACCCGTACCTGAAAGGGCAGTTGGCGCTGGCAATGCACCGCGCTGACAACACGCAGGCGGCCGCGGCCATCATGGCGTCGCTTCGCGAAACCGCTATACACAACGACGAGCTAGGTATGTACTGGAAAGCCATGCCACACGGCTATTGGTGGTATGAAGCCCCGATTGAGGCCCAGGCATTACTTGTTGAAGCCTTCGCCGAAGTGGCATCCGACCAACAAGCGGTGGACGACCTGAAGGTATGGCTCATCAAGCAGAAACAAACGCAGCACTGGAACACCACCAAGGCAACAGCCGATGCGATCTATGCGCTATTGTTGCAGGGCGGCGATTGGCTCGTAAACGAGCCGGAGGTAACCATTACATTGGGCAAGGAAACCATCCGCTCTACCGACGTGGATACCGAAGCGGGTACCGGCTATTTCAAAAAACGCTTTGATGGCGATGCGGTGACCGCAGACATGGGCAACATCTCCGTGAATGTTGAAAAAGCGGAGAATGAGGGCGTGGCCTGGGGTGCGGTGTATTGGCAGTACTTCGAAGACCTGGACAAGATTACCGGTGCCGAAACACCATTGAGCCTACGCAAACAGCTGTACATCCAACGGAATACCGACCGCGGGCTGGTATTGGAGGAAATAAGCGTTGACAATCCCCTACAGATAGGCGATAAGGTAACCGTACGGATTGAACTTCGGGTAGATCGCGATATGGAGTACGTACACCTCAAGGATATGCGTGCCGCTTGTTTCGAGCCCATCAATGTGTTGAGCGGTTACCGCTACCAAGGGGGGCTCGGCTACTACGAGAGCACGCGCGATATGGCGACCAATTTCTTCTTCGATTACTTGCGCAAGGGAACCTATGTGTTTGAGTATCCCGTATTCGTCGCGCAAGCGGGCGACTTTTCCAATGGTATCAGTACCATCCAAAGCATGTACGCGCCGGAATTTAGTAGCCACAGCGAAGGGGTTAGGGTACAGGTTGAACAAAAACACTAGCATACACCATGGCCGTTGATACGACGAAGCGATTCGACCGGATTGTAAGCATTTACATCCAGCTGCAATCCAAGCGCGTGGTAAAAGCGCAGGAACTCGCCGACCGGTTTGGCGTGAGCCTACGCACGATTTACCGCGATATCCGCAGCTTGGAACAGGCAGGGGTGCCGATATTCGGCGAAGCCGGCGCGGGTTACAGCATTGTGGACGGTTATCGGCTCCCGCCCGTGCTCTTCACCCAGGAAGAGGCCATGAGCTTTGTAGGTGCCCAGAAATTGATGGGCAAGTTCATGGATCGTCGGCTGCAGGAGCATTACGAAACAGCGCTCTATAAGATCAAGGCGGTGTTACGGATGAGCGAGAAGGACTCGTTATCCGCTATCGAATCAAAGATCGTGATGGCGAAATCGGGGTATGAGGTCTTTAACAGCAACGTACCCCATGCGCTTAGCAGCTTAATTGAAAGCATTGCCCAACGGCGGCAGGTGTTTTTATCATATAAGGGAGTGAATGATGAAAGACCGAAGCCACGTACTATTGAACCGGCAGGGCTTTTCCATGAAATGAACTTTTGGTACGTATATGCGTATTGCCACACCCGAAAGGATTACCGCCAGTTCCGGGCCGATAGGATTACACAGCTACAACTCCTCGACAAACCGTTTGAACGCGAACATCCTTCGCTTGGCGAATTTATGGCCGACCGGGAGCGCGCGCACAGTGACCTACCGAAAAGGACGATCCGCATCCGCGTGGAGAACCGTTTTGCCGCCTACATGAAGTGGGACCGGCGCTATTGGGGGTTCGTATCCGAGTGTGATTGCGGATCGTACACCGAAATGGAGTTCGAAACGCGCGACTTCCACGAGGGTTTCCCGCGCTGGCTCCTCATGTACGGCGATGGCGTACAGGTACTTGAGCCCGATTCCGTGCGCCAACGCGTTGGTGAGCTGATTGAAGCGGTCGCGGCGAACTTCCGGAAGTAATCGTCGCAAACACCCCCCAAAATTGGCATTTATGCCCTTAACTTCTGCTGGCCTTAACCCCTATATTTGTCTTATACCAACAGAAAGGAGTTTACCATGCAAAAAATCGTCCCCCATTTGTGGTTTGACCGCGAGGCCAAAGAAGCCGCGGAGTTTTATACTGCCTTGTTCCCCGAATCGCGGGTCACCAGCATCGTCACGCTCAACGATACCCCCTCGGGCGACGCCGATGTGGTGTCTTTTGAACTTTGGGGCTATTCCTTTATGGCCATAAGCGCCGGCCCCCTGTTCAAATTCAACCCATCCGTTTCCTTCATGGTCAATTTTGACCCCTCGCGCGACGGGGAAGCGGCAACCCGGATAAACGACGTTTGGGCAAAACTCTCCGACGGCGGAAATGTACTGATGCCGCTCGATAAGTATCCTTTCAGCGACCGCTACGGCTGGGTACAGGATAAGTACGGCCTTTCGTGGCAGCTGATTTTGACCGACCCTGAAGGCGAAGAACGCCCGCCGATCATCCCTACCCTGTTGTTTGTAGGCAATGTTTGCGGGAAAGCGGAGGCCGCCACCGATTTTTACCTTTCTATATTCAAAAACACGGGGCGCGGCACAACGGCCCGCTATCCGTCGGGGATGGAGCCCGACAAGGAAGGCACGGTGATGTTCTCAGATTTCCGGCTCCAAGGCCAATGGTTTGCAGCAATGGACAGTGCACGGGAGCACGGCTACGCCTTCAATGAGGCCGTTTCGTTGTTGGTGAACTGCGACACGCAAGCGGAAATCGACTACCTTTGGGAAAAACTATCGGCTGTACCCGAGGCGGAGCAATGTGGCTGGCTGAAAGACCCTTTCGGTTTATCGTGGCAAATATCACCCGCTATACTCGACGAGATGATGCAAGACCCCGATCCGGAAAAAGTAGCCCGGGTAACCCGGGCCTTTATGCAAATGAAAAAGTTTGATATTAAAAAATTAACCGAAGCCTACCAAGGCTAAGGAAAACATCAACGCTCCCAGAAAAACGGAGGCTGGATGCCCAGCGAGCGCAGGTAAACATACCCCTGCCCCCGGTGGTGGATTTCGTTATCAATGAAATACAGGATGTTTTCAATGATGGGGAAGTTGTACTGCCCGAAGAGATTGAACGTTACATGGAAGTCCGATTCGGGAATCTGATTGAACAGTTCGCTAATCTTGGGCGTATCTTCGTCCCATTGCCTTAACACGGCCTCCTTGGTAGTGATGCCTTCCAAACCGTTTTCGCTGTAGGCCCCGTCCGCCCGGTGAACGATGCCTTGCAGCCCCGGTACGGCAATAGCCAATAGCTCCTTCGCCAATTCGCCGAAAGGGCGCATGCCTGCGACCGAAAATTCAAACAGCTCCTTTTCCGGAAACGCCTCGATAACCCGCCGGGTCAATGCGCGGTGCCCTTGCCAGTGCTTCAACAATTCTGCTTTGGTGATGATGGGTGTCGTACTCATAGTTGATAACTGTTAATGGATAATTATTTACTTGTTCACTGCAAAGAAAAGGGGCGTCTTTGACAGCGTGTTGTCAATAGCATCAGAAAAAAAGGAAGAATGGAAAATTGAGATAATTTAGTAACTTTGGCTAAATCAAACGATGCAGGTGACCATGGATACACAAGCAGACATCAAGTGGATACAACGTGAGTTGAGCAAGGTCAGGGACCCGGATTTGATAGAAGTTTTTAAACGGTTGTTGCAGTTTAGGAAAAAAAATATGGCGGCGACAATCCAGGAATACAACGACGATATCGAAGCGTCGGAAAAGGATATTAAAGCCGGCAGGGTTTATTCCCAAAACGAAGTGGATAAACTAAATGAAGTATGGAAGAAATCGCTGTAATTTGGACGGAAACAACCAAGAAACAATTACAGGAAATATATTTATACATCGCTGAAGAATCCATACTACAGGCAGACAAGGTTTTCAATAAACTTGCTCAATCTACTGCGGGGTTACCCAATCATCCTAAAAAACACCCGTTGGATAAATACAAGACTAACAACAACGGAGATTACAGGGCATACGAACTATCCATTACCGGATTTCGTACCGAGTAACTGATACCGCGATATACATTGTGCGGATAAGGAATACCCATAAAAATCCAGAAGAATATTAACATACATGACCGCATATAACGAAGATAGTATACGCTCGCTCGATTGGAAAGAGCACATCCGGCTCCGGCCGGGGATGTACATTGGCAAGCTGGGCGATGGCTCAGCGTATGACGACGGCATCTATGTATTACTCAAGGAAGTGGTGGATAACTCCATCGATGAGTTCGTGATGGGTGCTGGAAGAACCATCGACATCAACATGAGCGAGCAGAAGATAGCCGTACGCGACTACGGCCGGGGCATCCCTTTGGGCTCGGTGGTAGACGTGGTATCAAAAATCAACACCGGGGGTAAGTACGATAGCAAGGCCTTTCAGAAATCGGTTGGCCTCAACGGCGTCGGCACCAAGGCCGTCAACGCGCTTTCCACGTCGTTCACCGTTCAGTCTTACCGCGATGGGAAAACCCGTATTGCCGAGTTCAGTAAAGGGGAGCTGGTAAGGGATGAGGAGAAAACGACCACCCAGCGGAACGGTACCGCCGTCACCTTCTACCCCGACGAAAGCATTTTCAGGAACTACCACTACCGTGCGGAGTTCGTGGAAAACATGATCTGGAACTATGTTTTCCTCAATTCGGGGTTGGCCGTCAATTTCAACGGCCAGAAATTCATTTCCGAAAACGGACTTAGAGACCTACTGGAACGCAATATCGATGCGGAGTCCATGCGCTATCCGATCATCCACCTCAAGGGGGAGGATATCGAAATAGCCATGACCCACGGCCAGCAATATGGCGAGGAATATTACTCCTTTGTAAACGGGCAGCATACCACGCAAGGGGGTACGCACCAAGCTGCCTTCCGCGAGGCATTGGTGAAGACCGTACGGGAGTTCTACAAAAAAGATTTCGATGCCTCCGACATCCGGGCGTCGATTATCGGAGCGGTAGCCATCAAGGTGCAGGAGCCCGTATTCGAGTCGCAGACAAAGACAAAACTCGGCTCGCAGAGCATCGGCCCCGAAGGCCCTACGGTACGGACCTTTATAAACGATTTCATTAAAAAAGCGCTCGACGACTACCTGCATAAACATAGCGACACAGCGGATGCGTTATTGAAACGGATCATGCAATCGGAGCGGGAGCGGAAAGATATCGCAGGCATCAAAAAATTGGCTAACGAACGGGCCAAGAAAGCCTCGCTGCACAACCGCAAACTGCGCGACTGCAAAGTGCACTACGGCGATAAGCACGAGGCAGCGCAAGAAACTACCCTTTTTATCACCGAGGGCGACTCGGCCAGTGGTTCCATCACCAAATCGCGCAATGTACAGACCCAAGCGGTATTCAGTCTCAAAGGCAAACCCCTCAATGCATTCGGCCTCACCAAAAAAGTGGTGTACGAAAATGAGGAGTTCAATCTCCTCCAGCATGCCCTCAACATCGAGGACGGATTGGACGGGCTCCGCTACAACCATATTGTCATCGCTACCGATGCGGATGTGGATGGCATGCACATCCGATTGTTGCTGATGACCTTCTTCCTCCAATTTTTCCCGGACCTGGTGAAAGCCGGTCACGTATCCATTTTGCAAACACCCTTATTCCGTGTACGCAATAAAAAGGAGACTATCTATTGCTACAGCGACGAAGAACGGCAACGCGCCATCATGAAACTGGGAGGCAAGCCGGAAATCACACGTTTCAAAGGTCTTGGTGAAATCTCGCCGGATGAATTTGGATTGTTTATCGGTGAAGACATGCGCTTGGACCCAGTTATCCTTTCCAAGGATCAGAAAATCATCCAGTTACTGGCCTATTACATGGGCAAGAATACGCCCGATCGACAAAAACACATTGTTGATAACCTCCGTGTTGAAGTGGACATTGCCGAAGAATTGAAAAAAGAAGAACTGGTGGCCTAGCAGATCATGATAAACCAGACCCTCATCCTTATCCAATGCCACGATGCCGTGGGATTGGTTGGTCGGATAGCCAATACGGTAGCCCGTCATACGCTTAACATCGTTACCATGCGCGAATATGTAGATGAAGCAGCGGAACGCTTCTACGTTCGCATTGTATGCGCCGGCAAAGCGGAAAATAACGAACGGCTTACCAACGACCTCATTGAAGCATTGCCTGCGGGCGCAACGGTAACCGTGAACCCACCGCAGCAGAAACGGCTGGCGATACTGGTCACCAAAGAACACCACTGCCTCGGCGATATCATTGTACGCTATTTCTTCAATACGCTAGGCGCCGACGTCTGCTGCGTGGTAGGCAACTACGACGAGCTGAGTGCCTTCACCCAACGGTTCAATATCCCGTTTTACCACGTAACCCATGAAGGGAAATCCAAAGCAGAATTTGAGTCGGAAATCGCGCATCTATTGGATTCTCATAAGCCGGATTACCTGGTACTTGCCAAGTTCATGCGGATACTCTCGGCCGATTTCGTGGACAGCTATGCTGGTAGGATCATTAATATCCACCACTCCTTCCTCCCCGCCTTCATCGGCGCCAGTCCGTATAAACAGGCGCACGATCGGGGAGTTAAACTAATCGGGGCAACGGCCCATTTCGTAACCAGCGACCTGGACCAGGGACCGATCATTGCGCAGGATATACGCGCCGTGAACCACAGCTATACCGTGAAGGACATGGTGCGTGCCGGCAAGGAAGTCGAAAAATCGGTACTGAGTAAGGCATTGCGATTGGTTATCGAAGACCGGGTGATCATTACCGGTAATAAGACGGTGGTATTTGAGTAACGAAATCTTCCCTTAGGGGATTGAAAGAGTCAATGAGTATGCCCGCTTCCATGCATCGGCAGCCATGGATGCTATTCGGCGGAATGATGCACGTATCGCCCCGCTCCATCATAAACGTGCTTTCGCCGATGGTATATTCAAACATGCCCGATTCGACATAACTGATCTGGGTGTGGGGGTGTTGATGAGCAGCGCCTACACTTCCTGCCTCAAACCGAACCTTCACCACCATCAAATCGTCGTTGTACGACATGATTTTGCGGCTAACCCCGTTACCCAGGTCTTCCCACTCGTGCTTCTTGTCACTGTTAAACAGTACCATAAACGACCTGAAGTAATTATCCCAATTTCATGAATTTCCCGAATACCCCCAGCGGCAGCTTACTTCCTGCCGTGGCCTGTAGGTACAGCTCCCCGGTTTCGAGGTTTTGCACGTTCGGCAATGCTGCCCTGATCAGGTTTTCAACGATAACGGATGAAAATCCCAGCGAATAGGTATTCAGGATAAGAAAGTGTTCCTGCGGGTCGAGCAGCTGAACCACATCGCGCATCATCTCGGCAATATGGTCTTCCAGCTTCCATTTCTCACCCTTCGGCCCATGCCCATAAGCTGGCGGATCAAGGATGATGCCATGGTACTTGTTGCCCCGTTTCAGCTCACGCTTTACAAACTTAAGCGCGTCTTCTACCATCCAGCGTGTATCAGAAAGACCCGACAGCTCCTGGTTCTCGTTGGCCCAAGTAACCACCTGTTTGATGGAATCCACGTGGGTGGTATCCGCACCCGCAGCCCGGGCAACCAACGACGCTCCACCGGTGTAAGCAAAAAGGTTGAGCACCTTGGGTTTCGGCGTACGGAATGATGTTATCGCTGTGGAAATGTAGTCCCAATTGACGGCCTGCTCGGGGAACACCCCCACATGCTTGAAGGACGTGAGGCCAAGGCGTAATTTGATGGCCACATCGTTATTTCGGTAGCTAATATGCCAGCGGTCGGGTAGTTTAGGATTCTTTTTGATCCAGTCGCCGCTGGTAGCCGAACGGCCCTTGAACCGAATGTCGTGCCGTTTCTGCCACTCCGCTTCCGGAAGTCCTTTGGCCCATACGGCTTGCGGTTCCGGGCGAATCAGTATACGGTCGCCGAACTGCTCCAGTTTTTCGAAATTACCGCAATCGATGAGTTCGTAGTCTTCCCAATGTCGGGGGGTAAGGAGTTGGATGCTGTTTGCTGTCAAGATAAACCTGTTTTTTGGCAAAAGTAATGATAAAATTGAACGCGTTCCATCAAAACCGTTCTTTCGCCGCTTTCATAAACGGGCTCGCAAACACAAAACTATTCAACTCTTCGACATCGGTATGGGCGATTTCTTTATTTGATCCTTCCCACCATTTTTGCCCTTTGTACAAAAAGACGATATACTCGCCGATACCCATCACCGAATTCATGTCGTGCGTAACCACCACGGTCGTACATTGATATTCTTGCGTCAGTTCGGCAATCAACTCATCAATCACGATGGATGTTTCCGGATCGAGGCCCGAATTGGGCTCATCGACGAAAAGATATTTCGGGCTCATGCTGATGGCGCGGGCAATGCCCACACGCTTTTTCATCCCGCCTGAAAGCTCGGCCGGATACAATTTGTTGCGGCCCGCAAGGTTCACACGCTCCAAGCAGAAGTTGGCCCGGTCGATTTTCTCACTCCGGCTCATATCAGTAAACATTTCCAATGGAAAGATGATGTTCTGCTCTACCGTCATCGAGTCGAACAAGGCTGAGTTTTGGAATAACATCCCAATCTCCTTGCGGATAGGTATACGGCTCTCAAAATCCATCCGTGTAAAGTCCTCTCCTTGATAGAGCACTTTGCCCTGTTCTGGCTTATGCAACCCTACCATACATTTCAGCAAGGTACTTTTCCCAGACCCAGATCCCCCGATAATCAAGCTTATTTTGCCGGCTTCAAATTTTGCATCTATGCCCTTGAGCACATCGTTACTTCCGAACGATTTATGGATGTTCTGAACTTCAATCATATAGTTAAAGCTAATAAAAACGGCTAAAGCATCAGGGCCGTGATAATATAATCTGCCACCAAAATAGCAATGCAACTGATGACTACGCCGCGCGTGCCGGCCTGTCCCACTTCTAACGCGCCTCCGCGCACGTAGAAGCCCTTGAAGGCGGAGACCGAGGTGATGATAAACCCGAAAACAAATGCTTTGACCAACGCTACGGCTACGGTATAGCCGATGAAACCGTCGGTGATGCCGTTGATATAATCGGCAGGTGTAACCGCACCGGAAATCGCTCCGCCAAAAAGCCCGCCAGTCAAGGCCAGAAAAATGGACATGATCACCAATGCCGGGATCATCGTAATGCCCGCCAGGATTTTGGGAAGAATAAGGTATCCCGGTGCATTGATACCCATGATTTCCAGCGCATCGATTTGCTCGGTTACCCGCATGGACCCGATTTGAGAAGAGATGGACGAGCCCACTTTGCCAGCCAACACCAGCGCGGTGATGGTAGGGCTTAGTTCCAAGATACTCGAATCACGGTTTATTTGTCCGATAACGGACGTTGGGATGAGATCAGAAACCAGTTGGAATGCAATCTGCATGGTCATTACGGCGCCGATAAACGTGGAAATAATGGCGATTAACCCCAACGAACCGACACCGATTTCATTCATTTCATGGATAATTTCCTTCCGATAGATTTTCCATTTTTCCGGTCGCCGGAAGACCGCTTTCAAGAGTAAAAGGTATTGTCCGAAGTAGGTGAAAAACATAAACCGTTGACTAGACTATTCAATTATAGCGTTAAAGATACAGGTTTTGCAATTACAACGAAAATCCGTGCCACATTGTTTGTTAGATGATGGCATAATCCCAAAACCAAGCGGCAGCAACCTGGCCAAACTACCGCACCCGTGGCGGAGATTGGCGTGATTTTCCGCCAATTCGCGCCAATTCACGCCAAAGTTTCACTCAACGCAACCGCAGGAGCTAATTTGCCTGTATGACCACGAGAAGAAAACGGTGGGGGCAGGATAGACAAATGCCCGAAATGCGGACAGTACCGTCCGTTGTTGTTCGTTGTTGTTCGTTATTGTCCGTTGTTGTCCGCGAATTTTTACGCACGGGCTTTTCTTATCAATTTGGTCATGGAAACAAAAAAATCAAGTTATGGTAATCAAGCAACACCCCATCCGGGCAGGCCCCGGAAACCAAAGAAAAACAAACAGCAAACAGCAAATAGCAAAACAACAAATAACAAAATAGCAAAGTAAAAAAACAAGAAAATGAAAACACCAAAGTTAATCACCAATTACGACCACCTCAGTGATGCCGACCTCGCCTCATTGGCTACGCGTACCGTAGACGCGCTCGGCACCAACGCCAATTTTCCGGACCTCAACCCGCCCATTACCGAGTATGAGCCCATAGCGCTGGATTACGTGGCCAAGCAGGCCATCACCGCCAACGGCCGTGCTAGCGGGGTACAGAAAGAAGAAAAAGATGAGGCCCGGAATGCCCTGATCGTGATGATGCGTCGGGTCGCGAGCTACATCAACAACTTCACGCAAACCAGTTCCGTGCAGCTAAGTTCCGGCTTCTATCCGGCACTACCGCCCAAGGCCGGGCAAATACCGCCGGCATCCACTTGGGCACGGTTGGCAGATTCCAACCGTCCCGGCGAACTGCGACTCCTGTTCGAAGCTGTCCGGGCAGCCTACCAATACGAAATGCAATTGGCTTCCGAGTTGGACGAGACGGGACAACCCGTTTGGCGAGACCTGGATCCGGCACCCCGAGCACTCGGCAATTTCTACGGACCAGTGGAAGATGGCGTGGTCTACTATTTCCGCGTCCGCTCGCGCAATAAAAAGGGCGTAAGTGAGTGGAGCCCGACGGCCTCCCTGCGTGCCCGCGTGACCGCGTGACGTCCAAACAGAAAAAGCGGCATAACTTGAGCGATGTGCCGCCGTGCAATGCCGCCCCCTATCGGGGCGGTATTGTTGTTTATATTTTCCTAGAACGGCAACTTTGTTCACGTGAAACATAGATTTGCGTCACTTTTATCGCTAAGGCACCTCATATTACGTTATATTTACCCAATCATTAGCCTGTAAAGATTCATAATACAATCTGATTAGAGATTGAGTTTTTTTGATGAACAAAAATTGCTTTATATAAATGACCAAAGAACAGGAACGCGACGAACTGCACCGCACGATATGGCAGATTGCCAATGACTTAAGGGGAAGTGTGGATGGATGGGATTTTAAGTCCTATGTTTTAGGGATTCTTTTTTACCGATTTATATCCGAAAACTTAGCCGCGCATATCAATAAAGGAGAAAGGCAAACGGGGAATGTCGATTTCGACTTTGCACAATTGTCCGACGAGGAGGCTGAGTTTGGGCGTAAAGAAACGGTATCCGAAAAAGGCTTCTTTATCCTTCCCTCCGAGTTGTTTACGAATGTTCGGAAGCATGCCGCCAGCAACCCAAACCTTAACGTCGATCTACACCGGATTTTCAAGGATATCGAGTCGTCTGCCAACGGAACCGATAGCGAGGACGATTTGAAAGGGCTCTTTGATGATGTCGATGTAAACAGCAACAAGCTCGGTGGAACCGTCGAACAGCGGAATACCCGTTTGGCCAAAATCCTAAATGCCATAGCCGGATTGAGGTTGGGCGATTATCAGGATAATAACATCGACGCATTTGGCGACGCATACGAATACCTGATGACCATGTATGCCGGTAATGCAGGTAAATCCGGGGGCGAATTCTTTACACCACAAGAGGTTTCCGAATTGTTGGCTGAAATCACGGTCGTCGGAAAAACGCAAGTTAACAAAGTATATGACCCCGCGTGCGGTTCCGGCTCCTTGCTGTTGAAGTTTGCCAAAGTGCTGGGCAAAGAAAATGTACGCCAGGGTTTCTATGGCCAGGAAGTGAACATCACCACGTACAACCTGTGCCGCATCAATATGTTTTTGCACGATATTAATTTCGAAAAATTCGATATCGCGCATGGCGACACGTTGATCAACCCGATGCATTGGGACGATGAGCCTTTCGACGCAATTGTATCCAATCCGCCCTATTCCATCAAATGGGAAGGCGATGCCAATCCGCTCTTGATCAATGACCCCCGGTTCTCGCCAGCCGGCGTTTTGGCACCTAAATCCAAAGCCGATTTAGCCTTTACCATGCACATGCTCTCTTGGTTGGCGACTTCAGGCACAGCCGCCATTGTTGAGTTTCCCGGTGTTTTATACCGCGGCGGGGCTGAACAGAAAATCCGGAAATACCTCATCGACAACAACTATATAGACACGGTGATCCAATTGCCCCCCGATTTATTTTTTGGCACAACCATCGCCACCTGCATCATTGTGTTGAAGAAAAGTAAAAAGGATAATGCGACGTTATTTATCGATGCTTCTGCAGAGTTTGTTCGCGGAGGTAATAAGAATAAATTATCAGACCATAACCGTAAGAAGATATTAACCACCTTTAGCAACCGTGAAGATGTAGCCCACTTTGCGCGCTTGGTACAGAACGCAGCGATTGCCGAAAACGATTACAACATTGCGGTAAGTTCTTATGTAGAACAGGAAAACACAACCGTAGCAACGGATATCGTAGCCTTAAACCAACGCATTGCCGAGATGGTAACCCGCCAACAAGAACTACGCACGGCGATAGATGCCATTGTGAATGACCTGGAAAGTAACGATTAAGGAATGAGCAAAAGAAAATCTGACAATAAAAGCATAGGTATACGTTCTTCAGCGGCCGAATATTTAACATTCATAGCGGCTACGGGCGAAAGTGACGTAAATGTGGTGTACGCGGATGAAAACATTTGGTTGTCACAAAAGATGATGGGTATACTTTATCAGGTAGAAACGCATACCATTAATTACCATCTAAAGAAAATTTTTAGCGATAATGAATTAGATGAAAATTCAGTTGTTCGAAATTTTCGAATAACTGCACAAGATGGCAAACAATATCATACACAGCATTATAATCTTTCGGTTATTATTGGCGTAGGGTATAAAGTCAATTCTGAGCGCGCCGTACTATTCCGTAAATGGGCAACGCAAATTGTACAGGAGTTTACCATCAAAGGTTTTGCGATGGACGATGAACGCTTGAAAAATGACGGTACCATTCTCGGAAAAAAATACTTTGAGGAACAGCTGCAGCGCATACGTGAAATCCGCTTAAGCGAACGGAAATTCTATCAAAAAATTACCGATATCTATAGCACAGCGATTGATTATGATGTGAAAGCCACAAGTACCCAACGGTTTTTTGCGACCGTGCAAAACAAACTGCACTGGGCCATACACGGAAATACGGCTGCGGAAGTCATTGTAAACAGAGCCGATCATCAAAAGGAAAATATGGGTCTGACCACCTGGAAGGACGCTCCGAATGGAAAAATCCAAAAATTTGATGTCAATGTGGCCAAAAACTATTTATCCGAAAAGGAAATGCAGCAATTACAGCGTTTAGTTTCTGCATATTTAGACCTTGCAGAAGATATGGCGATGCGAGAAATACCCATGACGATGGAAGATTGGGAAACCCGATTGAATAGGTTTATAGAAGCTACCGATAGAAAGGTGTTACAGGATGCCGGTAAAGTAACGGCTGAAATAGCCAAAGCGCATGCCGAAACCGAATTTGAAAAGTATCGAATTATTCAAGATCGATTGTTTGAAAGCGATTTTGATAAGGAAATAAAAAAGCTACAGCAAAAAGAGGGCGAAGATGAGTAAGATAGCGGAGTTAATAGTGCAGTATTGTCCGGAGGGGGTGGGGTATAGGGAGTTGAATGAAGTTTGTAATTTTAGAAATGGTTTTGCTTTCAAAAGCAACAAATTTAAAGAGAGTGGACATCCTATTTTAAGAATTGGAAATATTCAAAATAGAAAAATTGACACCAGTAACTTAATTTATTTCGATTTAACTGATTATTCAGAGAATTTAAAACCTTTTGAAATAGTAAATGGTGATATTTTAGTCGCAATGTCAGGAGCTACGACTGGAAAAATTGGTCGATTAAATTCTAGTGAAGTATATTATTTAAATCAACGTGTTGGAAAGTTTGAACCAGATACTAGT
The DNA here is from genome assembly GCF_041925275.1 of Parapedobacter sp. 2B3. Lineage (NCBI taxonomy): Bacteria > Pseudomonadati > Bacteroidota > Sphingobacteriia > Sphingobacteriales > Sphingobacteriaceae > Parapedobacter > Parapedobacter sp. 2B3. The sequence continues at coordinate 74,483 of NZ_JBHEUZ010000007.1, read as the reverse complement.
TTATTGCTAAATAATTTTTTGTATCACTATCTTCTTACAAAAAGTGAAGAATTATATGCGCTTGCTGGTGGTGGAGCACAACCAAATTTAAGTTCTACTTCATTGATGAAGAAAATCCAAATCCCCATCCCGGCTCTCCCAGTCCAAGAAGAAATAGTCAACATCCTGGACAAGTTTACCGCGCTGGAGGCGGAGCTGGAGGCGGAGCTGGAGGCGGAGCTGGAGGCGCGTACGCGCCAATACGAATACTATCTCAATAAACTACTTTCTTTTGAAGGAAAAGATGTGGAATGGAAAACTTTGGGAGAGATTGGCGAGTTTATAAGAGGGAGCGGTTTACAGAAGAAGGATTTTACGGATGTCGGCGTCGGCTGTATCCACTATGGCCAGATTTATACCTATTACGGCACGTCAGCCACAAAAACAATTTCGTTTGTTTCAGAAGATCTCTCTAGGAAATTAAGAAAAGTAAACAAAGGTGATATAATAATTACCAATACGAGTGAAAATATTGAAGATGTTTGTAAAGCTGTAGCTTGGTTGGGTGATAATGAAATTGTAACGGGTGGGCATGCATGCATTTTTAAACATCAGCAAAACCCAAAATTTATAGCTTATTGCACACAGATCGATAGTTTTTTCAAACAAAAGAAAAAACTTGCGAAAGGAACGAAAGTAATAGATGTTTCAGCAAAAGATTTAGCAAAAATAAAAATCCCCATCCCCCCTCTCCAAGAACAAGAGCGCATTGTCACCATTTTAGATAAATTTGATGCCATGGTCAACGATATTTCCGTGGGTTTGCCGGCGGAGATAACAGCCCGTAGAGAGCAGTACGAATATTATCGTGGAAAACTGTTGACGTTTGATCGGGTTAATACTTAATTGCTATGAGTAAGGTTTCCATTCGTTTTTTCGATGATCGTGAAGTTCGCGCGGTATGGGACGACGCAAACAACAAATGGTGGTTTTCTGTCTTGGATATCGTTGCCGTACTCACCGATCAAGACGATTACACCAAAACACGGAACTATTGGAAGTACCTTAAAGCCAAGCTAAAGAAAGAGAATAATCAGTTGGTTAGTACTACTACCCAACTGAAATTGGTCGCTGCAGATGGTAAAAAATACAAGTCCGATATGCTTGATTACGACGGTATTATTGCATTAGGTAAAACTTTTCCAGGCACCAAAGCAAACCGATTTATCGAATGGTTTACCTATAGCGACGAAACGATCGACGGCAAAAGTAAAAATAAAGCGTATGCGTTGTTTGATAGCTCACTTATCGATAATATAAAAGTCGGCACCATAAAAGGATTACAGCAAATACATGGGTACCTGTTTGGCGGACTCTACGATTTTGCGGGTCAAATACGGACAAAGAATATTGCAAAAGGTGGTTTTCAGTTCGCTATGGTAGCGTTTCTTCCAAATACGTTAAAAGAAATTGAGGCAATGGTTGAAGGTACCTTGGAAGAAATTATCGATAAATATGTAGAAATGAATATTGCCCATCCGTTTATGGAAGGCAACGGGCGAAGTGCGCGAATCTGGTTGGACTTGATACTAAAGAAACAACTCAAGCAATGTGTGGATTGGAGTAAAATTGCAAAAAAAGACTACCATATCGCCATGGTGAAGAGTGTGACGGACAGTAGCCGGATTAAAGAATTAATACAACATGCGTTGACCGATGATATTCATAGTCGGGAAATGTTTATGAAAGGAATTGATTATTCGTATTATTACGAGGAAAATTAACCAAGTGTACCGATGATCAACTATAATCTTATTGCCGAGAACCCAGAATCTACCGTGGTATCCGAATACACCACGGAATACCAACGGGAGGTCAGGTACCAATCGGAAGCCGAATTGGAGAAGGCCTTTATTCAACTTCTCGAGACGCAGGCATATAGCTTTTTGCCTATCAAGACCAACGATCAGCTGGTTGAAAACCTGCGGGCTCAATTAGAAAAGCTGAATAACTACCGGTTTACCGACAAGGAATGGAAAACCTTTTTTGAGGGGAAACTATCCAACCCGAATAGCAATATCGAAGATAAGACAAAGCTCATCCAGGAAGATTACATCCAAGCCCTGCACTGCGAGGACGGCTCGCTACGCAATATTTACCTGATCGATAAAACCAATATACACAACAACGACCTGCAGGTCATCAATCAATACGAGACCGCAACGGGCAAGCGCGCCAACCGTTATGACGTAACCATATTGGTCAATGGACTGCCTTTGGTTCATGTGGAACTGAAGAAACGTGGGGTCAGCCTCCAGGAGGCGTTTAACCAGATCGACCGTTACGAACGGGAATCGTTCTGGGCGGATACCGGCCTGTTTCAGTTTGTACAATTGTTTGTCATTTCCAATGGTACGTTAACCAAGTATTACAGCAATACCACCCGCTATACGCACCTGAAAGAACAAGGAACACAACAACGCGCCAGCAAGAAATCAAAGACCAGCAACAGCTACGAATTTACGTCGTGGTGGGCAGATGGAAGCAACAAGCCGATATGGGATCTGATGGATTTCGGTAAGACATTTTTTGCGAAACACTCCATTTTAAATATCGTCACCAAGTATTGCGTATTTACGTCAGATAAGTTGCTATTGGTCATGCGCCCCTACCAAATCGTGGCAACAGAGCGGATTTTGCAAAAAATCAATGTGTCGAACTACTACAAGAAGTACGGCACGATAAGCGCCGGCGGCTTCGTGTGGCATACCACCGGTAGTGGTAAAACATTAACCTCCTTTAAGACCGCCCAGCTTGCCAGCAAGCTGCCTTATATCCATAAGGTGATATTTGTGGTAGACCGAAAAGATTTGGACTACCAGACCATGAAAGAGTACGACAAGTTTGAAAAAGGAGCGGCGAACAGTAATACCAATACGGCGGTACTAAAGAAACAATTGGATGACCCTAATGCCAATATCATCATCACCACCATACAGAAGTTATCCATTCTGATAAAGAAGCGGAAAACCCATTCGGCCTACGGCAAACCAATCGTTTTTATTTTTGACGAGTGCCACCGTTCCCAGTTCGGCGATATGCACGAGGCCATCACCAAAACCTTCAAAAAATATTTTCTTTTTGGCTTTACCGGTACGCCGATTTTTGCGAGGAACGCGAGCAGCGGTGGGAAAGCGCATTTGAAAACAACCGTGCAGGCATTTGGGTGCTATGTACATGGAGACCCGGTAGACTGTCCGGAAGCCAATCACCAGTCCGCCATTCATACCTACACCGTTGTCGATGCCATAGCGGACAAGAACGTATTGCCTTTCCGGGTGGATTATATACGCACGATCAAAGAAAAGGACAACATCATCGATCAAAAGGTGCGTGATATTGATCGGGAGAAGATTTTGCTGGCTCCGAAATACATTGAAAATAACGTGTCGTATATCTTATCGCATTTCGATCAAAAAACCATGCGGAATTCAAAGCCGTACTACATGACGGCTTTAGCCAATGTGCATGAGGTCGCCTCGGCCCGCGACCGCCATAAGATTGAAGAGATAAAGGAGAAAATCAGGCTTAGCGGCTTCAATTCCATTTTTGCTATATCATCGATTGACGCCGCCAAATTATACTACGATGAATTCAAACGGCAGCAAGAGGAAATACCTGAACTTCGAAAACTGAAAATAGCCACTATTTTCAGCTTTGGTCAAAATGATCCGGAAGAAGACGGCGTAACGGATGAAAACTCCGAATCGACGGAGGGGTTGAGTGCCAGTCACCGGGACTTTCTGGACCGGGCAATCCAAGATTATAATTCGACATTCAAAACCAATTACGACACCTCATCGGATAAGTTCCAGAATTATTACAAAGATGTATCGCTCCGCATGAAGAATCGGGAAATCGATTTGCTCATCGTTGTCAATATGTTTTTGACCGGATTTGATGCCACGACGTTGAACACCCTATGGGTAGACAAGAACCTACGCATGCATGGCTTATTGCAGGCATTCTCCCGAACCAACCGCATCTTAAATTCGATAAAAACATACGGAAACATCGTATGCTTCCGCAATTTGGAAGATGCAACGAATGAGACCTTAGCGCTTTTTGGGAATAAAGAGGCTGGTGGTATCGTGCTGCTGAAAACGTTTGATGAATATTATTACGGTTACCACGACGGCAAGAAAGCCGTTATTGGTTATGTCGATTTGGTTCAGGAACTGCAAAATAAATTCCCCATAGGTGTCAGCATCATCAGTGAGGAAGCCAAAAAGGAGTTTATCCACTTGTACGGTTCGATATTGAAACTGCTCAACATATTGCGATCGTTCGATGAATTCGAAGGGAAGGAAATATTGAGCGACCGTGATTTCCAGGATTACCACAGCATGTATATCGAATTGTATAACGAGTTCAGAAACCGGGGCGGAGGCGATCGTGAGAATGTGGTGGATGACATCGAATTCGAGATCGAGCTGATCAAGCAGGTCGAAATCAACATCGATTACATCTTGATGCTCATCAAGAAATACAAAGACAGCCACCTACGGGACAAGGAGATGGTCGTTAGTATCCAGAAGGCCATTGATTCCAGCGTGGATTTGAGGAACAAGAAAGAACTGATCGAACGGTTTGTGGGTTTGTTGACCCCTTCGTCAGATGTGGATGCCGACTGGCATCAATATGTGAAAGAGCAGAAAGAAGCGGAACTCGACCAAATCATATCGGAAGAAAAGCTGAAGGCCGAAGAAACAAGGACTTTTATCGATCATTCCTTTCAGAATGGAGAAATTCAGTCGGCTGGGACATCCTTTGCGAAAATACTTCCACCGGTGTCGAGATTTTCGCCCACAGGAGACTTGGCTAAGAAAAAAGAAATGGTATTGGAAAAATTGAAGACTTATTTCGACAGGTATTTCAATATCAGTTAGCTGATTACGATGACGTAAAACACGGACAACTTACGTGGGGACGATATCATCTGATGCCAAAACTAGACCATCCCACGCCGACACGGGGTTGTCTCTCCTTACCACAACACCGCCTTAAGCCCAGACAACACGCGGTGGATTCAACTCAACATCATATCGACTTGAACAAACACGAGGTTGAGCAGACACCACACTGTTCCGAATCGATCCGGTCCTGCCTTGCCTCATCCTAGGCCTGTGATGGGGCAACACGAAGTCGTGCCGACTGGAGACAGCATCACGCGGATAAGAGACGATATCGTCTCGGCTTGACCTAGCATCGTATCTACTTGAGACAGCATCATGCCGATAAGAGACGATATCTTCTCGACTTGACCGGGTATCGTGTTGGCTTCACACAGGCCTGTGCCGCGTGGAGACGAAGCTATCTTCACACACCACGCTATCGTGTTAACCCGTGACAGGCTTGTGTCCGCACATCAGAACCCTGTGTGGGCATAACACAACCTTATGTGCGGTTGTACCAATACTCAGACAAAAGGCCTAAATTTGAAAAACAACTAGGAGAACACAAAAGACACATATGCTACATTTAAAACAGCGGATAGCACTCATTACCGGGGCAACCAAAGGGATGGGGCTGGCCATTACCAACGAACTGGCAGCCATGGGTTGCGATTTATTGCTTATTGCGAGAAACACAGACGAACTAAACACGTTGAAAACAACGCTCGAAAGCCAACATACGGGTATCTCCGTGCAATATAGGGCTTGCGATGTTGCGGATGCCGGGCAACTCGGTGAGCTAATCGGTTGGGTAAACAGCCTGGCCGCCGGACCGGATATCCTCATCAACAACGTCGGTATTTTCAGGCCCGTATCCGTACTGGATGAGACCGACGAGGATTTCCATCAGCAATTGCATGTCAACTATGTAACTCCCCATCTCCTATCGCGTGCAGTTGGCCGGCGCATGCGCGAAAACCGCCGCGGACATATCTTCAACATCAGCTCCATCGCCAGTCGCGAGCCTGTATCCGCTGCGGGCACCTACACTGTAACAAAATTTGCGGTAAGGGGTCTAACCCATGTATTGCGGGAGGAACTGAGGTCATACGATGTAAAGGTGACCGAAATCATCCCGGGGTCAACACTTACTTCCTCGTGGGAAGGCACCGAAATCCCTGTCGACCGGTTTATCCTGCCGGCAGACATCGCCGCGGCTATCGCAACTTGCCTGCGGATGAGTGACGGTGCCAACGTAGAGGAAATCAGGATAAAACCCAGATACGGTAACATTTAAAATGGATAACCCATGGAAAAGAAACTTCAACGCATACCCCATGAGGGTGCCGTAGCAGGTATCTGTGCCGGCCTCGGGGCATATTTCGGCATAGATAAAACTTGGGTACGGATCGCTTTTATTATCAGCGTCTTTTTTTCGGGCTACATGGGCATCGGGCTACTGGGGCCCATTGTCTACATCGTACTTTGGATTGTACTACCCGTTAAATCGTTTGTCATACCAAGCGACCCGTTCAATGTAGACTACCGTACCCAACCGGACCAGCCGACCGAAGGGCGTTATGCCGCCCATGCCTGGCATCAGCGCAGGGACTTCAACATCCCCCCAAAAAAAGCAAGCAAAGACCGATACGTGGCCGGATTGATCTTGGTGGCCCTAGGCGTCTTCTTTCTGTTGCACCAGCTGGATATTTTTTACTGGCGCGACTTCGCCCGGTTCTGGCCGGTGTTGATCATCATACTCGGTCTGGCTACCATCCTGGGTGCATTCAAGCCGCGGAAGCCGAAGCCATTTTCGGTTAATGAGCCGGATGAACAAGCCGCCGAGGCACAGGTACGTGAGGACAAACCGGAAGATCCCGCCGACAATACCGGCTCCGACCATGGTTACACCAAATAACTGAACGTGTTATGAATAAAGAAAAATTAAGCTGGGGACTCATCCTACTGTTCGTGGGTGGCGTCTTATTATTGGATAACCTCAACGTTATCGATTTTTACTGGCGATCGGTATTTAGCATGTGGCCCGTCATCCTCATCATCATCGGCGTGAACCTGTTGGTGCCCAAACGCGGCATAGGCAACGTCATATCGATTGTCGTCACCGTCGCGGCGTTGGCGTTCCTTGCCTTTCGAGGCACATTCCCGCCCAACGACCACTGGTGGAGATTCGACAATAAGGGCTGGAAAGCGGAAAGACGGATATCGTCTCACGGCAGCACGAACCGTGAAAAATCGAGCGGCGTCTTCACACATGCCTATGACCCCACCATTACAACGGCACATCTCCACATAAAAGGTGGTGCTGTAGAATATGAAATTGAAGGGCCGACGGATGATCTTTTCCATGCCGAAGCAACCAGTTCCATTGGAGCACACCAATTGGAAACAACCACCAATGGCTCCAATGCCAACTTAACATTCAGCATGCGGGACACCGAAAAAGGCAACTGGAACATGCATGGTGATGAAAACCGTGCGGAAATGCGCTTGAACCGCAACCCCATCTGGCATATTTCCCTCAACATGGGTGCCGGTACAGCGGAGTTCGACCTCACCCCGTACAAGATAGCCAGCCTCAATTTCAATGGTGGCGCGGCATCATTCGAAGCGAAAATGGGCATGCCGCTTGACGAAACCACAATAACGGCCGAGTCGGGCGTAGCCAGCGTGGAGATCGAGATACCGCGGGCGGCGGCTTGCAAAATCGTCGTCAAATCAGGGCTGTCTTCCAGGGATTTCCCCGGCTTCACCAAGCAAGAAGATGGCTCCTATACGACCGACGGCTATGACGGGGTAAGCAACCGGTTTCTCGTTAACCTAAAAGGTGGATTGAGTTCATTTACGGTGAAACGTTATGACTAGGTAATGCGCACGCTGCCCGACCGGTTCGATGTTGTTATCCGGGGAAAGCCCGAAGGGCCGTTTTCCCTGGATGAATTGCGCGGCATGAACCTCGGCCCAACAGATTTCGTCAAACCATCGGGCTATCCGGAGTTTAAGGAGGTACGGGAAATCGCCGAATTAAGTAGCTTATTGAATATCGTCTATCAAACCACGCGCCCGCAATATTTTGCCACATTGGATGTACGCTTGCTGGCGACGGCAATAGACTATTTCATCGCTGGCTGCGTATATGCGGCATTAGCCGCCATCTACCTCGCGGGCACGGCAAATGCGAAAGAAAGCATCCCGGCCTTACTCATCGGACTGACAGTCGTTCCCTTAACAAAATTCATCTTATCCGTGGCCACGGAAGGGTCTAAAAAACAAGCCTCGATCGGCAAGATGCTGATCGGTGTAAAAGTTACCGACGAACAGGGCAGGCCTATTGGCTATGGAAAGGCGTTGGGCCGCAACTTGGCCAAGTTAGTGGGGGTTGCTACGTTAGGTATCGGGTTTTTCTCCGGATTCTTTGACCGGCGCCAGCAATGCCTGCACGATAAAATCGTCGGAACATTGGTGATCAAAGATCGGCTGATTTAATATATCATCCATTATCCCTAACTTTGCAGGGATATGGATACTAAAATCGGAATCACGCTGCCGGGAGGTTATTGCAATTCATTGACGGAGTATTCCCGGTGGCATACCCGCGAAGTGCCCATAGGCCATATACCGATGGGTGGCAGTAATCCCATCCGCATCCAAAGCATGACCACCGTAGATACCATGGATACCATCGGATCGGTGGAACAGACCATCCGAATGGTTGATGCAGGCTGCGAATACGTACGCATTACCGCCCCCAGTATCAAGGAAGCGAATAACCTGGCCGAAATAAAGAAGGGGCTACGTAAACGCGGCTATGATGTACCCCTCGTAGCCGATATCCACTTCACCCCGAATGCGGCCGAAGTGGCTGCACGGATTGTTGAAAAAGTGCGTATCAATCCCGGAAACTATGCCGATAAGAAAAAGTTCGACCAGTTGAATTATACGGCATCGGCTTACCAGTCGGAGTTGGAACGCATCTATGCGAAGTTTGCTCCGCTGGTGAAGATATGTAAGGAATACGGTACAGCAATGCGCATCGGCACCAACCATGGCTCGCTTTCTGACCGTATTATGAGCCATTACGGCGATACACCGGAAGGGATGGTCGAGTCGGCGATGGAATTCATCCGTATCTGCGAGGACCTCAACTACCACAGCATCGTAGTTTCGATGAAATCCAGCAATCCGCAAGTGATGGTACGCGCCTATCGGCTGCTGGTGGAAACGATGGTGGCCGAAGGGATGAACTACCCGCTGCACCTAGGTGTAACCGAGGCGGGCGACGGCGAAGATGGCCGCATCAAGTCGGCGGTAGGAATAGGCACACTGCTGGAAGATGGGCTGGGCGATACGGTGCGTGTTTCCCTGACGGAAGAACCGGAATTGGAAGCCCCGGTAGCCATGGCCCTCGTAAACAGGTATAACGCACGCCAGGAATTGAGCGCGCGTGAAACCATCAGCTTACCAAGCAAACCGACATTAGCGACCACCAAACCGACTGCCTATCATGCCGGTGAAGTGAATGTATTCATCGGGGGCGCACAGGTACCCCGGGTAGTCGTTGATATTTCGAAAAAGAACCTCAAAGATCCCCATACCCTTACTGACGTGGGGTATAGATATGACTTGTGGCTTGATAAATACCACATGGGTGAGCAATCGGTGGATTTTGTATATCTCGGCGACACGCTCCCCTCGTTTGCAATGCCGGGCAATCTGAAGCAACTGTACAACTACACTACCTGGCTGGGCATCCAAAACAGGAGCAATATACACCCGCTTTTCACGCTTGGCCAATTCGTGGAAGCGACCGAGCGCGACCCTCAACTAAACCTGGTACGGATACGAAATGCCGATCTTTGCACGCCGGCCTTCGAAGCGATGCCCTTGGATAAAACCGTTGTTTTCGTGGTGGAAACCGACGAACCGCATGGCATGGCAGACCAGCGGCAATTTTTTGGTACGCTCTCCGACTTGGAGCTCGACAATCCGGTCATTATCCGGCGGCACTACCCTGCTGCGGAATTTGCTGGCCCGGCAGGCAACCTCATGGATCCGGAAGAACCCCTGTCGAAATTGCAACTGTACGCCGCTACCGATATGGGTGGGTTGTTGGTGGATGGGATGGGTAGCGGGATATGGATAGATTCGCCGGCCACTCCGACCGATAAATTGGTGTCGGCTTCCTTTGCCATCCTCCAAGCAACCCGCTCGCGCATTTCCAAAACGGAATATATCTCGTGTCCCAGTTGCGGACGCACGTTATTCGATCTGCAGGAAACCACCCAAATGATACGGGGGAGGACCAACCATCTCAAAGGCCTTAAAATCGGAATCATGGGTTGCATCGTAAACGGGCCTGGCGAAATGGCGGATGCCGACTACGGGTATGTGGGCGCAGGCCCGGGCAAAATTACCTTATACCGCGGCAAGGAAGTGGTTAAGCGAAACGTCAGCACGGTCGATGCATTAGATAAATTGATTGAAATCATCAAGGAAGACGGTCGGTGGATCGATCCGGAATCCGAATAGATAAGCGCAACAGTAAGATAGCTAACGGCTAAAGTACCGAAATACGTTTCACCACCGTTTCCGTATCCGCAGATACGCGGATAAAGTAAAACCCGTTTGTGAGTTTATTGTTGGTTTCAAAGACATGGCTTTGGGGCCCCGCGTCCAACTCTTGATTAAGCAGGGTCATCACTTCGTTCCCCAACGCGTCCATCACCTTGATGGAAACCGAACTTTGTTTGTCCAACCGATAGGAAAGGCTGATTTGGTCGACAATCGGATTCGGGAAAACCTTTACACTGCTCAACAGCTTATCATTGGGAACGTTGTTTGCCTTGAATGGGAAAAAGCCTTTGAAAGAGGAAAAGAAGGAACGCTGGGTGCGTTTTTCGGTGGATGAAACCGCCAATTCGACCACTTTCTCGTCGGCGCTCTTCACCACACGGGTTGTATCTGCAGCAGACGCGTGCGCATGTGCGCCAGCCCCCCCCACGAAAATCATCGTGCTCACTGTCAGTACTATAGTAATGTGGTGTAAAAGCTTCCTCATAGGATCAAATCTATTCGATTTAAGGTATCACGACTTGGCCAATTTAAGTTTTATAAATCACAATCCATGCCCTTTTCTCACACAAAGATAGGACATCGTGCCCAATGCACCTAAGCAAATGTATGATTTTTTCATTAATTTAACAATTTTTAACAACGTATTGCGTTACCTCCTCCGTGGCATGCAATCGCTACGCGCCATCTGCCGGATTGACGGCTGCTGGAGTATTGAGTTTGGAATGCCGATAGCCATATCCGAAATAGACCACCAACCCAATGGCCAGCCACACCAGGAAGATAAACCAATTGCTTGCCCCAAGCTGCGACATCAAGTACAGGTTTACCAAGATACCGGCAACGGGCAACAAGGAAAACCGATGGCGATACCCCATGACGCATAGGATAACCCATACCAACCAAAAGATGATAATGAGCAGTTTATGTTCAATAATATCAGCGATCGGCATATTGTGCCATTCGGTTAGGGTGTCTTGCCCGAAACGGTAAACACCGTAGATAGCAACCAACAATCCGATGGTAATCAGATAGCGCCCATTTATATAAGGCACCTTGAATTTCGATTGCTTGGAAATGCCCGAGTAATCCATATACAGCACGCCGCAACACACCAGTATAAACGCGAAAAAGGTACCTACACTGGTCAGGTCCACAAAGAAATCCATTTTGAAAAATAACGCGGGCACCGCGACCATAAATCCGGTGACGATGGTTGCAAACGAGGGCGTTTTATACTTGGGATGGATGGTTGCAAACCGCTTCCAAAGCAAACCATCCCTACTCATGGTCATCCATATACGCGGTTGGGCGAGTTGGAAAACCAGTAACGCGCTGGTGATGGCTACAACCGACGTTACCGATACGATACCCGCCATATAATCTACCCCTACATACTCGAAAACGAAAGACAGCGGATCTTTGACGTTCAGTTCGGTATAGTTGACCATCCCGGTTAACACCAGCGTTATCAGAATGTAAAGGACCGCACATACCAGCAGGCATAAAATCATGGCCCTGGGCAGGTCACGCTGCGGGTTCCGGCATTCTTCGGCGGTTGTTGATATGGAATCGAAGCCGATAAAAGCAAAAAACACGGCCGCCACACCGCTGAGCACCCCTTCCACACCATTCGGGGCGAACGGCACCCAGTTTTCGGGTTTCACAAAGAAAGCTCCCCCGAAAATAACGAACAGGATAACGCCGATCTTGATGGCCACCATGACATTGCTGGCTGTCCTCGACTCCTTGATGCCGATATAAACCAACCAGGTAACCAAGAACGTTATCAGCCCGGCAGGCAGGTCAAAAATGATGGGAATATCGCCCAAACGCGGTGCCTGTTCGTAAGCCATCGCCGCCGTCCGGTCCGCCGCCGACAGCGCCTCCAGCCCTTGTTCCTGCAACCGTACGAACGCTTCCGACGCGTAAGCCGGGGCCATGGTCATCCAGCCGGGCAGATGGATACCGAACCCACCCAGCATACTGACGAAATACTGTGACCAGGAAATGGCCACCACCATATTGGAAACCGCGTACTCGAGGATAAGCGCCCAGCCGATGATCCAGGCGAACAATTCGCCAAAAGCCACGTAAGCATACGTATAAGCGCTTCCGGAAACAGGCACCGTACTGGCAAATTGGGCATATGAAAGGGCGGTAAATACACAGGCGATGGCCACGAAAACAAACAATAACGACACCGCAGGGCCGCCGTTGAAGCTGGCCAAACCGATGGTGCTGAATATGCCGGCCCCCACGATGGCTGCCACGCCGAGCGAAACCAAGTCACGCACACCCAGTACCTTCGCAAGACCGCCCGTCTTGGCCGATGCAGTTATGATCTGTTCTACGGTTTTTTTGCGAAAAAGTCTGTTTGCCATACCGCCAATTATTGGGTTAGATTGACTACCAACCGTTCAAACATAAAAAAAATATTTTACCGGAGCCACGACGGTGCTATTATTTTATAGGTAATCCGGATCGTATTTCAGGAGAGATGTGCTTCGAGGTCATCAAAAATAGACCGGAAGGCGCCATCCAATTCAGTCGCGTATGCCGCAAGTGCCGCTGTCATCAACGCTTGTTGGTCCGCACGCAGTTGCACATCCCAGATCCGGCGGCAGATGTTGATAATCGCGTAGGTTAGCTGATCAAAATGCCGATAGCTACCGATATACTGCGCACGCATGAAACTATTGAAATACGTAGAGAAAAATGTCGTATCCTGCACGCCGCACAACGTCAGGAACCGTGCCACCATATCGCGATCGGCCGCCGCCAAGCACTCGTAAAAATCCGACTCATGCACCGCTTGGTGGCGGAGGAGTAGGTGGTCAAGCAACAGTTCCAATGCGATATGCGACAGGAACGAAGGCCTCACCGGCGTTTCGGCAACGGCAGGTGCCAACAACCCTTTCAATTCATGCGTGTGGGTGTAAAAAAACGGCGCATTGTGGAAATAACGGTCGGCTTCCACATGGCGGCCCCATCCGCGGTAAATATCGCCAAGCTTCGGGTTGCCATCAAAACGCCGCTCGTACTTATGTGGCAATACGTTGATGTCCTTATCTGCATTCTTGACCAGATCGGGTAGTACGCATCCCATCACCAACTCGGGATTGCGGCTGTAGCGTTCGAAATAATAATGTGAGAGGAAATTCATGCGGCTCACTTTATGCTCATTCAACACTTATTGCGCCAAGGTAACGAATTTCACTGATAATTTACGGTGCATTCTGCTATCTTTGCCCCCAGATTGATCACAGCATTGAATACTTGGAATAGCAATGGGGTTTGTTGAAGAATTACGCTGGCGCGGTATGCTGCACGATATCATACCCGGCACCGAGGAACAATTACTCAAGGAAAAAACGGCAGGATATATTGGTTTCGACCCTACCGGTGATTCGCTGCACGTGGGTCACTTGACCCAACTGATGACGCTTATCCACTTCCAGCAAGCGGGCCACCGCCCCGTGGCGTTGGTGGGCGGTGCAACAGGCATGGTAGGCGACCCTTCCGGCAAATCAGCCGAGCGCAACCTGTTGGATGAAGACACACTGGCACATAACGTGTCTTGCCTGAAAAAGCAGTTGGCCAAGTTCTTGGATTTCTCTGTCGGAGAACAGGGCGCTATCATGGTCAATAATTACGACTGGTTTAAGGAGTTCCGCTTTCTGGATTTTATCCGCGACGTTGGCAAACACGTCACGGTAAATTACATGATGGCCAAAGATTCGGTCAAGAAAAGGCTCGAAGGAGAAAACGGCCTGTCGTTCACCGAGTTTTCGTACCAGTTGATACAGGGCTATGATTTCTTCTACCTGTGGAAGAACCATGGTTGTGCCCTCCAGATGGGGGGATCTGACCAGTGGGGTAATATCGTTACCGGAACGGAACTCATCCGCCGTAAGGAAAGTGGCACCGCCTTCGGACTCACCACCCAGCTGATCAAAAAAGCAGACGGCAACAAGTTTGGAAAAACGGAAAGCGGTGCGGTATGGTTGGATGCCGAGAAGACTTCGCCTTACCGGTATTACCAGTTTTGGCTCAATGCAAGCGACGAAGACGCTAAAAATTGGATCAAGATATTCACCTTAAAGCCCAAAGAAGAGATAGATGCACTGATAGCTGAGCACGATACCGCCCCCCACCTCCGGGTGGTTCAAAAAGCCCTGGCCAAGGACATCACCATCCGTACACACTCGGAAGCGGATTATGAAACAGCGGTGAAAACCTCTGAATTTCTGTTTGGCAATGGCTCGCTCGAGTTTCTGGGCGGCTTGGCCCATACCACGGTGCTTGATGTATTTGATGGTGTGCCCCAGTTCCACCTATCGCGGAGCTCACTGGAAGCAGGCGTACCGATATTGGATTTACTATCGGTTGATAGCGCGGTTTTCCCGTCAAAGGGAGAGGGACGCAAAATGATACAGGGTGGCGGGGTCTCCATCAATAAGATCAAGATCAACGATGCCACGCAGCTTTTTGGAGTAGGCGATCTCGTAAACGATAGGTACCTGATTGTGCAGCGCGGCAAGAAGAACTATTTTTTGCTGATTGCGGAGTAAATGATTGCGGAATAAAAAAACCGTCTCGCTTGGGGCGAGACGGCATCCGCCTTTCGACGGATTTCAATCAACCTAAACTTTATGGAGAAAACCGTATGGTCTAATGGGTAATGACGCCGTGGCCGAAATCCATGGCTGCATCGCCCGTATTGCCAAGTAGTCCTTTCACCCAAACCGTATAAATCATTCCCGTTTCTGGCGTAAATGCGAACGTATGCAGCACATTGTCATTGCTGTGCTCGATGAAATTGACGGCATAGGCTATACCGCCGTCGATCGCCGTGAAATCGGTCGCTTCTTTGAATGCCTTATCACGGATGGTTAAGGGATCGCCCGAGTTTGCCTCTACCGAAAAATCCAACGCGGGCGCATCGGGGCTTAAATGGATAAAGCGGATTTTTGCCTTTCCGGCTGCCGGCTCAGACAGGTTATCTTCTGTATATAAAACATCCATATCATCGTGCCCAATCACATACAATGAATAAAACTTGCCCGGCATAAAGCTTACTGTCTTCTGAACAAGCGGCTCGGCATTGGGGTAATCTACCGGATCAACGATACTGACCAGCCTATTATTTGGCCAGGCATTTTTGTAAGGTAACGTATCCGTGTAGGCAAAGCCCTCGTCGTGCCAAGTGCCACTGTCGAAATTGAGTTTATTCTGGTCCAAAAAAACATCCAATTGTCCCGACCCTGGAACCGCATTCAATCCACGTACAGCGGCAACCTGGTATACCTGGTTATCGTCTTTGAGACAACCGTTCAGCAGGCTACCTACTACCAGCATCACGCCAGCCAAAAACCACCTATTCATTTTTACCTTTTGAAATCGCTCCATCTAATCCAATTAACCTTAATCATCCATCAGACAAGTTCATTGCCCCTATTTTTGAACGCGTCTTGTATACGACATAACGAACCATCGGGTTAAATCGCTACACTCGCATAAAGAATTTCGAAACCGGTGCGGGCCTTGCGCCGTGAGACGGGGCAGCCGATAATCAGCAAAAAATACGTAAGTTTGTCTCAAACAAAACGTGTGCTTTAGATGTCTGGAAAAGCGAATTCATTCAGAAAAAATATTCGAAATGACGCGGAAGGCCCGTCCTCCCGGCGAAAAAAACGCGAGCTGAAATCGCCTAGCGTAAAGTCCATCAGCATTTTTGGCAACAAAGCTGTAAAAATAGCGGGGCTGTTTCTACTTATCCTATCCGTATATTTCCTTATCGCATTCATATCCTACTTATTTACGTGGAAAGAGGATCAAAGCTACGTATCTGCTGCGAACGGCGGCTGGAATACGTTGTTCGAAACACGCGAAGAACTTGAACTCGCAGGAATAGAAAGCCCGGTGGTGCAGAATTGGATGGGCAAAGTGGGGGCCTTGCTGGCACATCAATTCATCTACAAGTGGTTTGGCGTCGCATCGTTCCTTTTCGTTGGCATCCTCTTTATCATTGGCTACCGCTGGTTGTTCAAAGTGAAGATCATTTCGATATGGAAAGTGCTGGGGTACGCATTTTTCTCCTTGATATTCCTTTCCGTTACGCTGGGCTTCATCCACGGATTCACCAATAATTACCCCCATTTTCTCGAAGGTGAATTTGGCTTTTGGTCCAATAGGCTGCTCGAAGCTCAAATAGGCACTGCCGGTGTAGCCGGCTTGCTCATTTTCACCATCTTTACGGTACTGATTATCTTGTACAACCTGGATTTCAAATTCAGTCTGCGCCGCAACTGTTCCGATTCGTTGGAGGCTACGGACCCATTCGACGATGGAGCCAACGCCGCACGTAATGAAGAACGCTACACTCGGGAATCGGAGTATCGGGTGGATCCCGTAGAATTTAGCCTGAACCGGGCGAAGGAAGCCGAGCAACGTAATGAGAAGCTACACCAGAACGTCAGTGCTTCCAAGCCATTGCTCACCGATGAGGATCCGGTGCCCGATTTTACCATAGCGGAGCCTCCGGAAAAAACCGAGGCCAAGAATGAGCTCAAAAACCCGGCATTGACCGTTGCCCCCATCAAAGAAGAAAAACCGAGCACAGCCGATGAGCTCGTGGAAAAAGTAGGCCAGTACGACCCGAAACTCGATTTGTCTGGCTACCAACACCCTACCCTCGACCTACTGCGCGACTATGGCTCGGGCAAGATTACGGTCAATAACCACGAACTCGAAGCAAATAAAGACAAGATCGTAGATACCCTGGGCAACTACAATATCGAAATAGCCAAAATCAAGGCGACCATCGGACCTACGGTCACACTGTATGAGATTATCCCGAAACCAGGGGTACGCATATCGAAAATAAAGAATCTTGAAGATGACATCGCATTGAGCCTGGCGGCATTGGGTATCCGCATCATTGCCCCCATGCCGGGCAAAGGCACCATCGGTATCGAAGTTCCCAACAGCCACCCTGAGATGGTTTCCATGCGGTCCGTGTTGGCGACCGAGAAGTTCCAGCATACGGACATGGACCTGCCCATCGCCCTTGGCCGCACCATATCCAACGAAGTATATATTGCCGACCTCACCAAAATGCCCCACCTGTTGGTGGCAGGAGCTACCGGGCAAGGTAAATCGGTTGGCATCAATGCGATTCTCACCTCGCTGCTCTATAAGAAGCACCCGGCAGAACTCAAGTTCGTGCTGGTTGACCCAAAAAAGGTTGAATTGTCCCTATTCAGGAAAATTGAGCGGCACTTCCTGGCCAAACTGCCGGGAGAGGAAGATGCCATCATTACCGACACCAAAAAGGTAATCAATACCCTCAATTCACTGTGCATCGAAATGGATGCCCGCTACGACCTGCTGAAGAACGGACAGGTGAGAAACCTGAAGGAATACAACGTGAAATTTGTAAACCGACGGCTCAATCCGGAAGAGGGGCATCGGTACCTTCCATTCATCGTACTGATCATCGACGAGTTTGCAGACTTGATGATGACCGCCGGCAAGGAGGTTGAAACACCCATCGCGCGGTTGGCGCAACTGGCACGGGCCGTCGGTATCCATTTAGTGATCGCCACACAACGCCCGTCGGTAAACATCATTACCGGCACCATCAAGGCCAACTTCCCTGCCCGATTGGCTTTCCGTGTGCTTTCTAAAGTTGATTCGCGGACAATCCTCGATTCGGGGGGGGCGGACCAACTCATTGGCCGGGGTGATATGTTGCTGGCCACCGGCAGCGATCTGATACGGATACAATGTGCCTTCGTGGATACGCCCGAAGTGGAGGAAATATCCGACTTCATCGGCAACCAACGGGGCTATCCTTCGGCATTGCTCCTGCCCGAATATGTGGGTGAAGATGGCGAAGGCGGCATGGAAGATTTCGATATGAGCGATCGGGATTCCATGTTTGAAGATGCCGCCCGTCTGGTGGTGCTCCATCAGCAAGGCTCCACCTCGCTTATACAACGCAAGCTCAAACTCGGTTACAACCGCGCGGGCCGGATTATTGACCAATTGGAGGCGGCGGGCATCGTTGGCCCGTTTGAGGGCAGCAAGGCACGGGAAGTACTATTCCCCGACGAATACTCATTGGAACAGTTTTTGGATGGGTTGAAGAAAGATAGTGAAAGATGAAAAAGTCGATATACGGGATAACCGCACTAGCTACGCTGATGGTAAGCATGGCCCTACCCGGCTATACGCAAACCGATGCGGCAGCGAAATCGCTGCTTGACCGGGTAAGCCAAACCTATGAAGCGTACAAAACCTTGCAAGCGGAGTTTTCGCTGGCGATCAAACAGGCCGACCAGGCCACCCATACCGAGTCGGGGACGATTTATATGGATAAGCCGGCAGGCAAATACTACATTACCACGGGCAACCAAGACATCATCAGTGACGGGAAAACGCAATGGATGGTGCTCAAGGATGTAGGGGAAGTTCAAATCACCGAAGTGCCCCCCGCTTCCGAGGCCATCTCGCCAACCAACATCTTTTCTTTTTATAAAGAAGGCTACAAATATGTGTCGGCCGACGACGAGCGTGCCGGCAGCAAGCCGCTAGCGGTCGTTGAGCTCACGCCAACAGATGCCTATGCACCCTATTTCAAAATCAAACTCCGCGTGGATGAAAAGGCGTACCGGATACATGATGTTACGATTTTCGATAAAGGAGGTAATCGATTCGTATACACCATCAAAAATACCAACGCAAACCCACCGCTTCCGAACAACAAGTTTGCTTTCCAGCAAAAAGATTACCCGGGTGTAGAAATCGTGGATTTAAGGTAAATAACCTACAGGTGGTTTTCCGACGACCCGGCGGATGAAGCGTCAGCTAAACGTATGGCATTGCGGCGGTAACCGTGTAAATTCGGGTGCTCAATGATTTCCTTTACGGAGATGAGTTTGTATACGTAGCTTCCTGTTTCTTTGTTCAGCTTCAGCCGGAAATAGTTGTCTTCTTGTTGCCGGCTAATGGCCCGCAAGAGATTGCCCTCACCGATATTGAATGCTGCGGCTACCAAGGTCCAGCTGTTGAACTCCCGGTATAACGCTTTGATGTATTTCGCGGCCGCTACTGTTGACTTCTCGATATCCTGGCGTTCGTCCACATCCGTATCCACCCGCAAGCCGAACGACCTGGCGGTAGCGGGCATAAACTGCCAGTAACCCGAAGCACCCCGGTGCGACGTGGTGCCACTGGTGAAACCACTTTCAACCAGCGGGACATACTTAAAGTCTTCGGGAACGCCGTGGGCGCGAAGGATGGCTGCCACCGTGGGCAACGCACGCAAAGCCGTACGATGCAGGCCGTGTGAACGCCGCTTGGCGTAGGAATATTCGCGGAGATAACGCATCATCTTACGCTCAATCTGTTGGTCGCCCAACGGCACGCTCTCGTCTGCGAAAGACAACGATGCAAAATACGGGGTGTTGCGGATAGCACTGATATCGTCCTGCATGAGTATCCGTTGCGCTAACGAATCCTCAGACCATGCTTCCGTGTGGCGCTCATCAGCCGACACTTCGTGGGTGTATAGCTTGGAGAGCGACACCACTACTAAAACCGCGCTAAAACAGAGCAGTTGTTTTTTTACCATTCAATACCTTTTCTGCAATTCAAACACCCTAAACTAACGGGATAAATTGCTTGATCCAAAAAGCTGGCGACAAAAGTATAAATTATACTGTTAATATACAAATAGTTACAAGAAACCGTCTTGCACTTTAACATATTTTAACGTATCTTTTGCGGTTATCTTTTTGTAAAAAAAGAGCCGTACGCCATTTAACCCGTATTTTTTGACTACTTTTGCAGCTTACATTTTTTACGGTAAAAAATCATGCCATTTAGTAACAAAAGGAACAGTCGCGATGACAACTCCAAACCGCGGCGCAGGTCAACCTCCGACCACCCACAACAAGCAAAGGGCCGCAAGTTCCGTAGCCACGATACATCAGACAACGAGAAGCGGGGCGGCAGCCATACCGGCTGGAGGAAGACGGGCGATCAGCGGAATGACAAAAGTGGCGATACCCGCCGCGACGGACCCTATAAACGAGATGGCCACGCGCCTTCCAATAAATCGGAGCGCCGTACATATGGCAACAAGCCCTATGATCCGTCTAAAAAGCGACGGGAGCGGACCGATGGACGCGCTAAACAATACACCGCAATAGAAGCCAAGGATGACGGGCTTATACGTCTCAACCGATACATCGCCAACGCGGGTATCTGCTCCCGGCGGAAAGCCGATGAGCTGATCGAAGCAGGCGTTGTGACCGTGAATGGTGAAGTCATCACCGAACTGGGCAGCAAAGTGGATCCCGCGAAAGATGAAGTACGCTACAACGGGGAGCGCTTACGGCGGGAGAAAATGGTCTACGTGCTGCTAAACAAACCGAAAGATTATATCACCACGACAGACGATCCACAGGAAAGACGCACCGTAATGCAATTGGTAGCGAAAGCTACCCGCGAGCGGATTTATCCGGTAGGAAGGCTAGACCGTAATACCACAGGCTTATTATTATTGACCAACGATGGTAGCCTCGCTGAGAGACTTTCCCACCCGCGCAATAACGTTACCAAAATATACAACGTGGAGCTGGACAAAAATCTCACCCAGGGCGACCTGAACAAAATCGGATTCGGCTTGGAACTGGAAGACGGGTTCGTGAAGCCCGATGCCATCAGCTATGTGCAGGGTGCCAGCAAACGTGAAATCGGTGTCCAGATCCATAGTGGCAAGAACCGGATCGTACGACGGATTTTCGAACACCTGGGTTATGACGTTATCCGATTGGACCGTGTGGTGTACGCCAATCTTACCAAAAAGGACCTCCCACGGGGGCGCTGGCGCTACCTCGAGGAAAAGGAAATCATCCAATTAAAACACTTTATTAAATAATCGCAATTTAGTACTGATGCGTTAAGTTGTCCGATTACTATTTTTTTGGCTTGTGATAGCATAAAGGTTCTCTAAAATGTCGCTAGGACCGGTTATCTTGAATTTAATACGTTATGTGTTAAGCAAGTCATTTCAAATCAAAAACAAAAAATCAATACAACAAAAACATAATCAATAACTTACTTGTAACGCATCAAAATTTAACGCATCACTAGTAATCGCAATTTACCTATTTAAGAACCGTATTATCCAAATTAATCGCTATTTTTGATTAATCATCAGATTATAGTCATTGGATATTTATGCTGAATGTGTCCGCTGGTCATCATTTTAAGAAAAGCCAAAACGAATAAATATGGCAATAGTCGACCTCAAAAATAGAATTACAAATGACTTATCCCGTTATAACAAAAGTAAGTTATCAAGTCAAAGCCTAATTTATATAGATCAGGGCTCTTATAAATTAGACGATGGCCCTGCATCAGTCGATTTAAGCGTTGGCGATAAGTGGTTTTTCGTTAACGAAAACACTGCATATGATGTAGCTGATGGCGTCGAGATAAATCCATTCCAGTCCATCCTAATCGAGACAAAAGAACACATCAGGATGCCATTGAATGTATTTGGTCTCGTTACCGGGAAAGGACGCCATATATTTCAAGGGGCTTTCATATCAACAGGAAAAATTGATCCTAGTTTTGATAATAAACTAAAAATTGGAATATATAACGGCAGCAAAAAGAAAATCAAGTTGGTGAAGGATGCACCCTTATGTACTTGCGTATTCTTTGAAATGGAAACAAACCTGCCATATGAAAACAAAAGAAGCAATGACGCCGCACCAGTAAGCCCTAAACCGATAGGCAGAAAAAAGCGCTTTCTTGTGTGGGTGAAGGAGAACAAAGAACTGATCGCAATTTTTATCTCCTTAATCGCGTTAATTGGGACATTATTAAACGTATTCCTTAAAATCGATTGATGCAGTAGCGTCATGAAGCATAAATGAATCCAGGTAACAACAACATAAGTAATGATAGTTGTAGGTGAAAACTTGAGCTCGTTGATCAGCCAACATAAAATTGTTGAGAACGTGAACGAATGTTATGATGAGACATCCATAGCACTTAGTTTAGACAACAATATAACTGATATCATCCCAACCGGTGATATGACGTTTGTATATGGAAATGAGTTGCCTTTGGAATGGATAAAGGAACGTTGTTTGAACAATGATGAGTTTCTAACGCTTGGTCCTGGAGAATCAGCACTTGGCTGTTCCCATGAGCGGGTAAATATTCCGGTTGGGTATTTTGGAATCCTGCAAACAAAGGGGTCTTTAGCGAGATTATTCGTTACCATCCATTGCTGTGATGCCCAGATTGAACCCGGTTTTTCAGGCAAGATTACTTTCGAAATCGTCAATTTCTCGAAGATGACGATAAAGATACGCCCAAAGGAAAAAATTGGAGCACTTTTTCTTTTCAAAACCTCGACAAATATTGTAAAACCATATAACGGGAGATATAACAATTCAGATAAACCAACAATTCAAAAAAAGATTTAAAGCATGGAAATCGTATTAGGAGTGAAAAGAGAGTTACTGCACGGCATACTGGTGACAGATTTTGGATACATAGATAATCAGGACTACAGCATTATAATCAACAATCTCTCTTCAGAACCACGAGATTTGGCCGAAACAAACCCTCAATTTAAACAGATAATCCCATATCTTTTTATAACGCATAACAGTCAATATCTATTGTATAACAGAACCAAAGCCCAAACGGAAAGGCGACTCCATAACAAATTGTCGTTAGGCATAGGTGGTCACATCAATCCAATAGATAATATTGAGGCAGGTAACACGATTGTACAATGCCTCGAAAGAGAATTAGAAGAAGAAGTTTCAATAGAACTCGTAGGGAATCCTGATTTTCTAGGCTTTATCAACGATGAACAGTCTGAGGTCGGCAGGGTCCATTTAGGTATGGTATTCCGAGGACAGGCCAAATCACAGTCATTTACCATTAACGAACCGGATAAGATGACGTGTAGATGGGCAGATAAGTCTACTATAGCCAACAACTATAAAGCGCTTGAGTCTTGGTCTCAAATCGTATTTGATTCGTTGATCAGGTAATTTTATGCATATATAATATCAGGAATAGGCGCGTTGCAAAACTAACGATTTCCATTATAGCACTTACTACCTTGGTAAGCACCGCGTTTTTCCAACTCCTTATCAATATATGTCTGGATGGCCGATTTCCCTTTCCCCCAATTAGGAGCAATCAGAAGCTCTTGGTCCGCTAATCCGAATAAGCGTTGGATAACGATTTCGGGGCGCAGCAAGGGGATAAATTCGCAGAGGAAATCTGTGTACTCCTCCAAACTGAATACGTGGAATGGCTCGCGTTTATAATGCACGCCCATGATGGAACCTTCCACAATATGGAGGTGGTGGAGTTTAATGAACTTGATCTGCGGAAACCGGTTGATTTCATCAGCGTAGCGTAGCATCATCTCGCGGCTCTCCCAAGGAAACCCGAAAATGGTGTGCACGCAGATATCCAACGGACTATTCTCTACAAGCCTCAATGCGGTTTCCAATTCCTGATGGGTACACCCCCGGTTGATCCGATTGAGTGTATCGTCATAAATGGACTCCATACCCATCTCCAAATCCACGTCATAGCGATCGGTATAACTTTCGAGCAAGGCCACTTTTTCAAAGTCGATGCAATCGGGCCTCGTACCCACCGATAAGCCGACCACGTTTTCCGGCGCCACGCTGAGCGCCTCGTCATACATCGCCTTGAGGTAATGGGTAGGCGCATAGGTATTGGTATTCGGCTGGAAGTAGATGATGAATTTTTCTGCACCGTACCCATTCACCGCCCGCTGTATACCCTCTTCCACTTGCTGCCGGATGGTGGGCAGCTTCCGTGCCGAATCGGGTGTAAAAGAATCTACATTGCAATATGTACACCCGCCATAGCCTTTGCTGCCGTCGCGATTCGGACAGGTGAATTGGCCATCTACGATGATTTTGAACACCCGCTTGCCGTCATATTTGGCCCGCAGGTGGGCACCGTAGTGATTGTAAGGCTTCTGCCCAATATCGAGGAGTGTTCCCATGGTGGGTGCAAAGATACGCGATAGATTTCAGATATGAGACATCAGACGTGAGACGTGAGACATCGAACCTTGTCACAAAGCCCGTAAGCACAAAAAAGACCGCCGAGGCTCGCGCCTAGCGGTCTTATAAGCTTATCAGTAAATAGCACTCGCTGACACCATCGGTCACCGACTACCGATTACCCAATTAGTCTTCCTCTTTAGAGGCGAGCAATTGATCGTATTCTTCCTGGGATCCCACGATGATACCTTCGTAGTCGCGCAAACCCGTTCCCGAAGGAATCAAGTGGCCTACGATGACATTTTCCTTCAAGCCGAGCAGGTTGTCGCGTTTGCCAGCTATCGAAGCCTCGTTAAGCACCTTGGTGGTTTCCTGGAAGGAAGCCGCAGAGATGAACGATTTCGTACCCAGCGATGCACGGGTAATCCCTTGCAGCAAGGGGCTCGATGTAGCAGGAATCGCGTCGCGTACCTCGACCAACTTCAAGTCGCGCCGTTTCAACCCGGAATTTACATCCCGCAATTTACGCAGTGATACGATCTGTCCCGGTTTCAGCTCATCGGAATCGCCTTCGTCTACCACGACTTTCTTGTCGTAAATCCCGTCATTCTCTTCTACGAAATCCCACCGGTTAACTGCCTCCCGTTCCAGGAATCGCGTATCACCCGGATCTTCGATTTCGACTTTCTGCATCATTTGATGCACAATGGTCTCGAAGTGCTTATCATTGATCTTCACCCCTTGCAAACGGTAAACTTCCTGTATACCGTTCACGAGGTATTCCTGCACAGCCGATGGCCCTTTGATGGCGAGGATGTCTGCTGGGGAAATAGACCCATCAGACAGCGGCATACCTGCTTTCACAAAGTCGTTATCCTGAACGAGGATATGTTTTGACAGTGGCACGAGGTACTTCTTGATCTGCCCATCGCGCGATTCGATGGATATTTCGCGATTACCGCGTTTCACACCACCCAACGTCACCACACCGTCTATCTCGGTTACAACGGCCGGATTAGATGGGTTACGCGCCTCAAACAGTTCGGTAACACGTGGCAGACCGCCGGTAATATCGCGCGTCTTACCCGTAGAACGCGGAATCTTGGCAAGGATTACCCCTTCTTTTACCGATATGCCGTCATTAACGGAAACGTGTGCACCAACAGGTATGTTGTATGTACGGATAACCGCGCCCTTGCTATCAAGTATCTTGATTGCCGGATTCTTGGTTTTATCGCGCGTATCGATAATCACCTTTTCGCGGTGCCCGGTTTGCTCATCAGATTCCTCACGGAAGGTTACTCCCTCGATGATGGACTCGAACTCGACCTTACCACCGAACTCGGAGATAATGACGGCATTGTACGGATCCCATGAGCATATACGTTGTCCCTTCGTCACGGTATCTCCGGCGTTTACGTAAAGGTATGAACCGTAAGGTATATTATTGGTCATCAGCACTTTCCTCGATTCGGGATCGATAATCCGGAATTCGCCCGAACGGCCGATGACCACCTGATCGGGGCCTTCCTCACCTTCGTGCGGCACCGAACGGATATTTTCCAACTCGACGATACCGTCAAACTTAGCAAAGATTTGCGATTCCGCTGCGATGTTCGATGCCGTACCACCCACGTGGAACGTACGGAGCGTAAGCTGCGTGCCCGGCTCGCCGATAGACTGGGCCGCAATTACACCGACCGCTTCGCCTTTTTGCACGCGCTTTCCGGTAGCGAGGTTCCGTCCATAACACAATGAACACACCCCACGCCTGCTCTCACAGGTCAATACCGAACGGATTTCGAGCCCTTCTACCGAAGAGTGCTCGATTTTTGACGCAACTTCCTCGTCGATGTCCTGATCGGCAGCCACCAACAGGTCTCCTGTTACGGGGTCATACACATCGTGCAATGAAACCCGGCCGAGTATACGATCGTACAAAGGCTCTATGATATCTTCATTGTCTTTCAGTGCGGTAGTATAAACACCCCGCAAGCCTCCGCAGTCTTCATCCACCACAATCATATCTTGGGCTACGTCATGCAAACGCCTGGTGAGGTAACCCGCATCGGCCGTTTTCAAGGCGGTATCCGCGAGACCTTTACGTGCACCGTGCGTAGAGATAAAGTATTCCAATACAGACAACCCTTCCTTGAAGTTCGAAAGGATGGGGTTTTCGATAATCTCACCTCCCGATGCGCCCGACTTCTGCGGCTTCGCCATCAGTCCCCGCATACCGCAGAGCTGGCGTATCTGCTCTTTGGATCCACGGGCACCCGAATCGAGCATCATATATACCGAGTTGAACCCTTGGTTGTCGGTCGAGAGGATTTCCATCACGTTTGCCGTCAACCGGTTATTGATACGGGTCCAGATGTCGATGATCTGGTTGTACCGTTCGTTGTTGGTAATGAAGCCCATGTTATAGTTGCTCATCACCTCCTCAACTTCTTTCGTTGCTTGCTCAATAAGGTCGACTTTAGCGTCGGGGATGTTCAAATCCTGTAGGTTGAACGACAGCCCGCCCTTGAATGCCATCTGGAAACCAAGTTCCTTGATGTCATCGAGAAACTTCGCTGCACGCGCCATACCGGTAATTTTAACTACCTTACCAATGGTATCGCGCAGCGACTTCTTGGTCAGCAACTCGTTTACATAACCGATCTCTTCCGGAACAACCTGATTGAACAACACGCGTCCAACCGTGGTCTCGATGACACGCTCCTCGATATTACCATCAGCACCCCTTACGTTCGTCTTCACTTTGATGAAGGCGTGCAAATCGATCTGCTTTTCGTTATGGGCAATGATTACCTCCTCGGCCGAGTAGAAGGTCATCCCTTCGCCTTTGACTACCCGGCTTTCGTCGGTTTTGCGGCCTTTGGTCATGTAGTAAAGCCCCAACACCATGTCTTGGGAAGGAACCGTGATCGGCGTACCATTCGCAGGGTTGAGGATGTTGTGCGACGCAAGCATCAATATCTGTGCTTCCAGAATGGCAGCGTTGCCCAATGGCAAGTGTACCGCCATTTGGTCACCGTCAAAGTCGGCGTTGAACGCCGTACACACCAACGGGTGTAGCTGGATCGCCTTGCCTTCCACCAAGGTCGGCTGGAAAGCCTGGATACCCAACCGGTGCAGTGTTGGCGCACGGTTGAGCAGCACGGGGTGCCCTTTCAACACATTTTCGAGGATATCCCATACAACCGGGTCCTTCCGGTCCACGATTTTCTTCGCTGATTTCACCGTTTTCACGATGCCCCGCTCAATCATCTTACGGATAACGAACGGTTTATATAGCTCGGCTGCCATGTCTTTCGGCAGTCCACACTCATGCAGTTTCAGGTTCGGGCCCACCACGATGACCGAACGAGCGGAGTAATCCACCCGCTTACCCAACAGGTTCTGGCGGAACCGGCCTTGCTTACCTTTAAGGATATCCGACAACGACTTCAGCGCACGGTTTCCTTCCGTTTTCACGGCGTTTACCTTGCGGGAATTGTCAAACAGCGAATCTACCGCTTCCTGCAACATCCGCTTTTCGTTGCGGAGGATCACTTCAGGAGCCTTGATTTCCATCAAGCGCTTCAACCGGTTGTTGCGGATGATCACACGACGGTACAAATCATTCAGGTCGGAAGTAGCGAAACGACCACCTTCCAAAGGCACCAATGGGCGCAACTCGGGCGGGATGATAGGTACGATTTTCACAATCATCCATTCCGGACGGTTTTCTATCCGGTCCCGCGAGCCGCGGAATGCTTCAACCACCTGTAGGCGTTTCAACGCTTCGTTCTTACGTTGCTGCGAAGTTTCGTTGGCCGCTTGGTGGCGCAAGTCATAAGAAAGCTGGTCGAGGTCCAGGCGTTTCAGCAGTTCCTCGAGCGCTTCGGCTCCCATCTTGGCGATGAATTTCTGGGGATCGGTATCGTCCAGGAATTGGTTCTCCTTGGGCAGCGTATCCAAAATATCAAGATACTCTTCTTCCGTCAGGAAATCCATGTATTGGATACCATCCTCTTCCTTAACCCCCGATTGGATGACGACATACCGCTCGTAATAGATGATCATATCGAGCTTCTTGGTGGGGAGCCCCAGCAGGTAGCCGATCTTGTTGGGTAGGGAGCGGAAATACCAGATGTGAGCTACGGGTACCACCAAACTGATGTGCCCCATACGCTCACGGCGCACTTTCTTTTCGGTTACCTCCACGCCACAACGGTCGCATACGATGCCTTTGTACCGGATACGTTTGTACTTACCGCAATGGCACTCGTAATCCTTTACGGGTCCAAAAATACGTTCGCAGAACAAACCATCACGCTCCGGCTTATACGTCCGGTAATTGATCGTTTCCGGCTTAACCACCTCACCGCTTGATCGCTCAAGAATGGTCTCTGGCGACGCCAAGCTGATCGTAATGGAGGTGAAGTTACTTTTTATCTTATTATCTTTCTTGTAAGACATACTTTCGTTTCTAAAGTTAACGCGCTATGCTTGATTAATCCAGCGTGATATCCAAACCTAAACCTCTCAATTCGTGCACCAGTACGTTGAACGATTCGGGCACAGACGGGGTTGGGAGGTTGTTGCCTTTCACAATGGCTTCATAGGTCTTGGCCCTACCTACCACATCGTCTGATTTAACGGTTAGGATTTCCTGGAGGATGTTGGACGCACCGAATGCCTCCAGCGCCCACACTTCCATCTCCCCGAAACGCTGACCACCGAATTGCGCTTTACCACCCAGCGGTTGCTGCGTAATGAGCGAGTACGGGCCGATGGACCGGGCATGCATCTTGTCATCGACCATGTGGCCCAATTTCAGCATGTAAATCACACCCACTGTCGTCGGTTGGTCAAAGCGCTCACCGGTCAACCCGTTATAGAGATAAGTTCGGCCGGATTCGGGAAGCTCGGCCTTTTTCACCCATCCTTCCACCTCTTCCGTAGAAGCACCATCAAAAATCGGCGTGGCAAACTTGACACCCAATTTCTGCCCGGCCCAGCCCAGTACGGTTTCGTAAATCTGGCCGAGGTTCATCCGTGAAGGCACCCCAAGCGGGTTCAGCACGATGTCTACCGGCGTGCCGTCCTCCAGGAAGGGCATGTCTTCGTCACGTACAATACGTGCAACGATACCTTTGTTTCCGTGGCGGCCAGCCATCTTATCCCCTACTTTGAGCTTCCGCTTCTTCGCAATGAATACCTTAGCCATCTGTACGATACCTGAGGGCAGCTCATCACCCACGCTGATCGCAAATTTATCGCGCTTATAGGCCCCCAGTTCTTCATTCAACTTGATATTATAGAAGTGAAGCGTCTGCTTGATCAGCTCGTTTTTATCCTCATCCGTCGTCCATCCCGCCGGGTTGATGTTCGTGTACTCCAACTCACTTAGGATACGTTGCGTAAACTTGGACCCTTTGGGTACAAGCAGCTCCTTATAGACATTATAGACCCCTTGCGAAGTCTTGCCGTTTACAATGGTAAACAACTTATCTATCAACTTGTCTTTAAGGGCTTTCAATGCCTTCGTATGTTGGCCATCGAGTTTGTCGAGCGCTTTTTTCTCCTCTTCTTTAGCTACTTTCTTCGCCCGCGAGAACAACTTCGTATCGATCACCACGCCATTGATTGACGGCGGGGTCTTCAACGACGCATCTTTCACATCGCCCGCTTTATCGCCAAAGATGGCACGAAGCAGCTTTTCTTCCGGCGATGGGTCGGATTCGCCTTTAGGGGTGATCTTGCCGATGAGGATATCCCCGTCGCGCACTTCCGCACCCACACGGATAATACCGTTTTCATCCAAATCCTTGGTGGCTTCCTCCGAAACATTCGGGATATCTGCCGTGAGCTCTTCCTCACCCCGCTTCGTATCACGCACTTCCAGTTCGAACTCTTCGATATGCAGCGATGTGAAGATATCCTGGCTTACCACACGCTCCGAGATCACGATCGCATCCTCGAAGTTAAACCCTTGCCAGGGCATAAATGCAACCTTCAAATTGCGTCCCAATGCAAGTTCACCGCTTTGCGTAGCATAGCCTTCGCACAGCACCTGCCCCTTCTCTACCTGCTGCCCTTTTTTAACAATCGGCTTCAGGTTAATGCAGGTACTTTGGTTCGTCTTCTTGAACTTGATCAAGCGATAGGTCTTCACGTCATCATCAAACGAGACCAACCGGTCATCATCCGTACGCTCATACCTGATCTTGATTTCATTCGCATCCACATATTCCACCACGCCCTTCGCTTCTGCATTGATCAACGTGCGGGAGTCGCGTGCCACGCGGCCTTCCAACCCCGTACCTACTACCGGGGCTTCCGGACGCAACAGCGGCACCGCTTGGCGCTGCATGTTGGAACCCATCAGCGCGCGGTTGGCGTCATCGTGTTCCAGGAACGGAATCAGTGAAGCGGCGATAGAGGTGATCTGATTCGGCGCAATGTCCATCAAATCCAGTTTTTCCGGTTCGATAACCGGGAAGTCACCCTCGTAACGTGCCTTCACCTTCGGGGTAATGAAATTCCCCTTGTCGTCGTATTCGGCATTCGCCTGTGCAATGGTTTTACCATCCTCATCTTCTGCCGAAAGGTAAATCACCGGTTCTTCAACCACAACCCGTCCATCGTCGACCCGCCGATAGGGCGTTTCAATGAAACCCAGGTTATTGATCTTGGCGTGTACGCAGAGTGACGAAATCAACCCGATGTTCGGTCCTTCCGGTGTCTCGATCGTACACAACCGGCCGTAGTGGGTATAGTGCACGTCGCGCACCTCAAATCCGGCACGCTCACGCGACAGACCGCCGGGCCCGAGGGCTGACAACCTACGCTTGTGCGTGATCTCTGCCAATGGGTTCGTTTGGTCCATGAACTGCGATAGCTGATTGGTACCAAAGAACGAATTGATGACGGATGACAACGTCCGTGCATTAATCAAATCCGTAGGTGTAAACACCTCGTTGTCACGGATGTTCATCCGCTCGCGGATGGTACGGGCCATCCGGGAAAGCCCTACGCCGAATTGTGAGTACAATTGCTCCCCTACGGTACGCACCCTCCGGTTAGACAGGTGGTCGATGTCATCGACTTCCGCTTTGGAGTTGATTAAGTTGATCAAATACTTCACGATGGCAATGATATCCTCGCGCGTAAGGACCTTGGTTTCATCCGGGGTATCCAACTGCAGCTTGCGGTTGATACGGTACCGGCCCACATCGCCAAGATCGTAACGTTTGTCGGAGAAGAACAAGCGTTCGATGATACCACGTG
The DNA here is from genome assembly GCF_041925275.1 of Parapedobacter sp. 2B3. Lineage (NCBI taxonomy): Bacteria > Pseudomonadati > Bacteroidota > Sphingobacteriia > Sphingobacteriales > Sphingobacteriaceae > Parapedobacter > Parapedobacter sp. 2B3. The sequence goes on along the minus strand of NZ_JBHEUZ010000007.1, from coordinate 42,586 downwards.
CCGTTTCCTCATCGGGTGGTTCGGCGTTACGCAGTTGTCGATAGATATGTTCCACGGCCTCTTTTTCCGAGTTCGAGGTATCTTTTTGCAGGGTATTGTAAATAATGGAATAATCGGCGTTGTTGGCCGTATCTTCCTTGGTCAGGATGATCGACTTAACGCCTGCATCGATGATGAGATCGATATGGTCATCTTCCAATACCGTTTCGCGTTCCAATACGACCTCGTTACGGTCGATCGAAACCACTTCGCCGGTATCTTCATCCACAAAATCCTCGATCCATTTCTTCAATACCCTTGCGGCCAATTTACGGCCTACATATTTCTTGAGTCCCGACTTGCTAACCTTCACTTCGTCTGCCAACTCAAACAACTCCAGGATGTCCTTGTCTGAATCGTAACCGATGGCGCGCAGAAGCGTGGTAACCGGGAATTTCTTTTTACGGTCTATATATGCGTACATCACGTTGTTCACGTCTGTCGCAAATTCAATCCATGACCCTTTGAACGGGATTACCCGTGCAGAATATAACTTGGTGCCATTTGTATGCCGGCTCTGGCCGAAAAACACGCCCGGCGACCGGTGCAACTGCGATACGATTACGCGCTCCGCACCGTTGATCACAAAGGTTCCCTTCGGGGTCATGTAAGGGATGGTCCCTAAATAAACGTCCTGCACGATGGTTTCGAAATCCTCGTGCTCCTCGTCGTTACACGAGAGACGTAGCTTTGCCTTGAGCGGGACACTGTAAGTCAACCCACGCTCGATACACTCCTGTATACCGTAACGCGGCGGATCGATGAAATAATCCAAAAACTCAAGTACAAAGATGTTCCTTGAATCAGAAATGGGGAAGTTTTCGGAAAAAACCTTAAACAACCCTTCCTGATGGCGGTTGTCGGAAGTTGTTTCTAGTTGAAAAAACTCCCTGAAAGATTCCAATTGCACATCCAGAAAATCAGGGTAGTCGATTACCTTTCTGCTGCTTGCAAAATTCACTCTTTCGTTTTGAATATTTTTGTTTGCCAAGGGAATAAGATTTTAGTTTAACTATTTAAACTGCACTTTGACGCTGCTTTCGCCGTGTAAGAGGCATCCATACAGCACGGATTTGGTACTGGTAATGAGAGGAAAAGTCATAAATAGGAATAGACTCTGACGAAATTCACGTCAGAGTCTACCCCATCCAGGTGTGTTGTATGAACCGAATTAGTTGATCTCAACAACAGCTCCTGCTTCTTCAAGTTGCTTTTTCAAAGCTTCAGCTTCGTCTTTAGCGACACCGGTTTTGATTTCTTTCGGCGCACCGTCAACTAAGTCTTTTGCTTCTTTCAAGCCAAGGCCTGTCAAATCTTTAACCAATTTAACCACAGCTAATTTCTGACCGCCAGCTTCTTTCAAAATCACATCGAAAGCTGATTTTTCTTCTGCTGCGGCAGGCGCATCACCGCCAGCAGCCGGACCAGCAACAGCCACTGCAGCTGCAGCAGGCTCAATGCCGTACTCGTCTTTCAAGATTTGAGCTAACTCGTTAACTTCCTTTACTGTCAAGTTTACCAACTGCTCAGCAAACGCTTTTAAATCTGCCATTTTATTTTTAATTTTTGAATTTACTTTTTAAAAAACAATGAATAATCCTTCGGGTATTGATTTGGAGGGACCCGATTAACCTCTCTCCTGTAAAGTTTTAACCAAACCGGCCAATGTATTGCCTCCGGACTGAAGTGCGGAAACCACGTTCTTGGCAGGCGACTGCAACAGTCCGATGATATCGCCGATGAGTTCGTTCTTCGACTTGAGCTTGGACAGCGTATCTACCTGGTTGTCTCCGATGAATACAGCCGCATCGATGTAGGCGCCTTTCAGAACGGGCTTGTCGCCCTCTTTGCGAAGCTCCTTGATCAACTTAGCCGGTGCATTACCCGTTTCGGAAAACAACATCGTGGACGACCCTTTCAAGACGCCCAACAGCTCTTCCGAATCAACTCCGGCCTCTACGAGCGCCTTCTGGATCAACGTGTTCTTGACCACTTGGATCGCAATCCCTCTATCAAAGCACTTACGGCGTATCCCGTTGATTTTCGCCACGGTCAAGTCAGCAGTGTCGGCAATATAAAAATTACCGTACGATTTAATCTGCTCAGCTAAAGCTTTAACAATTTCTTGTTTTTCTTCTCTTTTCATGATTAAATTCCCGCTACTGATTTCGTTTCGATTTGAACACTTGGACTCATGGTGGAAGAAAGGTAAATACTCTTGAAATAAGTCCCCTTAGCTGCCGACGGCTTCAATTTGGAAATTGTCTGCAACACTTCCAGGGCATTTTCATAGATTTTTTCGGGTGAAAAAGATACTTTACCGACAGACGTATGGATAATCCCCGTCTTGTCCACCTTGAAATCAATCTTGCCTGCTTTCACCTCGGTCACCGCTTTACCGACATCGGTCGTCACCGTACCTGTTTTCGGATTCGGCATGAGGTTACGCGGACCGAGGATACGGCCCAATCTACCTACTTTTGCCATCACACTAGGCATGGTAATGATGATATCGATATCGGTCCACCCACCTTCGATCTTGCTGATGTAATCGTCCAATCCAACATGGTCTGCTCCTGCAGCCTTGGCCTCTTCTTCCTTATCAGGCGTGCAGAGCACCAATACACGGACAGTCTTGCCCGTACCATGTGGCAAAGTGGCGATACCGCGCACCATTTGATTCGCTTTACGGGGATCCACGCCGAGGCGTACATCGATATCCACCGACGCATCAAACTTTGCATTGGTTATATCCTTTACCAAGGCTGATGCCTCTTGTAACGAATATGCTTTACCAGCTTCAATCTTGGATAGTGCCGCTTTCTGATTTTTTGTTAATCTTGCCACTTTCTTAAACTGATTTCGTTAATTAATTATTCCAGGGGGCGCTACCACTCACCGTAATACCCATACTACGTGCCGTTCCGGCAACCATACGCATGGCCGACTCGACCGTAAACGCATTCAAATCAGTCATTTTATCTTTGGCAATGGCTTCTACCTGTTCCCAGGTCACCGCACCTACCTTTTTACGGTTAGGCTCGCCCGATCCCTTTTTCACACCCGATGCTTCCACCAACTGGATCGCCACGGGAGGGGTCTTAATGATAAAATCGAATGATTTGTCGCTATACACGGTAATCACGACGGGCAATACTTTGCCTGGCTTGTCTTGCGTACGAGCATTGAATTGCTTGCAAAATTCCATGATGTTCACCCCTTTCGCACCCAAAGCGGGCCCTACTGGGGGAGATGGATTCGCAGCGCCACCCTTCACTTGTAATTTTACTAACGCACTGACTTCTTTTGCCATTTCTCGATCTTAAATTTAATTAAATAAATGTTTGTTAGTAAGTTGGAAGCATTATAACGTAACATTTAGATTTTGAAGCGCTTATCATTTAACTACGGAGCACCCCAAAATGGAGTGCAAAGGTACAACTTTTTTGTGAATATCAAGCGCAGCAGAAAAAAAAGAACTATCCCTTCCCGCGGGATGTGCTTATTCCTTTTCTACCTGTATATAATTCAATTCGAGCGGGGTTTTGCGGCCGAACACCTTTACCATCACTTTCAGCTTCTTCTTCTCCTCGTTCACCTCTTCGATTTCGCCCGTAAATCCATTGAAAGGGCCGTCGTTCACCTTCACCAATTCCCCTACGTAGAACGGCACGCCCATCAGCTCGCCCTGTTCGGACATCTCGTCCACCTTACCTAAGATGCGGTTTATTTCGGCCGGGCGCAACGGAATCGGATTCCCTGCCTTGTCGCCCAAGAAGCCTACTACGCTGTTAATATTTTTTATGACGTGCTCCAATTCACCATCCAACGCCATTTCCAGCAATACGTATCCCGGATAGAAATTACGCTCCTTGGCCACTTTCTTGCCATCGCGCATCTGATAATATTTTTCCATCGGGATCAGCACTTGGGGGATGAGGTGGCTGACGCCCAAGCGATTTACCTCGGCCTCAATGTATTGTTTTACTTTCTTTTCCTTACCGCTTACGGCCCGTACAACATACCATTTCAGTGCTTGATCTGCCATTTCTTCTTCCCCGACTTAAGACCCAATATTATAGAACAATTCGAGCACGTTACTCGATGCCTTATCCATCCCGAATATAAGTAGTGCAATAATAATGGATGCAACTAATACAACCACGGCCGAATTTTGCAATTGGCCCCAAGTGGGCCAAGTGACCTTTTGGGTCATCTCGATATAGGAATCTTTTATAAATTCAAGTACGTTCGCCATGTTCTGTCGATAATTAGCACGGGCACCAGGATTCGAACCCAGATCAAAGGTTTTGGAGACCTCTATTCTACCATTGAACTATGCCCGTGTATTCAAGAACAAAGTACCCTTTGATGGGTACTTTGTCTTTATGTTGCTATTCAGCTGCTTAACGGATTAAGCAATGATTTCAGTCACCTGTCCGGCACCTACTGTCCGACCACCTTCGCGGATAGCGAAACGGAGACCTTTTTCCATCGCGATAGCGTTGATTAACTTCACCGTGATCGTTACGTTATCACCAGGCATAACCATCTCTACGCCATCAGGCAGAGAAATTTCGCCGGTTACGTCTGTGGTACGGAAATAGAATTGCGGACGGTATTTGTTGAAGAACGGCGTATGGCGGCCACCCTCAGCTTTTGACAACACGTAAACTTCCGCTTTGAACTCGGTGTGCGGAGTTACTGAGCCGGGTTTGCAGATTACCATACCACGACGGATATCGGTTTTTTCAATACCGCGCAACAGCAGACCTACGTTATCACCCGCCTCACCGTAATCCAAAATCTTGCGGAACATTTCCACACCTGTTACGGTAGACTTCAAGTTCTCAGCACCCATACCCAAGATTTCAACCGGATCACCTGTATTGATCACACCACGCTCAATACGTCCTGTAGCAACCGTACCACGACCGGTGATGGAGAATACGTCTTCAATCGGCATCAGGAACGGAAGTTCTGTCAACCGCGGAGGAATCGGGATGTAGTTATCTACGGCATCCATCAATTCCATGATTTTATCTACCCACTCGGCTTCTCCATTCAAACCACCAAGGGCAGATCCACGCACTACCGGGATATCGTCACCTGGATATTCGTAGAATGACAGCAACTCGCGGATTTCCATTTCAACCAAATCCAACAGCTCCGGGTCATCTACCAAATCCACTTTGTTCATAAACACAACCAAAGCCGGTACGCCTACCTGACGGGCCAAAAGGATGTGCTCACGCGTTTGGGGCATAGGACCATCCGTAGCAGCTACCACGATGATAGCACCGTCCATTTGGGCAGCACCTGTAACCATGTTCTTCACATAGTCAGCGTGACCCGGGCAGTCAACGTGCGCATAGTGACGGTTGGCAGTCTGGTATTCAACGTGCGACGTATTGATGGTGATACCACGCTCTTTTTCTTCCGGAGCGGAGTCGATTGAATCAAAAGAACGGACTTCAGAAAGTCCCTTATCTGCCAATACTTTCGTAATTGCAGCAGTAGTGGTTGTCTTACCGTGGTCAACGTGACCGATCGTACCAATGTTTAAGTGCGGCTTACTGCGGTCAAATTTCTCTTTTGCCATGTTTATGCGAATTAGTAATTTAAAATTTTAATGTATAAATGTTAACTTATGTTACCCTTACGAGCCAATGATGGGACTTGAACCCATGACCTCTTCCTTACCAAGGAAGTGCTCTACCGCTGAGCTACATCGGCTTTTGTGTTTACAATCAAATCCCCGTCAATTCACCTAGTTGGTGGGCTGACGGAGCTTGCTCAACACGTTATGAGCGGAAGACGGGTCTCGAACCCGCAACCTATAGCTTGGAAGGCTATCGCTCTACCAATTGAGCTACTTCCGCTTGT